>JBLIRT010000046.1:0-17102 GCA_049472445.1 bacterium
GCGATAAGGTAAAAAGCGAAGATGTTGGTTAAGATGGTGTGAGAGACATAGGGCAGGTTTAATTGAAAACTTTCAGAAAAATAATGATACGGATACGTTATGACTCCCGTGAATTGAAATGTAAGGAGAAGAGAATAGATAAAACTGCATAAGGTGGCAATGATGAGGCTGCTTGTCCGGGACAGGATGATACTGGCGCTAAAGATAGTTAGAATATAGGTGAAAGAGAAGGGACTTCTGATACCCCCTGTATAAAAGACAAGCGCAGTTTCGATAATGACGTCTCCGATTATTTGAGTGTAGGCAAAGAAGAAGGGGTCCGGATTGAAGTAGAAAATAGAGGCGTAAAGAATGGTCATGACATAGGTTAAAATAATGAGGGTATAAAATGGGAAAAGGGGAATGCGGGCCTCTTCGATTTGAATAAGAGTGATTGAGCCTAAAATCAGAGTGGCCACAATGATCCTGATGGAGGTCAACCATTTAATTTTTGACAGCAATCCCTGTCTCATCGATGGTGCGCGGGGATGTATTGCCCTGGTCATGTCTTGGCTCATCCTGGTATATAAGCCTTTTTAACCTAAAACCGCTGCCAGTTTGAAGATGGGTAGATACATGGCAACTACGATGAAACCGACGATGACACCGAGAAAGACCATTAACATCGGCTCCAGCATAGAGGTCAGTGCCTCCACCGCCACATCTACTTCATCATCGTAAAAATCAGCGATCTTGGCCAGCATGTTATCCAGAGCTCCGGTAGATTCCCCTACCGTGATCATCTGGACTACCATGGGAGGGAAAACCTTGGTTTGAGAAAGAGGCTCAGCCATGGTTTTCCCTTCGCTTATGCTGGCCCTCGTTGAGCTGAGAGCTGCTTCCACTACCCTGTTACCGGCAGTTCTGGAGGTAATATCCAGAGCATCTAAGAGCGGCACACCACTACTGATCAGCGTACCGAGGGTGCGAGAGAACTTGGCCACAGCGACCTTCCGGATCAGAATACCGAAGATCGGCGTCTTGAGCATGAATCGGTCTATGGCCATTCTCCCCCTCTGGGTCTGATAGCATCTCTTTAAGATGATAATAAAGGCGGTGAGAGATAAGAAGATAATCCCGCCTCCCCAGCCGGCCATAAAATTACTGGCTGCTATGACCATGCGCGTTGGAAGAGGGAGGCTTCCGCCAAGACCGGTAAAAAGGCTGGCAAATTGCGGGATAACAAATATAAGCAGGCCGGCCACGATTATGACAGCTACCGCGAGGATGGTAATGGGATAGACCATGGCGGATTTTACCTTTTTTTTCAAATTCATGGCCCGCTCAATATACTGGGCGAGTCTCATAAGAATAGTGTCTAAAATTCCTCCTATTTCCCCTGCATCCACCATGTTGGCATAGAGGTCGTCGAATATTTTGGGGTGCCTCTTCAAGGCATCGGCAAAGGAACTGCCGCCTTCGACTGACTGTTTGACCTCTTTGACGGCCTGGGCTAATTTCTTATTGTCTGTTTGAGCACAGAGAATATCAAGGGCCTGGACTAAGGGCAGACCGGCATCAATCATGGTGGACATTTGTCTCGTAAGGATGACAATATCCCGGTCAGAAATTTTGCCTTTGCCTAAGCCGGGAATGTGAATTTCAATTGATAGGGGCTTCTTCTTGATCTCGGTGGCGATGATGGCCTGTTTTCTGAGCTCCAAAGCAGCCTGTCTCGGGTTTTCAGAGTCGATTTCACCGCTGACAGGCTTACCTTGCATATTTTTGCCTTTATATCGAAAGGTAACCATGGATTTTTTCTCCTTTTCAATGATCGTGGTTTCGCATCATGTGAATCAATTCATCCGGGCATGAAGATTTTCCCAAGGCTTTCTCCTCACTGATGAGATTGGATCGGTAGAGTGAAAAGAGCGATTGATTCATAGTTTGCATCCCGTGCTTCATGCTTCCAGTCTCCAGAACACTATAAATTTGCTGTACTTGGTTCTCTCGGATCAGGTTCCGGATGGCAGGGTTTGGTATCATAATTTCCAAGGCTAAGACTCTGCTGTCACCCGGTCTGGCAGGTATGAGTTGCTGGCAGAGAATACCTTCCAGGAGAAAGGACAGCTGAGTCCTGACCTGCTGCTGGTAATAAGGAACAAAGATATCAAGGATGCGGTTAATGGCCTGGATACATGAGTCAGTATGAAGTGTGGCCAGGGTCAAGTGCCCTGTTTCAGCAATATGTAAAGCTGCTTCTACGGTCTCCAGATCACGCATTTCACCAACCATGACTACATCAGGATCCTCTCGCAGGGCCGAGCGCAGGGCCGCAGCAAAGGATCGGGTGTCGGAATGCAGCTCCCGCTGGCTGATGATACTTTTCTTATGATGGTGGAGATATTCAATCGGATCTTCTATGGTGATAATGTGTTTTCGGAAATGGGCATTGATCCAATCAATCATAGCTGCCAGAGTGGTTGATTTGCCGCTTCCCGTAGGGCCGGAAATGAGAATGAGTCCCCTGTTTTTTTCACAGAGGCTGGCTACTATCGGTGGGAGATTCAATTCCTCGAAACAGGGAATCTGGAAAGGGATACTTCTTATGGCCAGGGCCAGGGTGCCCCTCTGGTGGAAGATATTAGCCCGGAATCGGCCTAATCCTTGGATTCCAAAGGAAAGATCCAACTCATGGTTACGTTTGAGTTTGTTTTTTTGCTCTTCACTTAGGATATCATAGGTGAGAGATCTTGTATCCTCAGAATTCAGGGCAGGATAGTCTAATTGATGGATTTCTCCCTGTATTCGTATGCGCGGGGGGATACCAGGTGTTACATGCAGATCAGAAGCTTTTTGGGTAAGCATGGTCTCTAATAAATTCCGCAGGTCTATTCCATGCTTTGTGCAATCTGAAGTCATGGCTCAATCTCTTTATTTCATTTGCTCATTTTTTAATCAGCCATGGAAACTCGTAATACTTCCTCAATGGTAGTAACCCCCTCTCGAATCTTTTGCAGACCACTGTCACGAAGGGTTCGCATTCCCTCCTGTCTGGCTTTTTTCTTAAGCTCATTAATTGGGGCTCCACTCAGGATGAGCTCTTTGATGCTTTCGGTAATTTTCATCACCTCATAGATCGCTACCCGTCCCTTAAAGCCTGTCTTACCACAATTGCTGCAACCCTTGCCCTTGAGTATTTTTAAGTCCGGTATGTCATTATCAGAGAAGCCTAGATCAATTAAGGCTTTTTCCGGTATCTTGATTTCTTCCGCACATTCAGGACAAATTCGCCTGGCCAATCTCTGGGCAACGATCAAAATTACTGATGAAGCAACCAGGAAAGGCTCCATCCCCATATTCAGTAATCGGCCGATAGTTCCGGCAGCATCATTGGTATGGAGCGTGCTGAGTACAAGATGGCCGGTCAAGGCTGCTTTAATGCCGATCTCTGCGGTCTCTGCATCACGGATTTCCCCCACCATGATAACATCCGGATCCTGCCGCAAAAAGGAACGTAAAGCTGCAGCAAAGGTAAGCCCTATCTGCTCTCTCATCTGGACTTGATTGATGCCCATGAGATTAAACTCGACAGGATCCTCAGCAGTCATAATATTGGTTCCCTCTTTATTGAGCTGGCTTAAGGCCGAATAGAGCGTTGTGGTTTTCCCGCTGCCGGTAGGACCGGTGACCAGAACCATACCGTAAGGGCTGGCGATAGCGTCTTGAAACAGCTCAAGACCTTGCGGCTCAAATCCTAATTTGGTCATGTCTAATTGCAGATTTGCTTTATCCAACAACCGCAGGACCACTTTCTCTCCAAAAATGGTTGGGAGAACGGATACTCGAAAGTCCATATCTCTCTTTTTACCCAACTTTAATTTGATGCGTCCATCCTGTGGCAGTCGTTTTTCAGCTATATCCAGCTTGGACATGATCTTTAACCTGGAAACAACGGCATTCCTGATCTTGAGAGGCAGGCCCATGACCTTGCGTAATACGCCATCAATGCGGTAGCGGACCCGGAAGGCTTTTTCGTATGGTTCAATGTGGATGTCACTTACTCCCATCTTAATGGCTTTGATTAATACGCCGTTGACTAACTTAACGATAGGAGCATCGACATCAAATATATTCTCATCATCCTGCTCTTCTATAACCTCGACATTATCAATAGCACCTTTGACGATGCTATCAAAGTTATCAATGTCTACAATAGCCTCATCCCCATCCTCCACAAAATCGTCAGCATAGGCGAATTCTCGATCATCCAGATCGTAATCCTTGGCATTGATTTCCAGGCTGGATTTTCTCCTTTGCCGGTAGTATTTTTCAAAGGCGGAAATAAAAGAGGATTCAGAGGTAACCACCGTTTCCACTGAAAATCCGGTGAGAAATTTTATATCATCGATAGCAAAGACGTTGGAAGGATCCACCATGGCAATGGTCAAGGTACCAGCCATAAGACTTATGGGAATGCAGCTATATTTTTTAGCCAGATCTATGGGAATGAGCTTAATGGTTCCTTCATCCACCTCAAAGTTGTTCAGATTGATCGTTGGCACTCCATATTGCTTACTTAAAAACCAGAGAATATCCTCTTCCTTCAGGAATCCGAGCTTGATCAGGTTAAAACCGAGTCTCCCCCCTGACTTCTTCTGCTCCTCCAGGCCCTCCCGAAGTTGCTCGTCATTGATTAATTTGGCTTTGACAAGAAGTTCCCCTAGTCGCTCTTTCATAATGTATCTTCAGAATCTGTTTTCATTTGATGTGAATAATCAGGAGATAATCTTTTCATAAAGGCTCTCCGAGGTTATACCAAGTGCCATTTATCAGCTAAGTCTTAAATTTATCCTCTTCATATAGTATTATCGACTCGAAGGGGCAAAATCTGAGCTCATTTCTTCAAGATATTTTTTTCAATTTCCCTTTACCCTTTCAGAAACGCCTTGAGTGAGGATGTTTTTCATGAGGATGTTTTTTCTTGTGAATGGTTATTATGTAATTTAACCGAAAAAATAATAATTAGATCACTTCATATTTACGTAAAATTGTAGCGAGAGGTGATATATATTAAAAGATCAGAGGTGCCTGTCTTCCCTGGTTAACCTTCAGGATAGAACGTTGAGGATTTCATAATTAAGAGCGCATGAGGGAAAATTACCTTGGCCCGGATGACTCGCTGGAGTTTGAAGAAGAGATTTTGCCTTATTATCGGAGCAATTTTTTCCCCTGTCCTTCCTCTCATGATCTTTTCCCATTATCACCCGGAAGTATTCTTACTCAATATCGGCCTTTTGGTATGCATGATTCTCGCCTGGCTCATTTTTTCCAAAGTATCCATTTCAGATCAACTGGGAAAGCTCGTGATCGGAATGACCGGCATTACTGAGGGGAATAATTTTGGAGAAGAGATCCAGGTTACCTATCATGATGAAATCGGCCTCCTCATTTCAGCCTTTAATCAGATGAATAAGAGTTTTCTTCAAAAAATACACTCCCTTGAAGAGGAAAGAGATCTGTATCGAACGTTGACTCAATCAGCTGAATTCGGAATTTTCGCTGCTGATGCTGATCAGAAAGTCATTTTCTTTAACGAGGGTGCGACCAGGATATTCGGGTGGGAGAGGAATGAAATCTTGAACCAGAATGTCTCCTTATTGATTCCACAGAAACTTCGCCGGAAGTATATGCAGGCTATGGAGAACTATCTGGATGATCATAATTCCGGCCGTGAAATTGAACAGGGAAATACAGCCCTTAAGGGCTTGATTGAGGTATCAGGATTAAGGAGAAGTGGAGAAGAGTTTTTCATGAACCTTTCCATGACTGGCGGGGAAAATGCCGGAGGCAGGATTTTTACAGCCATTGTTCAGGATATAACCGATCAAAAGAAAAAGGAGGGAGAGATAATCAGGCAAAACGAAAAGCTCTTCCTCCTAAAGCAGGTATCAACAGAGTTACTTTTTCAGAGGGACTTAAAAAAGCTGGCTGAATACTCGTTATATGAATCAATGGAGCTGACTGACAGCCTTTGCGGTTTATTTTTATTGCGGAATAAAGATGGTGATTTTGTGCCTTTGAGCCTCCTGGGATTGGAAAATCCAAGCGATGAAACCGGTCAGATTTTCAAACCGATCAGTATCTTGGGTGAGATTGTGAAGCAAAAGCAGCCAATTGTCATCAATACCTCAGCACGAAGGGTAAGCCGTACCGTATTATCTTTTGGCAGGTTTTCATTTTTTTCCTTTTTGGGAGTTCCGATTATCTCAGACCAGGAGGTAATTGGGATCATATGTGTTGGTAATAAGATAAAAGGGTATACAGACAAGGAGCAGAATCTTTTGGTCTCCCTGACTGGTGATATCTCTCTGCTCATCGTGAGGAATGCTGTAGAAAAAGAAACCTTGATTCTCGAAGAAAAGTATCGGACTCTCTTTGATCAATCCGGTGACATGATTGTTATCTGTAGTTCGGAGGGGCAGGTCATGACTGTCAACCACCGGATCATACAATCTACCGGTTATTCCTATCAGGAGATAATCGAAAGTGCCCTGTGGAGATTGTATATGCCCTCTGAGGAGAGAAAAATTAAAGAATTTTTCAGACATGCCTGGGAGAGCGGCTCCTCTCGATTCGAAAGCGTCCTCAGGCAAAAGGATGGAGGTTCATTTCCTGTTGATATCCAGGGGAATACCATTACCTGTGGTAACAGAAAGGTCCTCCAGGTCGTGATCAGGGATGCCAGCGACTCCAAGCAGACTGAGCAAAAACTGAGAAACCATATTGAAAGGCTCATGAAGAAGTTGGATGTTCAAGGAAGGGAACGGACATTTTTCCTGAAGGCGATCAATTCCCTGCCTGAGTATGTGGTTTTTACCGATCAGAGGCGGAGAATGTTTTTTGTCAATGAGCCATTGTGTCAGAGGCTCCATTACCATCCACAGGAATTAGCAGGAGCATCACTTGAAGGGCTCTTCCATCACAGCCTTTCGGTTGATGATATTGATATGATCATAAAACAGGCTCTTAAGGGAGGCTGGAGAGGAACGGTGGCTCATAAGACGAAGGATGATCACAAGGTTCTTATGGATTTTCACTTAAGGGCTATGAGAGATCCGCAGGAGGGGATGCTGGGATTCCTGGGAGTATCACAGGAATTGCATGAATATCCTTGACTTTAACTTAAGGCTTTATTAGTATTTATAACCAAATTGTTATTTTCTGAATTCTTTTCGAAGGTTAATCCTGTCTCATGAAAGAAACGTCCAGGGTCATTTCTCATTTTCACCTGTGGTGAGAATTACATTCATTTGATAGCCCAAAGCTGGGTAAGGCAAAGAGAAAGGGGACAAAACCATGAACTCTATGATGCTCATGCTTCTATCCTTCGTGGGATACATTATTGCTTACCGAACGTACGGGCAATTTTTATCCCGAAAGGTCTTTGGCTTGAATGTGAAGGCTGTAGTTCCGGCCAACAGGTTTGAAGATGGTCAGGACTATGTCCCTACGAAAAAGGGGGTTATCTTCGGCCACCATTATGCTTCCATTGCAGGTACCGGCCCGATTGTCGGTCCGGCCATTGGCATTATCTGGGGCTGGGTGCCGGCCTTCCTGTGGGTATTTCTCGGTTCGATCATCATGGGAGGTGTCCATGATCTTGGCTCTCTCATTCTCTCTATGAGGCATCAAGGGAAATCCATTTCGGAAATCACAGCTAGGTACATAAACCGGCGGACCCGGTTACTATTCTTTTTGATTGTCTTTTTTGAATTGCTGCTCGTCGTTGCTGTTTTTGGCCTGGTTATAGCGGTAATTTTTTCCATGTTTCCCCAGTCAGTTTTCCCTATATGGTGTGAAATCCCTATCGCTGTATTTTTGGGTTACATGGTCTACAATAAAAAAGGGAACGTTACGGTCTTTACCGCCTTAGCAGTAATTCTCATGTATATCACCGTGGTTGCAGGACATTTTCTTCCCTTGAAAATGCCGGCTCTTGGCCATATGCCGGCTACCGGAGTCTGGACGGTTATTTTATTGATCTATGCCTACATAGCCTCAATTCTTCCAGTCACCACTCTTCTCCAGCCAAGGGACTACATCAATGCCTGGGAACTCTTTGTAGCCATGGGTCTTTTAATAGCAGGAATCCTGGTAGCGGGAGCTCAAGGAAAAATTCCCATGGTAGCGCCGGCCTTCAATTTACATCCTGAAAATGCACCGTCTCTATGGCCCTTTTTATTTATTACTATTGCCTGTGGAGCCATATCAGGGTTCCATTCACTCGTTTCCTCAGGTACTACAGCCAAGCAGGTATCATCAGAGCTGGACGCTCAGTTTGTGGGATATGGCTCAATGCTGCTTGAATCCATTCTTTCACTTCTGGTCATTATTGCCTGTGGAGCTGGATTAGGTATGGCTTACACCGCTGGGAATGGATCCCTCCTTACCGGATTTGCTGCCTGGCAGGCCCATTACGGGAACTGGGCAGGAGCCTCCGGTCTGAGTGCCAATATAAATGCTTTCGTGATCGGCTCGGCCAATATGATGACAACCTTCGGTTTACCCCGGGCTATCGCTATTATCATTATGGGCGTATTTGTCGCTTCCTTTGCTGGAACCACTCTGGACACAGCTACCCGAATTCAGCGGTATGTAATATCTGAACTGGCCTCTGATTTTCACCTGAATTTTCTCAAGGGCCGATGGACAGCTACGGCTCTGGCCGTTATTACTGCTTTCCTTTTGGCCTTTGCGACTGGTCCGGATGGGAAAGGGGCTTTAACCCTCTGGCCATTGTTTGGTGCGGTTAATCAACTCCTGGCTGGTTTGGCCCTCATTGTCCTGACCATCTATCTTCGACGGAAGGGACCTTATTATTGGGTAGCCTTGATTCCCTGTATTTTTATGATGGTTATGACCCTATGGGGAATGATCATGAACCTTCGCGATTATTTCTCAGGGGGCAACTGGTGCCTGGTCATCATCGGCAGCCTTTGCTTCCTTCTGGCCATCTGGATGTGTTGGGAAGCTTTCCTTGCCTTTGTCCGGCCCTCATTCCTGCCAAAAGAAGAGGGAGTGACCTGGCAACCGGAATGAGGCTGAAATATCGATGGTTATTTTTGTCCTAAGCCGCAGAGCATATGGAACTTTCCAATTTGCTCCAAGTTAATGAAGCCCGACAAATTATTGCCGTGCATAACCGGTATGAATCCACCCTTGGTTTGATTGATCTTGTTATAAACCTCTTCCAAAGGCTCTGTATCGGAAATAGTTGTGAAATCAGTATTCATGAGTTCCTTAATAGGGGTTTCGGGCGAATGGTCCCTCATGGATGAAAGGAACCGATCACGGGGAAAGATCCCAATGAGGCTGTTATTTTCCATAACGGGAAAATCCATTTGTAAGCTGTGGCAGGCGATATTGATGGCCCGGCCCAATTGATCATCGGGAGAGAGTTTCTGGAAATTGGTAATCATAGCCTGATTGACCGGGATTCTTCTCAATGACCTTCGCAGCATTGTCTCATGCTCTTCAGCTTCAGCTCCCATATAGATGAAAATGCCGATCAAAGCCAACCAGAAGTTATAGAAGAGCCCATAGAAAAAGAAGAAAACCGCAAATGCCTGTCCGATATTGACGGCGATATGAGTTGCTTTCAGATATTCCATACGCATGGCCAGCAATGACCGCAAAACCCTTCCACCATCCATGGGGAAGGCGGGAAGAAGGTTAAATACGCCTAGAATAAGGTTGATCCAGAGGAGGGAGACGAGAAAATTTCCACTCACCAGAGTTGCTCCCTGAAGGGAAAGGTCCAGCTTAAACAATCTGGCTGTGATAAGGAAAAACAGGGCCAGACCTAAGCTGATCAAGGGCCCTATGGAAGAAATGAAGAGTTCTTTTTGGGGTTCATCAGGAATTTTTTCCATTTGGGAAACCCCGCCGATGGGAAGCAGGATGATATCCCGCACATCAATTCCGAAATGTTCGGCCATTAAGCTATGGCCCAATTCGTGGAGAACCACGCAGATAAAGAGGAGGATAACCAGAGTAACTCCGTGTACTGCTCCTTGAAAACCAGCCCGCTGCCCAGTAACTATCCCTATGAACAAGAGTAAGAGGAGAAACGTGAGGTGAACCTTCAAGGGTATGCCGAAGAATTTCCCTATTTGAAAGGACCATTTCATAATTATTCCCCTCTTTGTTCTCACGGAAGAAACTATATTTCATGATCGGTAGAAATGATTAAATTACTGAGTGCAGTGGAGATTATCCTTCAGGACGTGTTCACAGGTTCGAATTATGGATGGTGTCCCCGGAATCGGCATTCGAATTTTTGGAAAGCGGCTACGACAGTCGGATCGAAATGACTGCCGGCTTGTCGGCAAATGTACTCAGTGACTTTATGCTCAGGCCAGCCTTTACGATAGGGGCGATCGGAACTGAGGGCGTCCCATACGTCCACTACTGAAAAGATGCGCACGGCCGGGGGTATCTGTTCACCCTTGAGTCCTCGCGGGTAGCCGCTGCCGTCCCATCTTTCGTGATGTTCATAAGGAATATCCAGGGCGGGGCGTAAGTAGAAGATGGGTGAAAGCATATTATAGGCATGGACCGGGTGCTGGCGCATGATTTCCCATTCTTCAGGAGTAAGTGGCCCGGGCTTATGCAAAATACTATCAGGAATGCCTATCTTGCCAATATCATGCAGTAAGGCGCCACGACGCACATTCACCAGTTCCTCCCGGTTGAAGTTCATATACCGGGCCAGAGACAAGGTTATTTCGGTGACGCGCTGAGTGTGGTTTTCTGTCTCTTTATCACGCATATCGAGAGCCAGTATCCAGCCCTCCAGGGTGTCCTCATAGGCATGCACCAGTTCCCTGTTTACCTTTGAAATCTCGGCCGTCCGCTCCTCAACCCGCCTTTCCAGAACGTCGTGAGCTTCCTGTAATCTGGTTTCATGTTCCTTGAGACTTCTGAAGAGCAACTCGTAAGGATGCATGAGACCGGTCACAACAATGGCCTGGTAAAGAAAATAAAAGGAAATGATCTTGAATAGATGCCCGATACAATTGGCCAGATCATAGATACCAATGTAGGCAGTGAAGGCCAGTTCAGCAGCGATGAGAGCGATGATGGAAATCACCAGTGACCTGAAAACGCCATGGTCAAAGGCTGATCGATACCGATACAGTATGGCTATAGAGACGACGAGGATCAGTGAGATCAGGTATTCACTGATTATCTTGAAGGAAGTGAGCCCCACGCCCTCAAGATAACAATCAGGGAAAATACGCCAGTATAACACCGAAGCCAGCAGGAGTGAGGTGATAGCTGCATATCCAAGGAGTATGAGTCTGGGCCTGCATTTGCGTCGAAGAAAAATCGGGGCGAGGCATAGGGTGAGACTCTGCACATAGCGAGCGGCAAGCCAAAGCTGAGTAGGCAGGTTGGCCTCATGCCCTTGAAATATTCCCAGACCCTTATAGGCAAGTGTATGGACTATATCCAGACTCCCGACAAAGAGAGAGGCGATGCCAATGAAAAGCAGATAGTGGTTTCCCATGAAATGGCTTGAGTTCCAGGCCAGGAGAAAGATGCTGCAGGCGATGATCACGCTGAATAGTTCAGCTAAGCTGTGAAACAGCAGATAGCTGTGGAGGCTGGTCAGGTATAATCCGGAAAGGGTAATCATCCCCAGGGTGACTGTTACATAAGCATTGGGGATGCGCCGCCTTGCCTTTCTCATCAATAAGATCTCGCGAAGGATTTAGCTACGATACCAGCCCGGATGCGACGGGCTGGTTCGCCGAGTGCTTTTTTCCTGATAATGCATTTCTGCCTCATTATTTTTACAGCCAATACCGATATCATGTCGTAGCTATCGGCAATAAACCTTGAGATTACTTCACTCTTTTATCCGGTCAAGTTTATGATATAGTAAAGGTGAGAATATCCAATAGAAAGCTATGACCGGAACTCTGATTATGGAAAGAAGAGAAAACCAAAGGTTATCTGATCAATGAGAGGCAAAGGGTGAGAGGAGTGGTATAAATAACGATGATCAAAGAAAATGAATATCCCCATGAAAATTTCAAAAAGGATAAAGGCCGGGAGGTAATACTTTTTTTGACTGTGGCCATTATTGCTCTGGCTTTTCCGACAGCTTTCCTCTGTTCGGAATTTTGTTCATTTTCTACGGTAGCTTTGATTACCATTTTACGGAACCTGGGTTTATCAATTTTGGTTTTCTGGCTCCTTAAGGCCGGGAAGGAGCCTTTTTCCCGGATCGGATGGACAAGCGACAATCTGAAGAAACAAATACTTTGGGGAATTATTCTTTTTCCCCTTTTTTACTTTTCTGTCGGCCTCGTCCTGGACCTTTTTACACAGATTGGCTTCAGTCATATAGAGGAAGTTCCACCCTCTCTTATGCCTCAGAGCATGCAGCAGATTTTTTTAGGTGCTCTCATGGTGCTGACAGTAGCAGTCGCGGAGGAAGTTATCTTCCGGGGATACCTTCTGACGAGGATCATAGAGATCACTGAGAGCGATGCGGCCGGTGTTTTTCTATCAACTCTTCTCTTTGCCTTTGGCCATGGGTATGAAGGAGTGGCCGGAATGGTCACCGTCGGTTACATCGGTCTTGTGTTCTCAATGCTTACCTTGTGGCAGAAGAGTTTATCTATGGTTATAGTCTTACACTTTTTCACCGACTTCATCCCTATAGTCGTGGTTCCCATCATGGGAAAATTATAGAACCCCGCCTTTATGGGAACTCCATAGCTATCTTTTTAATCTGAATTTCCTCCTTTTTTGTATATTGGCCGATAACGGCGATGTTAAGGCCTGAGTTGATGAAACATCGCCTGCATAGATCAAAAATCTGCTCTCTGGTCACCATTTCAATTATTTTCCGCTCCTCTTCCAGAGACTCGGTTTTTCGGAAAAGCTCACTCCAGCCAAATCGATCAGCCATCCGGCCCATACTATCCATGGCAAAATCGAATTCCATAAGGTATCTGCGCTTAGCTATGTGAAATTCCTCCCTGGAGACAGGGGCCGTGGTAAGCTTTCGAATTTCGAAAAGTATCTGTTTCACCACCAGGGGAATCTTTTGGGGAGCCGCTGAGAAATCAATATCAAAGGTACCGGTATCGTAATATGAAGAAACAGCGGCTGAAATATCATAGACCAAACCTTGCTTTTCCCGGATATTCCACTGGAGGAGAGAGGAATTGCCATCATCCAGTATTCTCCTTAAAAGCAGGATAAGGTAATAGTCTGGGGAATGATATGAAACCGTCCGGAAGCAAATTTGAACGGTCGCCTGACTGCCTGGATTCCTTTTAAAGAGAGTCCGGGCTTCTTTCTGGAGGGCATGATGATTCGAAATCCGCATCTCCTGACCTTTGGGAAGTTGGGTAAAAAACTTTTGAGCATAGGTTATGACCTGATTGTGTTTGACCCGTCCTGCGATGCACAGAACCATATTGGAGGCCGTGTAATAGGTGTTAAAGAATGATCGGGCATCATATTCGGTAAAGCGCAGGAGATTCTCCCTTGAACCTAAGGTGGGCAAGCCAAGACTATCTCCCGGCCAGAGCATTGAAGAGGAAAGATCATCGATATTAATATCCTCGCCTTTTTCATTCTGCTCATTCAAAATTTCCTCCAGGACAATCTGCTTCTCTACCTCTATATCTGTAAAATTGGGAGAGAGGAATATTTCCGAAAAAAGGCTCATCCCTTTAGCCAGGTATTGAGGGTGCAAAGTGAGCCAGAAGCAGGTGTATTCATTCGTAGTAAAAGCATTGATATCTCCCCCCAGGGCTTCGAATTGCCTGTGTAAATGGTAAGAATCGAACATGCCTTTGGGGCCCCGGAAGAGCATATGCTCCAAAAAGTGAGAAATCCCGTTGTTATGGGCGGTTTCAAAGCGCGAACCAACCTTGATGTACATGCTTATTTCCAGGGAGTGGAGGTGAAGCATTTCTACGGTTATGACCCGCAGACCATTATCCAGGATTATTTTATGATGTCTCAGAGGAGGCTGTAGAATTTTCATGGATATGGAGGCTACCCTTTGTTCTCCTTCCCTTCGATGATCTCTTTTACGGTTGATCGGATAACATCTTTCAGGTCATGAGCTATCTTTTCTGATCCCTTCAAAGCCAGATCAACCGGCTTGCTACCCTCACCGAAATAGAAGGTACAATGAGGAAAGGGAATTTCGATGCCAAGTTCATCAAATCGTTTCTTAATTCGCCGGTTCATCTCTCGGCCCACAAGCCACTGCTTTATCGGCTTGGTTTTGATTCTGGCCTTGATAATGACGGCGGAATCAGCGAATTTGTCCAGGCCAAGTATTTCAAGCGGCTCAAGGATTGCTGATTTATAAGGCTCTTCCCGGGTGATTTGATCGCCGATTTCCGTAAGCGCTGCGCATACCTGGTCAACATCTTCCCTATAAGCCACACCAACGTCGAAAACATAATAAGAAAAATCATGGGTCATATTCGAGACCGTGTTTATACTTCCATTAGGAAAAACATGGACAGTCCCATCGAGGCCCCGTAAAACGGTAGTCCGAAGATTCACCTGCTCCACCAATCCGCCGGTTCCATTGAGTATGGCTACATCTCCCACGCGGACCTGGTTTTCTACAATCATGAAGAGGCCGCTGATAATATCCCGGACTAAGTACTGCGAGCCAAAGCCAACAGCTACTCCTACTATTCCAGCACCAGCCAGGAGAGGACCGATCGAGAAACCGAGCTCGGTCAGGATCATCGCCCCGGTTATAAGCACGATAGCTATTGATAAGCTCTTCTGGAGAATTCCGCCTATGGTATTCATCTGCTTTTCAACCTCATAGGCAGGGACCGTTTCTATCTGCACTCGTGATTCAACGATGCGAGTAACCGTTTTCTGGATCAAAAGGTTTATTATCTGGATGAGGAGGATGGCTATGAGGACAATGAGGGGAATACGGATAAGTCTGGATATAAAGGGTGAATAGCTCTGGAGAAATCCGAAGGTGTCGAGGTTCCACCTGCTGAGAATCAAGAAAGGAGCAAAGAGAATAAGGAAGAATCGGGCAAGTTTATCTATCCAGGTAACATATTGATTGACCCTGGCTTCTAAGACAGGATAACGCTGTTTCAATTCCTCGCTGATAGAAAAAAGCTTTTGAAAGGCTAAGTTCCAAAGAAACCAGAGGAGAGCGATCAGAGCCAGGGCCAGAAAACTTTGCAAGGTGGAATAGAGAATAAATCGATAGGTTTCTTTATAGCCCAAGAGATAGATAAGGACAATAACTGAAAAGTAGATAATTATGGCCAGATAGATTTTCCCGATTAAGTGGTTGTAGACTTTTTTGGCCCTCAGCTTCCAAGGTGGTTCCTCTCCCTTTATGGTAAGAGAAAATCTTTTTTGAATACTCTCTTTCCATTGGGCGAGAATAATAGCCATCATAATTAATAAGCCTACTCTGTAGATTCCCGAAAAAATCGTAGAAAAATGAAACAACCCGGACAAAGAGCTGAGCTTGATCAGGATAAACATCCAAAAGCTGAAGAGCAGAAGCCGATGGCACCAGACAAGGATATAGTAAGCAAGCTGATCATCGATTCGAAACAATCGGTCTTGAGGATTTGCCGGTGAAAAGGTAAAAGAGCAAAGGCTTTTGGCAATTCTATAGATAAGCCAGGCACCAAGGGTATAGGTGAAAGCCGTAACTTTTCCATTCTGGAGGACTAATTTGAGAAAGAGCACACTGAAGAAAAAGACGATGGCCAAAGAGTAAGATGCCAAAAAAACATGGAAGAGTAAGGTCTTCATCCTTCCCCCAAACGTGGCGGTCTTCCCTTCCAGGTAATGAATTTTCCATTTTCTGACCAGTTTCCTGATAAAGATCCATAAGAGGGCACTCAGGAGCAATGAGATGAGAAATTTAAGACCTGCGTCAAGAAGCATAGCGCGATTTTCCATGTTCGATAGGAAATACTTTATTTGATCGTACTCGGTTGGTATCTGGCTAAGTTCCTTTTTTAAATCATGGATAAGGATTCCGGCCTTCTGAATGGACCTTTGATACCATCGAATAAGGTTACGGTCCCGTCTCTTCGGTCTGGCGGGAGTATCTTTCATGCTTTGAGTTAAGGCCTCCTTTTTAGCAGTCAGCAGCGCCTCCAAATAATAAATAAGGTCTTCTCTTTGCCTTTCGTCGGAAAGCGTCCTGATCGTTTCCTCCATGGCCGCAGTCTCTTGCTGGAGTTTTTGTATTTCTGTTTCGGTTAGGGAATTTGCCAGAAGAGGTGTAGCCCGGCTCATCAAGAGTAAGAAGCTGACAGCAGCAAGGATTCCAATCAGGTATCTTTTATTTCTCTCAGTCTGCATGGCCTTTCCCCTTTCAAAACTTTTTGTTATATGTTCACCCATTACCTTACCCACTTGGGAAATTAGGCATGGGATTTTCCCTTGAGAATCCGGGTAAACATTAAGTACTTTAAAGATCGATAATAATATTATCGATATAATATATCTTAAACGATGAAGGTAAGGATTATTTAACTTGACAAAAGGAACATGGTAACGCTAAATTACAAATAAAGTCAAGAGGGAATAGAAATCCTTTCCTGGGCAAGGCCATGGAGCCACGTGGTCTCATTTTTCCTTTCATGGTAATGAATTGTATTATAATTTCAATAAGTTCTAAGCCCTGGAAATACAGATACAGGGAGCAAGAGAAGGAATGGATCACCTTGAGAATCCTATCACGCTGATCACTATTCACTACTTCCGATACGATGGTTCTTACAATGGTTGGTATGTATGGGTCTGGCCTGAGGGACAACCAGGGTCTTTATTTGAATTTATGGAAAGAGACAGCTATGGAGTGTCTTGCCATATTGATTGCCAGAAGCTGAGCCAGCGAACCAGAATCGGCCTCGTGATAAAGAAAAGTAGAGACCGATGGGATCAAGGCAGGGAGGATGTTCGATTTCTTGATTTGAGGTCTTTCACCCCCTCTGAATTCTGGCTGGTGGAGAATGATCCGGCTGTTTATTTTGAACCGCCGGAAATAAAGATTCGCTTTATTGCCGCCTTTA
>JBLIRT010000047.1:0-17057 GCA_049472445.1 bacterium
GGAGCAGTTTCCGGTTGACTCGATGCAACCTCAACCCCTGGATCGTGTTTACAGGCGAGCCTGCGCCATAGCCAGAAAGAGAATCGGCCATGTCCTGGCGGATTTTGAAAAAAGTCTCAATCGCCGGATGAGGCGCGATATTGAAAGGCTGATCGAATATTACCAGACCCTTATCCAGCAGATTGAGGAAAAAATTAGGAAAAAGCAGCTCAGTAAAGAGGAAATAGAGCGGGAGGAATCACGAATTCAAGCCACTCAACTGGAACTGAAGCGAAAGGCAGTTGATCAGCAGGAGCGGTACAGCTTAAAGGTTGAAGTAGATCTTATTAATGCCTTGCGAATCTTCATGCCGGTGGTTAAGGCAGTATATGAAATCAAAAGGAAACAGAAGGCAAGAAAGCTTGACTTAATCTGGAACCCGCTCATAAAAGATCTGGAACTGCCGGTTTGTGAGTCCTGCTATGAAGAGACACGTGGATTGTTCCTGTGTGATGAGCGCCTTCACTTCCTTTGCCCTCGATGTTATGTTGAGTGTTCAACCTGCGGGAAACATTTCTGCCGTGCATGTCATCCGGAAGGGTGCCCGCGCTGCGCCAAACTATCGTCCCCTCAATCTCAGTGATGCTGTGACACTCGCCCAGGAGCCTGCCGCCGGATTCTCTCTCCGACAGGCCGCTGGCACGAGCAAGAGATAGTCTGTTCGAAAATTCAAGATTCAAGACCTGACCCCATCTTGGGTGCCTCCGGCTTGAAGGCTCTTTGCCACCAGAAGGGAATAAGGGCTATGGACAGGAAGGTATACAGGCCGGGCCAGAAAAGGGATTGGTCAGGCGAGGGTATGATGAATTTTCCAACCCCGATCAGGAGGAGGAAAAGGGACAGGGCAGCTAAAAGAGTGGTTTTCATCTCACGGAGCAAATTATTGATGGGAGTGAAGGTATGCTCGCCCTTCAATGAGGCGGATCTCGGCCAGAAGCCGAGGGGATGGACAGTTTCATAGAATTGCTTGAGAACTCGATCACTGGTCAGGGGAGTGAAAAAGGTAATACCGATAGCTGCTGCTGTGGAAGCAGCAGCCATAGTGGCCAGGCGAATCCATTCGCTTTTGGTGACCAAAAGGAGAATGGGGGCAAGAACCAGAGAGGTAATGATGGCAGCCAGTTCTGAATACAGGTTGATCCGCTCAAAGAGCCATCGCAGGGCCAGTACCGAACCCATTCCGGCTCCAAACAGGAGGGACATACGCCAGGCAGTTTGAATGGAACCCAGGTTAGCGGTGACGATCAGGGCGATCACCACAATCAAAATCGTGGAGAGGTGAGAAACTGCGATCAGTTCACGGTTTTTCGGGTCGCGCTTGAGCCAATGCCTGCATATTAACCGCTGGTATATATCGTTACTCCAATAGCTGGCACCCCAGTTAAGATGCGTATCGATGGTCGAGGTAAGGGCGGCCAGCATGCCGATGAGCATCAGGCCGCGAATTCCCGGCGGTAGGAGATCACAGATGCCGGATACAAAGGTCATCTCCCTGGTAGCGGCATACTGCTCCCAGCTCATAGACCCTGGGGGGAATGGGTAGATGATGAGTAATCCTGCAGCAATAATGAGCCAGAGCAGACTGCGGAAAAAAACCTGAATAAAGGCAAAGATCATGGCCGCAATCCTGGCTTCGCCATCCGTCCGGCAGGCCATGGAGCGTTGGGCCATGTAACCTGTGCCATCACTGTTCATTTGGAACAGCCACTGCAGGCTGATAATGGCCAAAAAAGACCAAAAGCCCTGGTCACCACGGAGAGGGGCAAAGGAAAGCATTTTGGAGGCTGCCTTTTTCCCATAGATTTCCACTACCTGGGAAGTAATATTCCTGAGCCCTCCTATCCTTCGAACAACCGATACTGAATAGACCAGAGTGCCGAGTAAGGCCAGGATAAGCTGGACTGAATCGGTTTTCACCACGCTTCGCAATCCACCCGTCGTGGAGTAGAGAGCCGTAAAGCTGAGAATGGCCACCACCGTGATCAAATTATTGGTGGTAACAACGGCCGGGCTGAGCAACCCTGTTACACTCCTGCCAATGACCAGACCCGACCACTGAGTCATATTGAGAAAAAGTTGGTACAGCCCGGCTGGAAGCCATCTATGCCAGGGTAAAAAAACCTCGGCAATCCGCAGAGCAGCTACCAGGACCATGGCTATGATGATACAATTGATGATAGTCCCATAGTAAATCGCCTTCAACACCCGCAAAAATAAGACCGGTTTGCCGCTGTAACGGATTTCGGTCAACTCGGCATCAGTCAGGACGCCTGCCCGCCGCCAGGTTGAGGCAAAGATGAAACCCAGCATGAGAAAGGCGATACCGTAAATCCATAGTCGCCATACCCTGTAAATTCCGTCTGTGGCAATAAGGCCGGTGACTAATAAGGGAGTGTCGGCAGCAAATTGAGTGGCTGCCATACTGAATCCGGCTTGCCATCCGCGGATGGTCCGGCCTGCCAGGAAATATTCCTCCAGATTTTTTGAAGCCTTTTTGTGTTCGTGAAATCCTACATAAATCGCATAAGCAATGAAGGCCGAAATGATGCATAAATCAAACACCAGACCACTCCTTTCCAGATATCATATGATATCATCGTCACACTTCCGGCTATTTCTTTCATGTGGAACTGAACAGAAGGAGTGATTGGCCCTTGGCACCCTTGGGGTCAGGTCTTGTGGCCCCATAAACAGACCCCATAAATGACCCCGTAAAGTGGTTCTTTGTGCCGCCCAGTCGGCATGCATGTTTCGCCTGGAACTGAACGGAGTGGTGATTGATGATGATTGAGCTGCTTCCGCTCCCTATTCCTGAACTGCCACAACTTCGGGTTCTTCTTCCCAAGGTTGAATGTCTGAGACCACCATCTCTTCGGCCGGCACCTTTCCTTGGCTATCCCTGATTTTCGGCAGCCAGAAAGGAACGAAAATGGCCGAGGAGAAGATATAGATGACCGGAACAAGGGAGGACTGGCCCGGGGGTGGTATAAGGAGCTTCCCGAATCCAACCAGCATCAGGAAGAGTGAGGCCGTAGCCAGAAGGGTTGTTATGACCTCTCTTCCTAAATTGCGAACGGGAATGGCCGGATCATCGCCGGCCAGCACGGCGGTTTTTCTCCAGAAACCGAGGGGGCGGACCTTCTCGTAGAATTGCTTCAGAACCTTCTCATCGGTTGGAGGAGTGAAGAAGGTAACTCCGATAGCCGTGATGGTGGAAGCAAGAGCCATGACGGATAAACGAATCCATTCAACGTCAGTAATATACAGAAGTATGGGAGCAACGATCAGGGAAGTAAGAATGGCTGCCAGTTCCGAGTAGAGATTTATTCGCTCCCACAGCCACCGCAGGACTAAAACCGAACCCATGCCGGCCCCAAAGAGGAGAGAGATGAACCAGGCGGTTTGAATGGAACCGAGGTTGGCCGTAATAACCAGGGCCATCACCACAATAAGGATATGGGCCAGGTGAGCGGTTAAGACCAGTTCGCGGCTCTTGGGTTTGCGCTTGAGCCAGTGCTCACATATCAGCCGCTGGTAGATATCACTGCTCCAGTAGCTGGCGCCCCAGTTAAGATGCGTATCCAGGGTCGAGGTGAGGGCGGCCAGCATGCCGACCAGCATCAACCCCCGAACGCCCGGTGGGCATAGGTCGTTAATACCGGAGACGAAAGTCATTTCCCGAAAGGCAACATATTGATCCCAGGCCATGCTTCCCGGATTGTTCGGGTAGATGACCAGAAGACCCACGGCAATAACCAGCCACATAATGCTGCGGGCAAAAACCTGCATCCAGGCAAAGACCGTGGCGGCAATCCTGGCCTGGCCATCCGTCTGACAGGCCATAGAGCGTTGGGCCATATAACCGGTTCCGTCACTGCTCATCTGGAAAAGCCATTGCAGGCCGATAATCATCAAGAAGGGTAAGACTGCTTCTCCAGCCGAGGGTGCAAAGGAAAGCATCCTTTGGGTCAGGCCGGCTCCGTAAATCGCAACGAGCCTTCCGGCCAGACCTTTCAATCCCCCGACCCTTTGGGTGATGATAAAAGCATAAATGAAGGTGCCGATCATGGCCAGAGAAAACTGCACAACATCGGTTCTGACCACACTCCTCAAGCCGCCGGTGGCCGAGTAAAGAGCCGTAAAGCCCAGAATGGCCAGAATGCTGATCAGGCTATTCGTGGTCGTAACAGCGGGACTTAAACCGGTGATGCTCGCTCCAATGGATAAGCCAAGACCCTCGGTCAGGCTCAGAAAAACATGATACATGCCGGATGGAAGCCACTCATGCCAGGGCAGGAAAACCTCGGCAATCCGCATGGCTGCCACCAGCACCATAGCCATGATAATGCAATTAATAACCGTTCCATAATAGATGGCTTTCAGCACGCGCAGAAAGAGTACCGGCTTTCCGCTGTAGCGAACCTCGGTCAATTCGGCATCGGTTAAGACGCCGGCTCGGCGCCAACTGGCTGCAAAGATAAAGCCGAGCATCAAAAAGGCAATACCATAGATCCATAAACGCCAGATCATGAAGATGCCGCCTGTGGCGATAAGACCGGTAACCAGTAAGGGTGTGTCTGCGGCAAACTGGGCAGCCGCCATACTGAATCCTGCCTGCCAGCCGCGAATGGTTCGACCTGCCAGGAAATATTCCTCCAGACTCTTTGATGCTTCCTTCTTGGCGCGGAATCCTGTAGATATGGCATAGGCAATGAAGGAAAAGCAAATCAGCAGGTCTAACATGTCTTACTCCTTTATGGCTGGCCGAAATGGGTTGCAGAAGTCCGGTTTTGTTTTGAGATTAAAAAGGGTAATGCGCTTGCTGAGGCGAAGATGCTGAAAAAGTGAACCCTGCGGTTTTCCTGGAAATTTTGTTTCGCCTACCATAAATCAAGTGCATAAAAATGTCAATAAAAAAGTGTATAGAACCTACGGAAAATTTAAATATTATGAGTATAATCTACATAGCAGATGCGTATTTCTATTCATGTCGGAGAAGAGTGGATGGCCAGAAACCCGGCCAGCTCTTGGTCTGAGCGTTCGCCGGACCAGGAGTGAAAGGTTTGATGATGCTTGCGGGTGGTCTGAAAGGATCTCACCATGCTGGCCAAAGCAGCGGGTACGACCTCAGCCGGAATTTTAGGGGCGATCTTCCGGCTGAAGGCAGCCTCCCGGCCTAACTTTCCACCTACCAGAAAATCGTAGCATTCCAGGATTTCCCGGCCGACTCTGGCTGAAGTGCCCTGCAGTCCTATATCTGCGATATGGTGATGGCCGCATGCATTCTGGCAGCCGCTCATAAATATTTTGATATGACTGTCCCAGGTAAGTTCCTCTTTCAGATAATCGATCGTTTTTTTCATCAGACCCTTGGTTTCAGTTATGGCCCGGTTGCAGAATTCCTTACCGATGCAGGCCACACAATCGGCCTCGACCGACAGTTCATCCGTTGATAGACCTATGGTTTTTAACTTACTGACCGCAGGCGGCACATGAGCGTTTGGAACATCAAGAATAACGAGGTTTTGCTGATGGGTGTTAACCAGATGACCGCTGCCGTAAATATCCGCCACCCCGGCCAGGTCAAGCATCCGCTCGGACGTGATACGTCCGGCCGGTATGGCGATTCCGATGTAATTAAGATGAGCTTCCCTTTGAGGGAAGATACCAAGGTGATCCCTGGAGTTAGCATCTAATTTATGAGGACTGGCCTGATAAGGATCAAAGGAGAGGCGGGAGGCAATTTCCTTCCGGAATTTCTCAGGTCCCCAATCGTCCATGAGGAACTTCAGTCGCGCCCGTGAACGCTGCTGCCGGTTGCCGTACTGCCTGTAAGTTTCCATGATGGCCACCGTTGCTTCAAGCACCTGGTCACGGGTAACAAAGATATCAACCGGCTGGGCCAGGTGAGGCTCTCCGGCCAGGCCGCCGCCGAGATAAAGGTTATAGCCTTCCTGAGGCATTCCTGAAGGGCCATGAGGAACACCCACCCAGGAGAGGCAATGGATTTGTGGAAAACAGCAACTGATTCCGCAGGCAGAGACAGATACTTTCATTTTGCGTGGGAGGTTGGAAAAGGCCCTGTGACCACGGAGGTAGTTCCAGACCTTGATGATATCCGGCTGAGCATCGAAAGCCTCTCTGGTGTCATGACCTGCTACCGGACAGCCGGTGATATTTCGCATGACATCACCTCCACCGCCGACAGTGCTCAGGCCCACAGCCGCAAGGCGTCTGAAAATGTCGGGCATATCCTGAATAGTGAGCCAGTGAAACCCAAAAGTCTGGCGGGTGGTAATATCTCCAAAACCACGTGCGTAGTCCCGCCCGATGGCAGCCAGCGTCCTCATCTGTACCGAGTTATAATGGCCTCCCGGAATAATAACCCGCATCATGAAATAGCCGTCTTTGGGCCTTTGCTGGTAAAGTCCGTACCATTTCAGCCGCTGGAGGTCGTCCGGCTCTATGGCCACAAATCCCTCTCTGGCATAGCGATAAATGTCCGGGAGGACGTCAAAACCATTCTTTTCCTTCTTGATTTCTTCCATCCGGTGACCGGCCACTGTTATTCCTTCAATTCACCATTACTCACCCTATTCCATCGGAATTCTTCCCCTTTTCTTACTATAAGATCCAATCCATGTGGTTTGAACAATATCTGATATGTTTCTTTTTACAGGAGAGCAGAAAATGGTATAATACTGATCGTGATATCATAGTCACTCGAACTTTCCTTTCTGCGAGGTGAAGGTTGATCGAGTGAGTGTTCATTCCGTAATCTTTAGGAGGAGAGCCATGGAGTATCCGGGACGCGTTATTAAGGCAGGTGAGCAGAACGCTGAGGTCGTAAAGGCCTTGAAGATGAAATTAAATGAGTTGATGGGGATAGGGATCTCTGGGTGGCGATTAGATCCGGATAATCCCAACTTCGGCCCAAAGATGAAGCAGACTGTTAAGCTCTTCCAGGCTCGGAATGTTGACGCTGAAGGGCGGCCTCTCAAGCAGGACGGGCAGGTTGGGCCTCTCACCTGGGCCGCTTTGTTTGGAAACAAAGCCGTGCCGATAAGCGACACAGCGGGTAGCCAGTTTCTGGCCAGGGTCTTACAAATTGCATCCGGGGAGGAAGCGAAAAAGGTGCGAGAGATACCGAAGAATTCGAATCACGGGCCTCAAGTGGATGCTTACTTACTTCGCGCCGGTGTCTCCCCCGGCCATGCGTGGTGCTGTGCTTTTGTTTACTGGTGTTTTGACGAGGCGTCAAAAAGAATGGTATGTCCCAATCCCATGGTCAAAACGGCCGGCTGTCTGAATCACTGGAACCGCGCCCTTTCTCAAGGCGCCCGGCGCATACCGAAACGGGAGGCCATCGAGAATCCTGGTCTGGTACGGTCCGGTATGATTTTTGTCATAGACCACGGGCATGGGTTAGGTCATACAGGTCTGGTTGAAAGAGTTGCGGGAGGGTTGCTCACTACCATAGAAGGTAATACGGACGCCAGCAGAACCCGGGAAGGAGGCGGAGTCTATCGGCTCACAAGGAAAATAGTTGAGGTCAACAAAGGGTACATCGATTATTCTGCCATCTCATGATGAGAAACGATCTCCTATCTTCCCTATTATGTTCCCACTTTTCTGCTAATTTTTAAGGATGGGGAGTAACGAATAGGAATTGCGGAAGAAATTACCATTATGTCGATGGAATTCACCGAATATCGGGTAAGGTGGAATTCCATCTTTCACACGAGCGATTCCCAAGGGTGATGAAATCTCATCTTTATTATTATAATTTTTTGATACATTTAAAGCAAGGCTAAAAATTCCAGGGTTAAACCATGTGGCCCAGTATCGCCCACAAAGGTTCTTATCTCCAATTCTTAAGGTAAACTGAAAATCTTAAAATCTTAGAGCTTCCAAACTAATTTAAGTCTCTGAATTTAAAAAGGTTGGCTCGTTTGGAAATCAATCACCCTTGTGCAAAAGGGCCTCTTGTGCCAAGGTGGGAGTGCGTAAAACCATAAATCATCAACCAGGGAGGTCATGTGATGAAAAAGATATTGATGCTTTCCGCTATCCCGTCTCCGCCAAAACCTCCACATGACTTACGGCTGCGGAGATGGTTACAGGGAGTTTATATCCGCCGCCATGTACGGATAGAATAGGGCTCTTTGCCCGCCTGGCCATCTCCACCACGCATTTGGTCAGTGCCTTGTAATCCTGATTTGTCCAGTTTGTTACCCCTCGTCCGCAATCATCCTGGTGAGAATCATATCCGGAGAATATGAAAATCAAGTCGGGTGTCCAGGGTACTTCTTCCAGAGCAGACCGAAATGCTGGCAGGCTCTCAGCCGCCCGATAGAATTTGCCTGGTAAGATTATCTTCTCCAGGAGCTTGTCTTCAAGGAATCCATTCAGCCAAGGGATGTTACCGTGGCCAATCTTTTCGCCTGTCGCTGTCGTACCTTGTCTCATCAACCGCATGGAGGCCGTATAAAGGTCAGACCACTATAGCTGATAAAAAATCCTCTTTCTTCTGTAATACTTCCACAATCCTCACGGCAAATGTTTTTTCAATAGATGGACCTCCTGCGGGGTTAAAATATTTACTATTTATAGGTTAAAAGGGATAAAAGAAAAAATATTGAAAAATGAGCTGACAATTTTTTTAAGGATATGATATACTTATCCCGGTGCTCATAGGTTAATTTAAATGTCAGCATGGTTATGTTTAACGCAAAAATTATTCCTGAGCCAATTATTTGAAAGGTTTTAACCTTGACTAATTCGAAGGCATACAGGAATACATAAACATTACAACCAACACCAAAAAGGGTGTGAAAATTATGAAATCAATTGCTCATGCATGGGTCGGGTTAATGGCTTTAGAGAGGCTGAAGGCTCCGAAATCGGAAGGATACCTCGGCCAGAAATTCAAATCCTTTTTTCTTGGCCAGAGCTTCAATACCTACTACAATAAGCAGGCAAAAAGGTTTGTTGATTTTTTTGACCGGCATCGGGATGCTTTTGTTCAGGGGGCATGGTTTCCTGACAGTGTTATCGCTGACAACCTTACCGGAGGCCACACCCTTAAGCTGAAGAAACCCGCAAAGGAATCAGAAAACAAAGAGGCAAAAGCCATACAAAACAGAACTCCGGACCATTTAAGCTCAAGAAGGGCGCTTATCGGGGAGCCGGAATTGAATGAGAAGCTCTACGTAAAAGACAAGTATATTCTTCCTGACAGATGCGAAGCCTTATCCCACTCAATAAGGGATATGATTCTAATACAGAGGCATGAGCCCAAAGGCTCTGATATCATGTATACTGATGACCAGATCACGCTGTATTTCCTTATGCTGAGCCACTATTTGGCTGATGCGCATGTGCCTCCCCATTCTGATGCCAGAGACTTCTACACTCCTCCGACAATACACCCTGATATGGAGAAATACTGGGATGATGAAATCAGGAATTTCTATTCATTTGACAGAAAAAGAAAGGTTTTCGACTATGACCTTGACGGAGCTCCGGAGCTTAAGCAGAAAAAGCTGGGAAAATTTGAGGGGTCACTTCTCTATGAGGCACTGGAAGTATTGAGCAGAAGAAAATGGAATCCTGCTGACCCAAAATCCCGGTATCTTGGGGAGAACAATAAGAAGACGTACGATTATGTCAAAGCTGTTTGCCTTGATTCTTACCTTGTTTCGCAATGGTTTATTCCGGACATGCCTGCGAGGCAGTACGAGAAAATAAAAATCCTGAAGGATGACCAATATAAGGATAAGCTAAGGAAAATGAGCGTTCATGTGCTGGCCGATGCAATCGACTCTATCGCCCTTGTCTGGCTGTTGACATGGGACAGCTATAATAAGTTGAAGGAGGAAGCAGCCAGGAAAAGAAAGGAAATCAGGGGAGGGGAATAAAAAAATATTCCTCAGAGGATGATTGTTGATTATGTGTATACCCCCGCCAAAACCTCCACATGGCTTGCGGCTGCGGAGATGGTTACAGGGAGTTTATATCCACCCCCATGTACGGATAAAATAGGGCTCTTTGCCCGCTTGGCCATCTCCATCACACATTTGGTCAGTGCCTTGTAATCCTGATTTGTCCAGTTCGTTACCCCTCGTCCGCAATCATCCCTGTGAGAATCATACCCGGAGAATATGAAAATCAAGTCGGGTGTAAAGGGTACTTGTTCCAGAGCAGACCGAAATACTGGCAGGCTCTCAGCCGCCCGATAGAATCTGCCTGGCAGGCTTATCTTCTCCAGGAACCTGTCTTCATAGAATTCATCCAATAGTGGGATGTTACCGTGTCCGGTCTTTTCACCTGCCGTGGTCGTTCCCTGCATCATCACCCGCATGGAGGCCATATAAAGGTCGAGACCATTATGAATGCTGAGGCAATATACACTGGGATCATTGGCAAAGATAGCCTGTGTTCCATCTCCATGATGTATGTCCCAATCCACGATGAGTATTCTCCTGAATCCCTGAGTTTGAGCATATCGGGCAGCAGCGGCTTGAGGATTCAGCAGACAATACCCATGCCCCCAATCGGCATAGGCGTGATGCCCTCCCAGACTAAAGCAGTAAGCCCGTTCCAATAACCCGGCCCGCATTTGGTCTATCGCTTCCAGCATTCCTCCAAGCCCGTAAAGGTAGCCGGGCAAACAATGCTCGAGGCCACTGCACTCAATACTCAGCTTGGGTAATTCCTCAACCTGCTCGTCATGAGCCATCATTTTGAGCTTATCAAGGTATATACTCGTATGTACCCTGAGATAATCTTCATACTCTGCTTCTCTTACAGCAAGCACGGGATAACCTGCCAGCACCCTTCCCAGTTCTGCTCTCACCTGACTGAAGTGAGGATAAGAATGCCCTATGAACCGAATCTGCTCGACCGGCTTGCTTATATAGCAGGTATGGGGATGAAGATACGTTGCAAAACCTGTATAAATCAATGCTTCTCCAATACCCAAATCATCACGTGACTTCTCAACGGCTCGAAGGTAGTGCGGTCATAATTGCCGTAAAGCGCTGCCACACGGAAACCCGTGCTGTAGGCCATATGCTCGAATGCATCTTTCTCGATAAAGGTGAACTGCATGGCAAGCAGCCGTCTCCACAGCAGTTGGCCGGCCGGGCCGAAGAACTCGAAGAGCTGCAACCGTTTCACCAGGGGATGGCCGCCCTGCTCGAAACCGGAGGCTACAAGGGTTCTATACATGACTTCAAGAATCCGCCCTTTCGTCCGGGCGGCCTCCGATAGAAAAGACGAGAAATCGTAGTCGGCCGTCACATAGCGGTCGTAGATCTCCGCAATGCTATCGTAGTCGATATGCGGCTGCATTATTTCTCCTTCTCAAAATCTATACTCGGAACTTTCGTCATACAGCTATTTCCAGTATTTCTCCATCAGGTGTGTAGTTTACATCATCTTCAACAGGCTCAAGATAAAGTTCTATGGCCTCTTTCATATGAGTTAAACCTTCTTCTTTTGTATTGCCTTCACTGATACAACCGGGAAGAGAAGGTACATAGGCGGTATAGCCACCCTCATCACTAGGTTCTAAAACGACTTTCAGCTTCATGATAGTCCTCAAGAAAGTCATCACATATTATAATACCATGGTTTTTACATTTCGTTGTATCCAAATACGAGGTGGAGGGTAATCGCACCAAAAGTGAAGAGCACCTGACGAAGCTCTGAATTTAAAAAGAAGACATGTTCATCATGGTGCTTGCCCATCTTATTTTAAGACACAATTCCTCCCTTTTTATTATGTGTATTGTTGTAAAGTTTTCCCATGGCCAACGAACGGATTTTTAAGCCGGCCAAGCCCTTACAAGCCATAGCGGAAAACCTCTATTCTGACAGAATACCTGACAGGCGTTCATTTTGAATTCACTTTGAAGGAAAATCTGTACATTTCCTTCTTCTTTGGATGATTCATTTGATGATTAATATGGTTTTCTTCTCCGTGGTTTCCCAGACTGCCGGCCCGGCCGGGCCGATAGAGATGATAAGAAAAGATATTGAAAAATATATCAGCACGTGGGTCATACCCAGCACGTGGGGTCAAGTCTTGAACCTTGAATTCATTTCCTGTGAAAATGAAACACGAAACTCTCAGACACTTTCCAAAAATGAACAGGAGAAAAAACATGAAATCATACATGCACAGGCTGACGCCTGCTCTGGCCGTTATCCTCGCCTTAACCTAGAGCTTCTTCTTAACCTTAAGCTTCACTAAAGGGACGTATGCCATGGATACGAAAGACGCTCAAGCCAGGCGGGAACGGGGGGAGAACAAGCAATATGGATCAAGAATAACCATTTCCTGGCCGGAATTGAAGCGTTTCCTGAAGCTGGACAGCGATCAGATAGCGTTGACCTGGGAAGAGTTTGAAAGACTTTCCCGGCAGGCTGATCCTGACTTCAAGCCGCACAATGACTCATCACCATACGATTCTCTTGACGGAAAAATTCTCTTATCTCACCAGGAATTCATGAACCTGCTGAACAGCTTTAAACCCCTCCCTCAGGATGATGCCGGACCGCTCAGGGACTATCTTTTCACCAGATCCCTCTATACCGGAAGGATGGACAACGATGATTTTACCTTCACGGCCGACTTCAGCCTGACTGTCTTAAAGGAGATGGCTTATGTAACCGTTCCCATCCTGTCCGCCTCGCTGGCCTTAGAGAATATGACCGTCAACGGCCGTCCGGCCGTAGTGGTTCATGAAGGCGGCCATCATTGTATTCTTCTTGACAAACCGGGTGAATATGAGGTGAGGGCGGTCTTCTTTATTAAATCCTCTCTGGATAAGGGACCGCAGAGACTTCAGTTCCCGATAAGGGGGATTCCCATTACCCTGGTTGATCTGGAACTGAGCAGGCCGGACCTGGAGGTTGAGATGCCCTCGGCCCAGTATCTGGAAACGGGCTTTGAAAAGGATAAAACCCGCATCAAGGCGGTCCTGGTCACCTGCACCTCCTTTGATCTCCAGTGGAAGAGAAAGACGGCCGGCGTCGAAGAGAAAGTTCCGGCCATGATCTATGCGGAAGCCTATCAATTAATCTCGGTAGAGGATGATGCCCTGAAGATCAACCAGGATTTCCTTTACCATGTCCTGCAATCCGGGGTAGGCAGCCTGCGGATGGCTGTTCCGGAGGGTATTACGGTTTTGTCGGTTTCGGGCCCCGGAGTGGGTGAATGGCGCGAAACTGAAGAGGAGGGCGGCCGGATTCTCCATATCCCTTTAAACTATGAGCAGAAGGGAAAGTTTCACCTGACGGTTCTGGCTGAAAAGTCTTTTCCGGATAAGGCGGCCATGGTGGAATTTTCCGGTCTGGAGGCTTTAGATACCGTGAACGGCCTTGGGGAAAAAGGATATATCGGCGTTGAGATGAAAACAGGGGCCGAATTGGTGCTCAAGGAATCCTCCGGTCTGGAAAAGGTCATGGTCAAGAATTTACCCCAGCCGTTATTTCATAAGTCCACCAATCCCTTATTATTAGGATTCAAATACCTGAAGCACCCTTTTCATCTCGTTCTGGATATCAGAAAGCATGAGAAGGTCGCCCTGCCCCAGGCCGCCATTGATTCGGCCAATGCGGTGAGCTTCTTAACTGAGGAGGGATTGGTCATCAGCAAAATTGAATACTCGGTCAAGAATCAGTTAAAGCAGTCTCTTCGCCTGAAGATGCCCGAGGGTGCTTTCATCTGGAGTGCCATGGTCGGGAAGGATATGGCCGAGGTAAGGCGGGACAAGGATTGTATCTACATTCCCCTGATCAGCTCCCGGCAGCACGATCAGAAACTCGAATCTTTTACCGTAGAGGTCATCTACTATACCGAGTCTCAGAACTTCGACCTCTGGGGCCGAAGACTCATTACCCTGCCTCAGCCTGATCTGACCGTAAGCCAGATCCTGTGGTCTCTCTATTTACCGGAACGGTTTGTTTATTACCGGTTCATGACCAATCTGGAGAAAGAGGCCCTGGCCAGCGGCTTGACTCCTATCCTGAACCGGAAGGAGATGAAGGTTACCCTGCCTGAGAAAAATTCCTATGGCTGGCGTGAAACAACCCTCCCTTCAGGAGAGGATACGAGGCTGCCGGGGTATGCCGGTAAGCGGGAAGCGACCACCTTTCGTAACATAGATGTATCCGGCAGTCTGATGTCGCAGCAGGCCATGACCGAGTTTAATTTTGATAAGAGACTGCAGCAGATCGAGGATACCATGATTCAGGGCGAGGCCCGGATGTATGCCGGGGCCGAAGTTTTGCCCATGAACATCGAAATCCCTGCCTCGGGCCAGCTCTATCGCTTTGCCAAAAATATCGTGCGTGATGAGCAACTGGAAATCAGGGTGCATTACTTCACGGAAACCCTCTATCAGGTCATGAGCTGGCTGATCATTTTGATTATCCTAATGGTCCTTGTCTTGTGGCGAAGTCGCCTTCAGGCTTTCGCCCTGGCCCTTTCGGGAAAGACGAAAAAGCTTATCCTGGCCGGATGTGCGGTTGCCAGGAGATTTTTCTCCTCTCTCTGGTCCCTCCCCATCATGGGCTTTCTCTTCCTGCTTTCCCTGGCTGCGGGCGATGGAATGGATATTGTTGCCTCCTTCCTTCTCATGTGGACAGCGGCCATGATTCATCTTGATCGAAGGATAAAAAGATACAAGGGAAGGGCAGGGGCCAGGGACCTCGTGATTTTCCTTCTTGTTTGTACAGGCTTAGGGATGTGGATAAAGGCACCTGTGGCTTGGGGTCAGCAGGATAAGCTGCAACAGCAGGAGTCTCAGGTCAGTCTGGACTGGAGCGAATTTAAGAGGAGTGTGGGCCTTGATAAGGACGAGATACAGCTTACCTGGGATGAATTCCAGGCCATTATCAATCAGACCGCCCGGAGGGTAAAACCGGTCTATACCATCCGGAAGGGTCTGGTCACCCTGAGCCGTGAGCAATTTGACAGCCTCCTTAGCCGGATGATCGCACCCCGCAGGGAGATTCCGGTTCCCCTTGACTATCGCCTGACCAGGGCGGTTTACAAGGGGAAGATGGGGCAGAACTGGACCACGATAACGGCCGATTTTACCCTGGAAGTGCTGGATAAAACAGGGCCTCAGCTTATTCCCTTTCTTCCTGCCCAGGTGGGCTTACAGGAGGTGGCCATCAATGGCCGGCCGGTCCTCCTGCTCTCCGAGGGCGGTTATCATCAGCTTGTCCTGGAGAATCCCGGAAGCTATCGGATAAAGGCGGTCTTTTATATGAGGTCGTCCCTGAATGAGACCCAGTATCAGGTTTCCATACCTGTGCAGGAGACCTCGGTAACCCTCCTTGAATTGGAAATCCCCTTGAGGGAGATCAGGGTGGAAGTACCTCAGGCCCAGCAGGTGACTGTCTCGCCCAGGGCTGAATCAACGATGGTTTCGGCTGTTTTTCCGCCGGTCAGAAACCTCACCATTCAATGGTACGGTCGAAAAAAGGTCACCCCGGTCAAAAGGGTTCCGGTTTCGGCCAGGCTCTATGCCGGCAGCTATCATCTCATATCGCTTGATGATGATGCCCTGAAGGCCGCTACGGAGGTGGAATGTAATATTCTCCAGGCGGGCCTTCATGAATTGGAATTCCTGATACCCGATGGATGGCACATCCTGTCGGTTGAGGGCCAGGGAGTAGGGGAGTGGAGAGAGCGGAAGGAAGATGCCCGGCGAATCCTCCTCATCAACCTGGATTATGAACACAAAGGGCTTTTCCGGCTGACCATAGGCTCTGAGAAGACCCTGCTTGATGAGGGCACGAGCAGGTTTTCTTTTTCAACCCTGAAGGTTTTGAAGGCAGTCAGGGATACGGGCTATATAGGCATGGAGCTACGGAGCAGCGCAGAGGTTACGATCCTGAGCCACGAAGGTCTTGAGAAGATAGCTGTTCCCAAACTGCCCCAGCCACTGTTCCGGAGGGCTTTAAAGCCCCTCATCTACGGCTTTCGATACTCCCAGCATCCACATACCATCGAGCTGGATATAGAGCGCCATCCGAAGGTCTCGGTAACCATGGCCGTGGTTGATGCGGTGAATGCGGTAAGTTTTTTCGCCGGAGATGGAAAGGTTGTGCACCGGATTGTCTATGAGGTGAGAAACCAGTTGAAGCAGTTCCTGAAGGTTCAGCTTCCCGAAGGGTCGGAATTGTGGAGCGTATTGGTGGGTGATAAACCCGCCGAGCCGGCCAGGGAGAAGGATGTTCTCTATATTCCTCTCATCCGCTCCCAGGAGCATGGTCAGAGATTAAAGCCCTTTAACGTGGAACTGGTCTATTATCAAAAGGATTACCCCTTTTCAGCCTATGGCCGGACCTCTGTTTTCCTCCCTGAGGTCATTGAGGTGATCGTAAGCAAGGTCTTGTGGTCTCTTTATTTACCCAAGGATTATGATTTTCTGCATTTTCGCGGCAATATGGAAAAAGAGCGGCTGATCAGCGGCCTGCGGCCGATTATGGGCTGCTCTCTGGCCGGTTCCAAACGGGCACATCGCCTGGGTTCCGTTATGATGGAAAAGAGAGCCAGCTTGAGCGAACCATTGGAATGTCTTGATGAGGAAGCTCCCAGCATTGCTCAGAGTGATACCGAGTTCAAGAAATTCAAAGCCGGCCGAAAAGATATGATGAAGCAGCAGGTCATAGAGACGGGTCTGGCTCCGGCCCCTAAGCCGGAAAAGAGAGCGGAACCGGAGGGCCTTCAAACCCCCAGGCCGGCGGAACTTCAGAGCCGCATAACGGGGGAAGGCGGGGGTATTGTTTCCAGCTATGATACCGCTGTTATGTCCGTTCCCGTCTCAATCCCGGTCTCCGGACAGTTATACCGCTTTGCCAAAACAGCGGTGCGCCAGGAGCCCTTATGTATTACCATCACCTATACCCGGGACTGGATCATGAGCAGTATAGTCTGGTTCATCATTTTTGTTGTCGTGGCCGTTCTGTTTATTTTCCGAAAAAGATTATACGTC
>JBLIRT010000048.1:0-17046 GCA_049472445.1 bacterium
CTCCCCCTTGGGGTCATGTCTTGAATCTTGAATTTCGATTAAATTCAAGATTCAAGACCTGACCCCATAAAGGAGGAGGATTTTCATTGTCCTTTGGGCCGCATGATCGGCATGAATGTTTCATTAGTTTATCTCTATCGGTACTTTTCGAGAAATCTATCAAATTCCTCTTCATCCATAATGGGAACACTGCGCTTTCTGGCCTCTTCCAATTTTGATCCTGCTCCCGGCCCTGCGACCACAAAGCTTGTCTCTCTGCTCACACTGGAGGCTACACGCCCTCCCATCGACTCAACCAGCCTTTTGGCTTCATCTCGCGTCCATCGCTCAAGGCCTCCGGTAAAAACAAAGGTCAGCCCGGTAAGGGGCCTGGCCGCCCTGCCCTCGGCATAAGGATTCCTCAGGGTCAGGCCGGCCCGGCGCATCTCTTCAATCTCCCGGCGGTTCTCCGGATTTGAAAAAAAGGTGGTAATGCTGTCCGACACCTCCGGTCCGATCTCACGGATTTTCTGTAAATCTTCAGCCGGGGCCGCCATCAAATCATCGATTGAAAGAAAATGCTCAGCCAGGACCCGGGCCATATGTTCACCAACCTGGGGAATGCCGAGAGCAAAGAGAAATCGATCCAGGGTTCTGCCTTTGCTCCCTTCAATGGCTCGAAGAAGGTTATCGGCTGATTTATCACCCATTCTCTCCATGGAAAGGAGATCTTCCTTCCTGAGCCGGTAAATTGAAGACAGACTCCTGACCATGCCCGTATCCACCAGTTGCTCAGCCATCTTTTCACCAAGTCCCTCAATGTCCATACCACCTTTGGAGGCAAAATGGAAAATGTGCTTGCGAAGCTGAGCCACACAGGTAAGGCCCGTACAGGAAGCCCTCTTCTTGTCCTCACTCATGATCACGGCAGAGCCGCAAACAGGGCAGTGGTCGGGTATATGGAAGGTGCGCTCAGATCCATTCCGATTTTCTTTTATTGATTTCACTACATAGGGAATAACATCACCGGCCCGCTCCAAGAGAACCGTATCGCCGATGCGGATATCTTTCCGTTCAATCTCGCTCTGATTATGTAACGTAGCCCGGCTGACCTCAACTCCTCCCAGACGGACAGGTTCCAGAATGGCCACCGGCGTAAGGACCCCTGTTCGGCCCACATTTACTTCAATATCTCTGATGACCGTATTCATCTGCCTGGCTTCGAATTTATAAGCCAGAGCCCAGCGCGGATCCCGCGTACGAAAGCCAAGCTCTTCCCGATCAAAAAGGTTATTCACCTTAAAAACTACGCCGTCTATTTCATATTCCAGTTCATCACGGATCTCAGCCATGGCCTGATAACACCGAATGGCCTCTTCAATGCCTGAACAGAGCTTTGACCTTTCCCGATTAACCTTAAGGCCCCAGGTAATCAGTGCCCGCAGGACTTCTTCCTGGGTCTTAAAGGTGCGGCCTTCTGCTTCAACGAGTTCATAAAAGAAGATATGCAAAGGTCTGCGGGCGGTAATCTTAGGGTCCAATTGACGAAGAGAGCCTGCGGCCGCATTCCTCGGATTGGCAAAGAGATTCTCCCCAGCCTCCTCCCTCCGCCGATTGAGCCTTTTGAACTCGTCCTTGCGCATGTAGACTTCTCCCCGCACCACCAGGCGAGGAGGAGGGCTCTCACCCTCATGGGCCAGCAGTACCAGGGGAACCTCTTTCAGGGTCTTGATGTTGGCGGTAATATCCTCCCCGGTCACGCCATTTCCTCTCGTCGAAGCCAGGGCCAGTTTTCCCCTTTCATAAATAAGCTCAACGGCCAATCCATCGTATTTTGGTTCGACCATATAATCAACTACCTGGCGGTTGAGCTTCTCACGGCAATTCTTATCAAAGTTTTTGACGTCATCTTCACGATAAGCGGTCTTCAGGCTAAGCATGGGCACAGGATGCTGAACCGAGCCAAGCTCTTCCCGCGCCTCGCCGCCTACCTGCTGAGTGGGAGAGTCAGGGCTCAGGAGTTCAGGAAATCTTTCCTCCAGGGTCTGAAGCTCCGCCATCAGCCGATCATATTCTGCATCCGAGATAATGGGATCATCCAGGACATAATACCGGTAGTTATGGTATCGAACGGCCTCCCGAAGTTTTTGAACTGCTCCCTCAGCCTCATCTTTCGTCTTAATCGATTCAAGGGCAATAGCCGGCTTTATCTCCATGTTTCTCCCACTCCCTCTCCTTATTTCCTTTTCAAAAGCTTATGAAGATCATTCCACCTTCTGGTATTGAGGACATCCTCTGCTTCCAGCCAGCCCCGCCGGGCCTGTCCTACCCCGAAGCGCATGAATTCAAGGCCGTTCAGGCTGTGGGCATCAGTTGATATAGCTACCTTTACCCCCATATCCTTAGCCATCCGGCAATACATGTCAGTAAGGTCGAGACGGTCAGGGTGGGCATTCACCTCAAGGAAGCATCCCCGCTCTCTGGCGGCCCAGATGATCCTTTCCAGATCGACCTCGTATGGTTCGCGCTCGTTAATTAACCTTCCGGTCGGATGGGCCAGAATGTTGAAATAAGGATTATCCATGGCCCGGATGATTCTCTCGGTCTGCTCCTCCCTGGGCAGGTTGAATTTATAGTGGACCGAGCACACCCTGATATCCAGTAATTTTAAGATATCGTCAGGTAAATCCAGAGAACCATCAGCCAGAATGTCCAGCTCTATTCCTTTGAGCAGGCGAATCCCGTCCAATTTCTCATTGAGCCGATCAATCTCCTCGATATGCCGGAGCAAACGTTCCTCATCAAGGCCGTGAGCAATCGTGACATGCCGTGAATGGTCAGTAATGGCCAGATATTCGTATCCTTTCCCCAAGGCCGCCCGAGCCATTTCCTCCAGGCTGAAACGACCGTCAGTGGCTTTGGTATGAGCATGCAGATCACCTCGAATATCATCAAGGGTGATGAGTCTGGGAAGCTGATTTTTTTGAGCAGCTTCAATTTCACCCCGATCCTCCCTTAATTCCGGTTCAATATAGGGAAGGCCGACCTGACTGAAAATCTCATCCTCCCTGCTTCCGGCCATACGTTCATCACCTTTGAAGACCCCATACTCATTGATCTTCAAGCCTCTCTTCAGGCCCAGTTTTCGAATGGCGATGTTGTGAGCCTGAGAGCCGGTAAAATAATGAAGTGCCGCTCCATAACTTTCCCCGGCTACTACCCGAAGATCCACCTGAAGTCTATTGCGGAGGATGACGGTAGAACGGGTCTCTCCCCTTGAGATAACCTTGTGCACATCCTCATATTCTATGAATCGCTGCATAACCTCCGAACGATCCCGGCACGTGGCCAGGATATCCAGGTCACCTACCACTTCTTTCCGGCGGCGAAAACTGCCTGCTACGATAACCTGATCGACCCCCTCCACCCTTTTCAGGTAATCAACCAGTGACCGGGCAATTTCTTCAGCCACCACCAGTTTGGTACGCCTCTCGACTCCCTTCCTGTGCTCTATCTCTTCAAGAATTTTTTGCTCAATCTTCGGGCCGAAGCCCGGCAACTGTCTTATCCGGCCGTCTTTGGCCGCCTGCTCAAGCTCAGCCGTATTTCTAATATTCAGTTTCTCATAAAGGGCTTGAACGCGTTTTGGCCCCAAGGTTGACATCTGCATCAGGTTCTGAAGGGCCGGTGGAATGTGGGCTTCAATCTCCTTGAGTTGTGAGAGGGTTCCTGTCTGAACAATCTCGGTTATCTTTCCAGCCAGGTCTTTGCCGATCCCCGGTAATTCAGATAAATCTTCACCCTGGGCAACCATATCGGCCACATTCCGTGAAAGCCCGCCTATAATGCGGGCCACGTTCCGATAGGCTCTGACCCTGAAGATATTAGCTCCTTCGATCTCCAGAAGGTCAGCTACTTTATAAAGTATAGAGGCTACATCAGTATTATGGATGGGCATGATAGATTCCTTTTGCATTACTTCTCATATTTTATATCATATCCTTAATAATTTGGTAATCCCTAAGAGACAATTTTTTCAATTTTCTCCTAAGGTATCTATGAGGTATCAGGTGTCAGGTGTCAGCATTTGAAAGACAAAACATGAAACCTGAAATATGAACACTGAAACCTGAAACTTCTAGAGAGGATTCCCTCATCAGATGCCGTAGGGGATTGGTTGATGCGGATGGGAGTAAATGTTTTTCAAGATTGCTATTATTATGGAGTTTTGGTAGCATACTTACCAATTGTCAAAAAAGCAAATAATACATCAATAGAGTAATAGGCAGAAGTTGCCTATTCTGTTCGAACTACAGTGTGTTTTTTCTATTCGTACCACGATGTGTCTACTCAACTGTTATTTATGCACAGATAGAATTGAAGGATCAAATATGAATTTTGCTGAAAAAGCTGCATTGGTAACCGGAGCGGAAACCGGAATTGGTGAGACGATTGCTGAAAGGCTTTATAATGGCGGCGCGGCTGTCGTATTGGTTAGTCGCCACCTCGATCCTATCCGGAGCGTGTGTTCAAGAATTGATCCGAAAGGGGAGCGTACACTATCTATTGAGGCAGATGTATGTGATCCAATTAAAATAGAAAAAGCCGTGAGAAAGGCAGCTGATCGATTTGGCCAACTCAATATGGCAATAGACAATGCAGGAATTACAGGGCCGGCAGGTATTCCTATGCAAGATGTAGATTTGGTTGCCTATCTCCTAAGTGACGCCGCTTCCTTTATAACAGGCAGTGTTCATTCTATTGATGGTGGATATGCCACACAATAGACACAGCGGCATAGCCCTTGGATGGAGCCGACTCGTTGCACTCCGCTCGCGGCTCATCCAGGCTTCAGACCACAATAAAAATACATTGAGGGCACCGATGAATAATCTTTTTGCTGATCGAATAACTGACGTCCCAAGATCATTTATTCGTGAAATACTAAAGGTTGCTTTAGACCCGAACATTATATCATTTGCAGGGGGCTTACCGAATAGAGAGCTATTTCCTGTCCAGGAGCTTACTGATGCAACAAGCGAAGTATTTAAAATTTATGGGAACGACATATTTCAATATAGCAACTCTGAAGGTTTCTTAAAATTAAGAGAATACATCGCCCTGAATTATCGCAAAAAAAATATTAATATATCTGCAGAAAATATTCTCATTACAAATGGTGCTCAGCAAGGTCTCGATTTACTTGGAGCAGTTTCAGAACATGGAATGGACTTAAATCAGTTAAAATTTCGAGTTTCCGAAGGCAAGAATAAGCTTATCTACTCTGTACCGAATTTCCAAAATCCCTCAGGGATCACTTATTCATCAAAAAACCGTGAAGAACTTTCAGGTATTATTGAAGATAAAGAGATATTCATTGTTGAAGATGACCCATATGGAGATTTAAGGTTTTCAGGTACACCAAAACCATCTTTCAAAAAATATTTACCCAATAAGACCATTTTATTAGGTTCTTTCTCTAAAATCGTTGTTCCTGGATTTCGAATCGGATGGATAATTGCTCCAGATGAAATCTTTGAAAAGTTGTTAATTGCCAAACAAGCATCCGACTTACATTCCTGTCATTTTACGCAGTATATCATCTATCAATACTTGGCAAAAAATGACATCGATTCCCACATTAAGAGAGTAATTAGTACATATGGAGAACAATGCAAAAGTATGCTGGAAAGCATCAATAATTATTTCCCAGCTAATGTAGAATCAACCAAACCAGAAGGAGGCATGTTTCTTTGGGTAACACTACCCTCTAACATGTCAGCGATGGACTTGTTTGGTCTTGCTGTAAAAGAAAAAGTTGTTTTTGTTCCAGGAGATCCCTTTTACATAAATAAGAATAGAGTAAATACACTTCGGCTGAATTTTTCATGTGTTGATACTAAAACTATTAGAATTGGAATAAAGCGACTTGGAGAAGCAATAGATCAGTTACAAAAAATGTTATAACAAGGCGCTGGACGCGGACGCTCGCATAAAGCCCGCTGGCGGCATAGTTTGTCGTTAGAGGGGCAATTCGAATATATGAAAAAGGACAAGACCTAAAACCTGAACACTGAAACCTGAAACCTAAAAGTAAGCAGAACGTATCTTTTAGGAAGGATGAACACGTGCCGGCAGGTTATGATGGCGAGGGAGTGGCTTTTCTGGTGACGTCAAATCCTTTAGCCACGCCTCATGGCCGCCTGCATGAGCCTCAAATAGCGCTGAGAAACCTGTTCCCTTTTCAGAGAAACATAAATCAGATTTCCCGTATTGAGCGTTGAGATGCAGCGGTTAATCTCCTTTACCATTCGTGTTTGAAGTCGATTTATTACTCTCTTAGCCATGATATGCATCCTTTCCTGAACAGTGACAACCTTCTATCTGTCTTTTATCCAGGTTATCAGTTGAACATGTTTCCTTTCAAGATGAGAATTAACGTGGGCGCCTTTACTTTATTAGACGAATTGAGCCCTCAGACCTTACCCTGCAAAATAAATTGACCATGAGACGTTGATGAAAAGGAGAAAAAGCCCCATGGCTTCGAAATACAAAGCTATTTTATTTGATATGGATGGTGTCATCGTTGATACTATGCCCTATCATTTTCTGGCCTGGAAAAAAATATTCGCCTCCATCGGTATCACCGTAGATACGTTTGAAATATATAAGCGGGAAGGTGAAAAAGGCATGGTCACCCTCTCGGAAATCCTTGACGCCCACAGAAAACACCTGAGCCGGGAGGTAAAGCAGCGGCTCCTTCTGGAAAAAGAAGCGCTCTTCAAAGAGATCGTCTCTCCACGCTTATTTCCGGGAATTGAATCATTCATTGAGGAGGCAAAGGGGAAAAATCTGCTCCTGGGATTAGTTACCGGAACCTCAAGGAATGAAATGGAGCGGATTCTTCCTTTGGCCATGCGTAAGCTCTTTCACATTTCCATTACCGGAGATGCCGTCAAACGGGGAAAGCCTGCACCTGATCCCTACCTCAAGGCCCTCGAAGCCCTGGGCCTTACATCCGATGAGGCTATAGTCATTGAAAATGCCCCTTATGGAATACAATCTGCCAAACAGGCACATCTGCTCTGCCTGGCTATCACTACTTCCCTCCCTCGGGAATATCTTCTGGGGGCTGATTATATCTGTAATTCCGTGGAGGAGGTAAGAGAGTTATTTTTGAGCCTTACATTGTAAGTAAAGGTCATTAAGAGATTGAGAGGGATTATAGCCGCTTTCTTTGGCTTCCTCAAAATTCTGAACGAAGAGGTCATTTTGGCCCTTAAAATAATAACATAAGCTCAATTCTGCCAAAATTATTGATGTATTCGTATTCATGCTCAGCGACTGGGTAAAAGTTTCGATGGCTCGGTCGATTTCCCCCTTCTGGCGGTATCTCAGGCCAAGATCAATAAGATCCCCTGACTCCCAGCCCTCCTGCTCCAACTCCTTTTCCAGGCTTATAATAGCCAACTCTACATCTCGGCTCACATGCTTCCATGGTTTTGATTCGGAAGGAGAGCCTGATGATACCTGTCCTGTGGCGGGCCGCTCTTTTTCTCCATTCTTTACCTGCCTCCACATGTGATTGTAAAGTTCCTTATTGACAGGTTTTCCCATACTCTCAGCAAGTTTTATATAATCCATTCCCTTCCTTATTTCACCAATTCGATTACAGTCTTGAGCCAGATTTTCCAAAACATTCCCTACATTGGGATCGATCTGAATGACCTTCTCGTAAGCCTTAACAGCTTCTGAAGGCTTGCCCTGAAGATCGTAAATAATTCCTATATTATAATAGGCCTCGGCAAAGTCAGGTTTTTCTTTGACAGCCTTTTGAAAGGCAGCCAGAGCTTGATCAAAATCTTTTTGATCAAAAAAGGAAATTCCCGATTGGAAATATTCGTAAGCATCACGGGCGGCAAAACTTGTACCTGAGAGAAGAGAAAAAATAAGAAGAATTATGATTAAATAGGCTCTTTTCATAGTCAATTACCAGAATAATGGTGAATTGTTGGTTAAGTGAAGCCAAGTTTTCAGTATAAGCCAAAAATATCTTTCCGTCAATGAGAATTGACTTCGTAACAATGTCCTCTTTATGATATTATCGGCTTAACTGCCAAAAAGTTTAAAGAAAAAAGGGGAAATTATTTTCATGAATATATCACGAAAGCGGAAAATATTCATGGAGAAAGAGCGAAAAAATATGGAAGATGACCCACGGGAACCTGAAATCAGCCGGTTAAATCGGATATTTCGTCATACCCTGCCGCTCATTCTGGCCTCCGCTTCACCTCGAAGAAAAGAGCTCCTTCAACATATGGGGCTCATATTTCAGGTCATTCCCAGCCAGATCGAAGAAAAAGACATTCCCGGAACACCTGAGAGAAAAGCCTGTATCTGGGCTTTTCAAAAAGCAGAAGATGTGGCCAAAAGACATGACGGCCTCATTATCGGAGCTGATACCATCGTTGTGCTGGAGGGGAAAATCCTCGGCAAACCCCGTGATGGGACGGAAGCCAAGGAAATGCTCCGGCGGCTCAGCGGATGTACCCACAGGGTTATTACCGGACTGGCCTTCATACATACCCGAAGTGGCCAGCAGATTTCAGATTTTATTGAATCAGAAGTAACCTTCCGGGCCTTGCGAGAGGATGAAATGAATGACTATATAGCCAGTGGAGAACCCCTGGATAAGGCTGGAGCTTATGGAATTCAGGGCAAAGGAGGACGTTTTGTGATCCGGGTGCAGGGCTGCTATACGAATATCATTGGCCTTCCTGTCAAATCCTGCCTCCAGTCCCTCAGGAGGATCGTTGGCCCTGACCTTGACAACGGGAGATAATCACGTATAATAAAATCTACTCTAAAGGAAAAATGTTTTACTATCAATTCATTATGAGATCTTCTGGGAAAATTTCATCTTATGGCCGACAGCTATTATATTCATATTCGATCCTCCTCTACCCGGAGGGTGGATCTTCTATCCCACCAACCCGTAGATGAAGGTTACGGCTGTAATCCTGAACGGGGAGATGTCATCGTCGGAGAGGTTTCAGAGCTTGGCCAGCATATTAAATTTGAGGAGCCTGGAGGCCACGAAATACTGCTGCAACCGGGCCATATTGTAGCCGTGGTTTTGGGGAATAGATATTCCACTCAGGAATTCTGTGGCGGGATACCCCGGCAGATTTCCAGGAAATCAGAACTCGACCTGCTCAATGTTGGGGGAATTACCGGGTATGTATTAAGTAAAAACAGCTTATCGAAAGCACCTACCAAGCTCCTTTACCTTGGACACGCTGTCCGTGATCACGGGGAAAAGCTGAATACCTTCAATTTCAGGATTACCACAAGCCGGATGAATACCGGAATGAGTCTATCTCCTCTCAGGATTATCATTGTCTTCGGGTCTGATATGGATTGCGGTAAAACCCGAACTGCCGGGCAGATTATTAACTTTCTCTGCACTGACGGCTATACGGTTGGAGGGGGGAAGCTGACAGGTACCTCAAGAATGAAAGATATTCTTTACATGAAAGCCTGTGGTGCCCATTATGTACTTGATTTTATGGATGCAGGGTACCCTTCAACCTACCAGTGCTCTCAGGAGGAGCTCAGAGACATTTTCAGCACCTTCAGGGAATACTTCACCTCAAATGGCTGTGATTTTCTGGTTATCGAAGTAGCGGATGGCATTTTTCAAAGAGAGACTGAAATGGTCCTCGGCTGTCCGGCCATTATGCAGGATATCCCCATGCTGACCCTGGCGGCTGATAACAGTGTTTCGGCCTATGGAGGAATTCAATATCTGAAACAAACCTATGGCCTTGTTCCCGACTTTGTATCCGGTTTGATCACCTCAGATCGATTAGCCATGGAGGAATGCATATCGAAATTCCCGGTGCAGTTCCTGGATAATACCTTTCATGCCAGGGAAAGTTTTCTGCAAATCATTCATCAGAAATTTCAGCGGCAGACTCAGAATAGAGGGCCGAACAGGTGATGAAAGAAAAGGGTAACATGACAGGTGCAGCTTTTGAGAGAGGGATGTTCCTTTGAAGAGTAAAGTATTCAATCCGAGGCCTGGAACCAAAGAATGCCAGAGATTTGTCATTGCTGAAAATGCTTACCGGCAGGAAATATTCCTGAGTTTTTTCGGCATCTATGGGCGTTCCCCTGGTCCCAATCTTCTCCTTTGTTCTGCAGTCCATGGCAACGAGGTGGTCGGGGTTGAAGTCATCAGAAAATTGGTTGAAAAAATCGACCCGCATAATCTGCACGGGAATATTCTCGCTATTCCGGTTGTAAATCCCATGGGTTTTAATTTTGGCGACCGATGGGACCCCTTTGATCGCCAGGATATGAACCGTATCTTCCCGGGGGATAAGAATGGAACCCTTACCGAGCGGGTAGCCCACTTCTTTTTTGAAAGCATAATTCCCTATGCTGATTACATCATTGATTTACATTCGGCCGAATTTCCGGATGAAATGATTCCACACATCCGCCTGCGCACAGATTCCGGTCTTGATGAGGAATTCAAACGATTGATAAACTCCACCGGCATTAATACCGTCTGGCAGGGGCCTCCAATCAGCGGGATGTTACAGGTGGAAGCCGCCAAACTAGGAATCCACTGTCTGACCATAGAGATTGGTGCTGCGGGCTTGATTAACAGTAATAACGTTAAGGTAGGTTTGTCCGCGTGTGAAAATGTCATGAAGATCCTGGGAATGATCAAGGGAGTGGCTAAGATCCCCAGATTTCAAATCATTCTCAAATCTAATGAAGAGTGGATTCGAAGCCCAAGCGGAGGAATTTTTAAACCCGATATTCATCTCGGCCATATGGTCCGCAAGGGGCAAAAAATTGGTGATGTTATTGATCCAACAAGTTTTTCATCCGGCAATATTCTGTCATCGCTTGATGGCATTGTCACGGGAATTACCCACCAGCCAATTATTCGTTCCGGAACCAGGCTTTGTATGATCGTTCATTTCGATAACGAGCAGAAAGATAAGCATTTCCTCCAGGTCAATCCCTCTTTGCCAAACATGGAAATTATTGAGAATTCGCTCTGGCAGACCATAAAAAAGTTAATTATGGGGTCAGGCCTGACCCCTTAAAGGAAGAAGGAGATTTCTATGAAATTATTACAGGAATTAAAGAATCGCTATGGTATCCAAAATGTGGGATATATTTTCAGAAATGTATCTCCTACCTATCTCGTTGAAACTGCTATTCGTCGAGGCGAGGGATTTCTGGCCGCCAATGGCGCCCTCTGCGTCAGGACCGGGCAGCGAACAGGCCGCTCTCCCCAGGACCGTTACATCGTCGAGGGATCATCTTATCATGATAAGATTGACTGGGGTAAAAGAAATGTCGTCCTGAGCAAGGAAGCCAAAGCCAAGATCCATAAAGCTGTCCAGGTCTACCTTCAAAACCATGATCTGTTCATTTTTGATGGTTACGCCGGAGCGAAAAAATCCCAGAGAATACCATTACGGGTTATTTCCGTAAACGCCTGGCATGCCTTATTTTCCCATCACCTTTTCATCCGTCCTAATCCTGAAGATCTTGAATCTTACCAGCCTGAATGGACCATCATCAATTGTGCCAATATGGAAGCTCCTTCGCTGAAAGAGTTAAATTCCAAAGTGGCTGTCGTGGTAGACCTTTCTGAGAAGCTGGTTTATATTATCGGTACTTCCTACGGCGGTGAGACCAAAAAAATCATGTTTACCATCTGTAATCTCCTGCTCCCGGAGAGAAATGTTTTGAGCATGCACTGCAGTGCCAATGTAGGCAGCGGAGGAGACGTAGCTATTCTCTTCGGCCTGAGCGGTACGGGAAAAACCTCACTGGGAACAGATCCTCAACGCAGGCTCATCGGTGATGATGAGCATGGATGGGATGAGGAAGGTATCTTCAACCTTGAAGGAGGCCTGTATCCCAAGTACATTCGACTCCAGCAGGAGTCCGAGCCTATGATCTGGAATTCCACCGTATTCGGCTCCATCCTGGAAAATGTGATCGTAGATGAACAAACCCGCACACCTGACTACAACGACGGGTCCATAACTGAAAATACCCGTGGAGCATTCCCGATCTATTATGTCGAAGGGGCGATCCAGGATGGCCTGGGCGGTCACCCCAGGAATATCTTCTTTTTGACCTGTGATGCTTACGGGGTTCTGCCCCCTATCAGTAGACTCAATGAGGGGCAGGCACAATACCAGTTCATTTCAGGATACACAGCCAAGGTTGCCGGCACAGAGGTCGGTATCGAAGAGCCACAGGCAGATTTCTCCCAGTGCTTTGGAGCCCCCTTCCTTCCCTTACCTCCGAGCGTTTACGCCGAAATGCTGGGAGCCAGAATTGCCAGGTATAATCCCAAAGTCTGGCTGGTTAATACCGGCTGGACCGGGGGACCTTACGGAATCGGATCGAGAATTAAAATCGCCTACTCCAGGGCTATGATCAATGCAGCTTTGCGGGGTGATCTGGATCAGGTGGGGTATGTCCTGGATCCTGTTTTTAATGTCTCGGTACCTCAATCATGCCCTGACATCCCTCAAAATCTTCTGGATCCGAAATCCACCTGGTCCGACAAACAGGCTTATGATCAACAGGCAAGATCTCTGGCTCAAAAGTTCCAGAAAAACTTTTCCCGGTTCTCCGGGGTTGATCATCTTGTTCAATATGGCCCCAAAGGTTGACTTTTACACCTATGGAAACGGTTTATCACCTCAAACTCACGAAAAAGATGCTGGAAGGTGCCAGGTTTGCCCTTCTGCCGGGAGATCCCCAACGGGTTGAAAAGATAGCTCAATACGTCGATGCCAAGGCCCGACTCATGGCTGAGCACCGGGAATTTACCTCCTGGTTGGGCTATCTGGATAAGGCTCCTGTCTTAACCGTCTCCACTGGCATCGGCGGCCCATCGACGGCTATTGTAGTTGAAGAGTTGGCCAAGCTCGGGGTAGATACCTTCATCCGCCTTGGTACCAGCGGGGCTATTCAGGATTACGTCCATGTCCGGGATATCATCATCACTACAGCTTCCGTGAGGCTTGATGGCACATCCAGGCACTATGCACCTCTTGCCTATCCCGCTGTCGCCAACTACGAGGTTCTTCACGCTCTGGTCACGGCCGCAGGGAAGCTGGCTCTTCCTCATCACCTCGGGATTACAGCCTCCTCTGATTCCTTTTATCCCGGACAGGAACGGTATGATACCTTTTCTCACTATGTCATAAAACGCCTTCAAGGTACTCTCAAGGAGTGGCAGAAGCTCGGTGTTCTTAACTATGAGATGGAATCAGCCGCCCTTTTCACTGTCTGCAATGCCCTCGGGTTGAGGGCCGGTTGTATTACCTGTGCAGTTATCAACCGGGGTGTTGAGGAGGAAGGCCGGATACAGCCGGACAGTATCCTTCGCGGTGAAGAACATCTCATGAAAGTTGGCGTGGAAGCTCTTCGGCACCTTATGAGCCGGTCATAAGGCAGCCTCGAGAAAGTTTTAAAAAAAGGTTCAGGCGGCAAGGCATCACCCGTTCTTTTGATTATTATTAACTATCTCCCGGAATATCTTTGAGGGTCTGAAGGTAACCACCCGCCGCCTGCATATCTCAGCCTCATCCCCCGTCCTGGGATTCCTTCCTACTCTTGGGTTTTTAGCTCTCATAACGAAATTCCCGAATCCCCTCAGTTCAATATCTTCACCCTTTGAGAGCCGATCTTTCATGACCTTGATAGTGGTTTCATAGATACATCGTGCTTCAGTGACCTTAAGATTCGGTAATTCATTCCAAATAGCCTTTATGATATCCTCTTTCGTCATTTCATGGGCCTCCTTTCTTAACGGGCGCGGATTAAACCATATATCATGGAAGTAAACCTTCCCTTATCTCTTCTTCCGGTCTAATAAGAAAAAACTTCACATGCCTTGAAAATAAAGGCAATGGGGAATACTTCGAACTCGCAAGAAGGTTACTATACCATATTTTATTATATATTATCAATAGGTTAATATGATCGAGGCAGAGAAAACCTTTTCCTTGAGAAAGGATACTATCCTGAGAGCTGAAAATTCTTTACGTTCTTACCGGCAGGTGCATGATACATGTTGTCCCCTGACCAGGACGGCTGTCGAGGTAAATCTTCCCCTCATGGGCTTCGACGGCCGCCTTGGCCAAAGTCAGTCCCAATCCGGTCTGCCGGGGCCTGGTGGAAAAAAAGGGCTCAAATACAAAGGGTAAATAATCCCTCTCAATTCCTGTACCCTGGTCAGTAACCTGTATTTCAATCATATTATACACATGAGCAGTTTGGAGTATGAGATTTCCCCCTTCAGGCATGGCTTGAATTGCATTTCGAATAACCTGATACAAAGCAAGCTGAATCCTCTCTCTATCGATTAAGCTTATGGGAAGATTTGGATCTAAGCGCAGATCAACCGTGATCTTCTTAGAGAGAGGAATCTGGCTTATCAGGCCCTGTAAAATCTCATTGACTTGTAAGGGAGATAGAGCCACAGGCTTTTTTTGGGTAACGCTCGTAAGATTTGACAGAAACTTATTTGAGTTCATGAGCTCATTTTCGATTATCAAAATATACTTCTGAAATACGGGATCAGCCAGAGCGGGGATTTTTCTCTTCAAAAAGTAAAGGGCATTGTTTATGGTCGTGAAGGGATTCTTTAATTCATGGGCTACAAATGAGCTGAAGCGATCCAGGATTCTCAATCTTTCTTCCAGAGAAAGAGAAGGAACATATTCTCTCCGGGACAGCCTTAAAGAGTTGATCATTCTTTTGACCAAAAGGAGAAAGGCTTCATAGTGATCGGAAATATCAAGAAAGTAGGCAAAGGCACCCTCTATGATAGCCTGACCGGCCACCCTCTCATCAGATGGTGAAGCTATAACCAAAATCTCGCCTGAAAATGGGGCTGATTTCACCCTTCGAATTATTCTCAACACGTCAAGAGACGGAGGATGATGATGGATGAAAAGAAGATCAGGCTCTTTCACCTCCAGCGCTCTCAAAAGCAACTCTTCTGATGTGACCGAATCTAATTCCAAAGGTATATCTTCCGTCTTGAAGACAGCGCTCACCTTTTCGATAAGCTGATCAGAATCAGTAACTAACATCCCATGCCAGGTCGTCATTTTTATCTTTATTTATACCTGCAATTTTGATATATAAAGAACCTATGGAATCTGTGCTTACGTTATCTTTATTACCTGTATCGGATAAATAGGGTGGTCCTCTCTAATCGGAGCAGGAAAGGTGATCATACGGCCCGGTCACACCTGTTGAATTCAGGGGAGAAGATCTCTTTATCAACGGCTTGAGGAATGGCCTGGCTTTCTAAAAAATGAACGAAAATTCCTCTCTTTCCATGAGATCTTGAAAGAGGTTATTCCGAAAGGAATAAAGATAAACAAAATGAAATACTTTTCGTGTCTAAACCCTTCGGGAGGAAAATCAAAGGGAGGTTTTTAAGGCTTTATGAAAAAGATACGCGTTGAGATACCTGATTTGATAGAGGCCCTTGAAAATGAGTGGGAAGGCATCTATTACTATCTTGATCTCCTCAGCGGTGAAATAGTGAAAGTCTCGGAAGATTATTGTGCAGATGAAACTGCCTCACAAATCGATTATAGTGATTCTGAAAAATTCTTAATAATCCCTCCCCTATCTCCTGAAGAGCGGATAAAAATCCGTGAAAACTTTTTAAAACTCATTGATGATGAAAACATAAGAGATAAACTGGAGCTTGCTCTAACACATCGGGGGCCGCTGAGGAAATTTGTCGAAATCGTGAGGAGCCATGATGAAGTACAGCGGAAATGGAAACAATTCCAGGAGAAGAATATGAAAGTCCTTATTAAAAAATGGATAAACTCCCTTGATGTAGATATTGAACTGATTTGATTTCCTATGAATAATGAAACACTTGCGGCCGGCCATCCCCGGCCTAAGGTAAGAATAAAGACAAAATCCGATGTAAAAAGGGGCGAGGCATGAAATTCTTTATCGATACCGCTCATATTGAAGAGATACGAGAGGCAAATTCTCTTGGCATTCTGGACGGCGTTACAACGAATCCCACCCTTATTTCAAGGGAAGGAAGAGAGTTTCAGGATATTCTAAAAGAGATTTGTCAGGAAGTCAGGGGGCCGGTCAGTGCAGAAGTTGTGAGCCTTGAGGCGGAAGGAATGGTCAGGGAAGGCCGGGAACTGGCCAGAATTGCTGATAATATTGTCATTAAGGTTCCCATAACCAGGGAGGGACTTATAGCTACGAAGAAGCTCGCCTCAGAAGGGATTCACTGCAACGTGACCTTAATATTCTCTGCCAGCCAGGCACTCCTGGCGGCCAAAGCGGGAGCTTCCTATGTCAGCCCCTTTGTCGGCCGTCTGGATGACGTCGGGCAAACCGGCATGGAGCTTGTAGAACACATTATAACCATATATCGAAACTATGGTTATGAAGCAGAAGTTATTGTAGCCAGCATCAGGAATCCCATACATGTCCTTCAGGCTGCCCTGATCGGCGCTCATATCGCCACGATTCCCTTCAAAGTGATCCAGCAGTTGCTGGTTCATCCCCTGACCGCAAAGGGGATTGATCAGTTTTTAAAGGACTGGGAAAAGGTTCCCGGTAAAAAGCCTTCTTAACCTGAATCCAGAGTGAATAATTAATTGGAATTATTAATTCCATGTAAGGGCCGGTAAAAATGCTACAAGGGGAAATACCCCCCATAATGAAGATAACCCGTCCCGCTCTTTCAGGAGCCCTGTCACGAGAAAGGCTCTTTCATCTTCTGGATCAGGGCCGCAAAAAGCCGGTCATTTGGATAAACGCACCGGCCGGCTCCGGGAAAACCGTGCTTTTGGCCAGCTATCTTGAGGCCAACAGGCTTTCTTCTTTGTGGTACCAGCTTGATGAAGGAGACGGGGACATGGCCTCCTTTTTCTATTATCTTGGTCTTGCCGCCCAAAAAATATCACCTGAAGCAACACAGCCCCTCCCCCTTCTCACACCCGAATACTGCCTGGG
>JBLIRT010000049.1:0-16801 GCA_049472445.1 bacterium
GCTCAGACAACGGCCATTTTTAACGCTCAGCACAGCCTCGAAGCTTCATCAAAAGACTCCCTATGCCGCTCCAGCGACCCCCCCACCCTTCCCATCCTGGTTGGAGAGAAGATGGGGAACATCTGAGCAGATGAATCCGGAGAGCGGCACGATTTCCCTGTTTTTTATTGATTATTTCCTTATAAGCTGGTATTTTACCTTATGGAGGGATGGATCAGATTTTATCCATCATTTCAGAAGGACAAGAAGCAAAAGATAGAAAAGGAATGTGTATGGCAAGTGAAAAATGTACTCTTTGTGGTCAAAAAAAGGGGAAAAGGTATTGCTCAATTCGAGGTGGAAAGATATGTTCATTTTGTTGCGGCCAGCAGATGACCGAAGCCTGCCCAAGTACCTGTACCTTTAAAACGGCCAGTTTACAATATAGGAGGAGGAAAGAGGAATCGAAGCATTATGTGAGATTCGAGGATTTGAATGAGCATCAGAAGCGTATCTTATATTTTGTTTCCCAATTGGAGAGAAGAATCGGTGAGAAGGTTACCCGAGACCCCTACTACGAGGATCAGCATATACGAGAAGCTGCAGATAGGGTTATCGGCCAGTACAAGGGGGGTGGATCTCAATCTGATGATATTCTCTTAAACAGGGTGGGAGTAGTGGAAAGTGTCATGAAAACGGTCATTAGTACCTTCATACTCGGGGAAAGAGAGTTTTCACATGAGATGATTTTAGAAGGTATGCTTGTTTTTCAGCAATTTCTAGCCACTCATGCCCAGAAAAAATCCGGGCCGAGGGCTTACATCCAATACCTGGCCCAGATGGAAGAAGAAGCACGACCACAGGAGGAAAAATCACCCTTAATCATTTAAGTTGACAGGAGTACTTTCAGTGGTATGCTTGTAGACAGTTTTTTCATTTCCTTTTTAGCCTTATAATTATTATTTGTCAATGATATAGTGGATTAATGGATAAGAATTTGCCATTGACTTAAGATTTTAGTTAAGCTATACTGTAAATAATTTGTATTCAAAATCAAAGCCTTTGTTTACTTCATTATTGGTAGCTGTTTTGAGAATCTCATGATCGGGTACAACAGGAATAAAATGTATGAGCTTCTTCTTGATCGAAAGCTCATTAACCAGGAGGACTTGGATAAAGCTCTTGAAGAGCAGAAGAGTTCTGGAAAGCCCCTTGAGAAGGCATTAGTGGATTTAGGTCTTATTTCTGAAGAAAATGTGTGCCTTATTCTGAGTGAGTATTTACATGTGCCCTTTTTGCCTGCCTCCCAATATCCGGAGGCACCATTGTTAGACATTGATTTTCCCCCAAAGTTTCTTAAGCAGAATAAAGTTTTCCCCTTGGAAATCAGAGACAATACCTTATTGGTGGCCATGGCCGATCCTCTGGATTTTCCCACTATTGATGAGATCGCTCTTTTTACCAACCGAAAGGTTAAGGTATATATTTCTAAGGAAAGTGATATTCTGGCCGCTATTGAGAAGCAGTATGGGGGAAGCAGCACCATGGAGCAAATTATCGGGGACATGGCTGATGACGAGATGCAGCTTGTGACAAGCGGGGATAATGAGGATATAGATCAGCTGCGTGATATGGCTTCTGAAGCGCCCATCATTAAACTCGTCAATTTGATTATCACCAGGGGAATTGAGGATGGGGCCAGCGATATCCATATTGAGCCCTTCGAAGATAAGGTACTCGTTCGGTTGAGGATAGATGGGATTCTTCACGATATCGAATCTCCACCTAAGAGACTCCAGGCGGCCATTACCTCTCGAGTGAAGATTATGGCTAATTTAAACATTGCCGAAAGGCGACTTCCTCAGGATGGGAGGGTCAGGTTGCGTGTCAGCGGCAGGAAGGTGGATTTGCGCGTATCCACAGTGCCGACGCTGTACGGGGAAAGTGTCGTTATGCGAATATTGGATCGAGGCAGTATCATGCTGACCGTAGAAGAGCTTGGGTTTCCTGCGGAACGATTGCATCAGTTTGAAGGCCTGATCAGAAAACCTTATGGGATCATCCTGGTTACCGGCCCGACCGGAAGCGGTAAAACCACTACTCTTTACGCAGCTCTGGATAAAATCAATTCTCCGGATAAAAAGATCATTACCGTTGAGGATCCCGTGGAATATCAATTGAGTGGAGTAAATCAAATCCAGGTTGCTCCGAAGATAGGTCTCACCTTTGCGAGTGGATTAAGGTCAATTGTCCGCCAGGATCCGGACATTATGATGATAGGGGAAATCCGTGATTTTGAAACAGCAGAAATTGCCATTCAATCTGCTCTTACCGGGCATCTCGTTTTTTCCACCTTACATACGAATGATTCCTGTGGTGCCATCACGCGGCTTCTGGATATGAGAGTGGAAGGTTACCTCGTAGCCTCATGTCTGGAGGGGATTCTGGCTCAAAGGCTGATCAGAACCATTTGTAAACGATGCAGGCAGCCGGCCGTTCCGGACAAGAAGGTACTGTCCAGGATGAATATTGCGGAGAAAGAGCCATTTCTGGTCTACCGGGGGAAAGGGTGTGAGGAATGCAAAGGTACAGGATATAAGGGGAGAACCGGTATCTACGAATTACTGTTGATTAATGAGGAGATCAGAAGGCTTATCATTGAAAAGACGGGGGCCAGCGTGATCCGCCAGAAGGCGATTCAGTTGGGAATAAAAACCCTCAGGGATGATGGATGGGAGAAGGTAAGGAAAGGGATAACCACCCTTGAGGAGGTTTTACGAGTTACCCAGGAGGATGAGGCAACAGTTCTTGATGCCATTGACCTGTAGAGAAAATTCCCCTTTGTAATTTAGTAAGGTACATGTTTTCATGGCAGTCTTTACCTATAAGGCAACAGACCGATTAGGCAAGGTTGTAACCGGGAATATTGAGGCCAAGAGTAAGGCAGTTGTTATCAATCGGCTTCAAGAATCGGATTATTTCCCCATTAAGGTTGAAGAGAAGGGAAACATTTCTCTTTCTGAAAGGAAATCCCTTTTCTCATTTGGGCAGAGAATCAGAGGAAAGGATGTTCTGGTTTTTACCAATCAATTGGCCACTCTCCTCTCATCGGGTGTGCCCTTGGATAAGAGTCTGACCATATTGACTGAATTGACGGAAAACAAAAGGCTCAGACAGGTGGTTGCTGATGTTCAGAAAAATGTTCACGGTGGAAGCCATTTTGCTGATGCCCTGGCTCGGCACCCGAAAGTCTTTTCCAGACTCTATATCAGTATGGTCAAGGCAGGAGAGTCAGGTGGTGTGTTGGAAAATGTTTTGATGAGATTATCAGAATTTCTGGAATCTTCACAGGCCTTAAAAGAAAATGTAACTTCGGCCTTGATATATCCGTCCATTTTAACGGTAGTGGGAGGAGGAGCGGTTGCTATTCTCTTGACCTTTGTAGTCCCTAAATTTACCCAGATTTTTGCTGATATGGGGCAGACTATTCCCCTACCCACCAAAATCCTGTTAGGAGTAAGTGGCTTCCTGGTTAATTACTGGTGGCTCCTTTTGGGAATACTCTTATGTTTGTTTTTCTCCTGGCAATATTACATTAAGAGTGAAAAAGGAAAGTGGGTCTGGGACTCGTGGAAATTACGCCTGCCGATATGGAAGGATTTGACTCAAAAGATTGAAGTCTCGAGATTTTCAAGAACGCTCGGGACTCTTGTTCAAAGTGGAGTACCTATTCTCCAATCCCTGGTTATTGTTAAGGACATCATTGGGAATGCGGTCTTATCAAAAGCTGTTCGGGAGATTCAGGGGAGAATTAAAGAGGGTGAAAAAATATCTGAACCTCTGCGGCAGAGCCGGTTATTTCCGGCCATGGCTATTCATATGATCGATGTCGGAGAGGAAAGCGGCCAGTTGGAGTCAATGTTATTTAAAATTGCAGATACCTATGACACTGAAACGCGTAATACGGTAAAGCGCCTCGTCTCTATGCTGGAACCCGTATTGATTCTGTTCATGGGACTATTCGTCGGCTTTATTGTCATTTCCATGTTAGTGGCTATTTTTGGAATCAATGAGATTCCATTTTAAAACATCAGGTTATTGGATGGGTCTAGGGTTTTCGTAAGCATCACAGGCAATAACCCTCAGACCCTACATTTATTTGAGGGGGTAATATGAATAAGTATTTGAAAGTTATTTTTAAATCAACTTCACAGGGCTTTACGTTAGTTGAATTATTGATTGTTATGATCATTATAGGGCTCTTATCAGCTCTGGTCGCACCGAGGATGTTCAGTAAGGTCGGGAAGTCGAGAGTTCAGGCGGTAAAGGCTCAAATCTCTCTCTTTGAGACTGCTTTAGACACCTATCGATTGGATAATTACCATTATCCTTCAGAGGGAGACGGCGGCCTTCGGGCCTTAGTAAGCAATCCCGGTGCCGGTAATTCATGGGATGGCCCTTACTTGAAGAAGATTCCTAAAGATCCCTGGGGTAATGAATATACCTACAGGTATGATGGAAGCGATTCATTCATTATCATTTCCGCAGGTCCTGATGGAATGGAAGGAACTGATGACGATATTTCCAACCAGGATGATCAGGATGGAGGAGATTTTGAACGGGGTGACGTTTCTCCACCGGGATAAGGGAAATGCATGATATGGAACAGAAGAGATGAGTGGTAATCATCTCGGGAAAGAGAAGGGTTTTACTTTAATCGAACTCATTATTGTCCTCCTTATCATAGGAGCAACCATCGGCTTGGCTGCACCGAGGATCGGCCGATCCATAGATAACATGAGAATGCGATCGGCCGTTCGCAGATTTGCTGCTGTCCTCAGATACACAAGACAGATGGCCATATCCAGAAAGAAAGAGTATAGCGTCGTTATTGCTCAAAAGTCCTATTCGTATACCAAAGTGGAGAGGAAAAGTGAGGATGCCGAATCAGGCGGGGACGAACCTGTAAACAAGGCAGGCCATACCTTCAGTGGACAACATATCCTTGAGAAGAGGATCCAGGTTGATTTGCCGAAAGCGATAAAAAACGAAAAGGTGCATCTCTCATACCAGCCGGGAGATGAGGACGAGGAAGACATGGAGGGCGGGGCAGGCAGGATTATTTTTTATCCCAAGGGAGAAAGTACGGGTGGCAGGGTGATTTTGGCCATAGAAGATTCAAACCTGGCCTTTAAGGTTGATGTGGATCCTGTTACCGGAAAGATCAGGGTCGAGAGAAAAGATGAAGAGGAATAGAAGAAATGGCGGCTTTACCTTATTAGAGGTTATGGTGGCCGTGGCTATTCTGGCTGTAGGGATGGTTTCTCTCTTTCAACTTTTTTCCGGCTCATTGCGTTCGGCTAAAGTCTCTGAGGATTATACCAAAGCGGTCATTGGCGCCCAGAAAAAGATGGATGAAGTTTTGGGCTACCTCTATCTGGAAGATTATGAGCAACTGGAACATCAGGGAGAGTTCGGGAGCGGTGAAGAAGAGGATCTCCTTGAGGGTTATCGATGGGAAATCGTGGATGAAGATTATATAGTCCAGGAGCTTGAAGACGCCTGGGCTGAAAATCCCAAGAACTACACCAAAGGTGACCAAAAGGATTTCTTGCTGAAAAAAATCATGGTTCGTGTTCTGTGGCCGAGTGGTACCGGTGACAAGAGCTTAGAGCTGGTCACGTTAAAGATGTTTTATAAAAAAGATGAACAAACGTAAACAACCAAGCGGCTTTACTCTCATTGAAGTGCTCATTTCCCTGACTATCCTTTCCCTCATCATGGGAGTGATTATGGGGGGATTCAGGCTCGGCAGTCGCTCGTGGCAAAAGGGTGAGCAGCGGCTGGAAGAACAGCAGCGCATGAGATGTGTTTTTAGTATCCTTGTTCAGGATATGAAATCATGCATAACAATACATAGGGATGCTGATCCGGAGGCCTCCGGCAAAGTGAATAAGAGAGATAGGCAGAAGCAGCCGGTAGTATTTATTGGAGAATCCGATAAATTGAGGTTTGTTACTACGGCTTCGGGTATTTCCCCTCGCCTCAAAGGGGGAACCTTACGTCTTGTCTCTTACTGTCTGAGTCAAGAGGATGATAACCCGGGCCTGATCATGGGGGAGTGCCCCTTGCTGTATCAATACCCTTTTGAAGCAGTGTGCTTCGGTGATGAGGACTCTTCAGGGCCGAAGGTTTTTACCTATTCGTTATACCCGGATGTGGTCGAGATCAGCTTTCAGTATTACGGAATAAAAGATATTCACGGCAAAGTGAAAGAGAAGGGGAAAGAGCCTGAATGGCATGATGACTGGAATCGTTTGGAAGATATCCAGAATCAGGATAAATACCTTGAAAATCTGCCGGAAAGAATTCGAGTGACCATGCGTCGAAAACAGGCGGAAGATGACCGGGAGGTCACCACTCATTTGGAAATTCCTGTTATGGTAGGAGAGCGAAAAGAATGAGCAGGGGGGAGAAGGGGATTGCCTTGATGATGACCTTGTGGATTTTACTTCTTTTAAGCTTTGTCGCTCTCGAGTTTGCTCACTCCATGAGGACAGAAGTGGAAGTGACCAAGAATTTCCGTGATGAAATCCAGGCCTACTATCTGGCTCTGGGAGGGATAGAGCTTGGGAGATATGAATTGGCTGTTTCCGGAAGCCTGGAACCTCAATGCCGGGATCCTGAGACTCAGAGAGTGGTCTTTGGCAAGGGTGAGGGTAATGAATGTAAAAGCCCTCCGGAATGCAGGGTTTTTGAATTGAGTGGCGGGACATGTGATTACCGTTTTGAAACTGCTGCTGATAAATACCCTCTCAATCTGTTAGCTGAAAAGAAACATGTAGAGAATTTGAAAAAATTCCTGGAAAAATATTGCGGAGTCGAGGCCTTTACCGAGGAGATAGGTATGATTGCCTATTCCATCATAGATTGGAAAGACTCTGACGACAGCTATAGCTTACCGGGGATCGGGGCTGAAGATGACTGGTATAAATCACATGACCAGGGTTATGAATGTAAAGATGCGGATTTTGATAGTATGGATGAATTAAGCTGGGTCCGGGGGTTGAGAATTGAGGATGGAGACAGCGAAGAGGAGATGGAGCGCAAAAAGGGGATCGTAAATACCTTTAAGCGTTACTTTGATGTAATACCGGAGTTAGAAAATGCGGGCGTCAGTAGAGATTTAATAAAATTAAACTTGGCCAGCTCTGGGACCATTCAGGTTCTCTATAATATCGAGCTTATCGCTGAATTACCTGAAACGATAGAGGAAAAAAAGGCAGAAAAATGTGGTTGTTATGATAATAAGGGGGCTACTGCGTATTTTTACGTTATTTCAACAGCCGTCATGAATGACTCACCTGTTCAGAGGGCCATTAAGGCATCATTTTTCAAGCAGCGCGGCAGGAAAAATGCAGACTATTGGAAGTTATTATATTGGAACGATAATTACATTCGCGAATACGATGATCCCAATCAAACCGGGACCAGCAGGCAGGAATATGATGATTAACATGAGGGAGTTACCTTGTTATACTTACAGCAGAGCGTAGGCATCGATTTCCGGGATAATGCTCTTCGGGTTGTTCACCTCGGACGAACCTTCAAAGATATTGTGCTCATTGATTACTTCATGAAGAAGTATCCTCCTTCAGGGAGCAGAAGCAACACCGAAGATGAGATCGATCCTTTGGCTCTCGACTTGCGGAACTTTATCAGGGAAAGAGGAATTAAGCCGGATCAGATCGTCATCGGCCTTCCCAAGAAAGAGGTGATTTTGAAAGAGGTTATCATGCCGAAGGTCGATGAAAAGGAACTGTTGGAGATGCTGGCTTATGAGTTGGAAAGGCATGTTCCTTTTCCTGTAGAGCAGGTACTTTTCGATTACCAGATCTTAAGCAGGGATGAAAATACCTTACGGTTGCTCCTGGGGATTGCCAGGAAAGATGATGTGCAGAAGGTTATGAGTTTATTAGAACCGGGACAAACCATGTCGGCGGTCATGGATATTACCTCAATTGCCGGAATGAATTTACTTGTCAGTCAAAACAGCCTTGATGAAAGCCGACTCACCGCTTTTATTGATGTTGGTGAGGATACGGTAGAGCTTGGAATCATGGAAGGAAAGCAGATGAGGGTATCCCGCAGCCTCGATCGGAATAAAAGCCGCCTCGAAGGTGCCTATACAGAAAAAGGTCATGATTCGCCTTCTTTAAAATCCGCAGGGAATGTGGTGAATCCTTATTTTTCTGAGGTCATCGATGAGGATGTAAGTACATTGGGGCAGGATATTATTCGGGAGCTTACGGTTGCTTTACATGCCGTGCCCCAGATCACCGAAGAGCGGAGAATCGACGACCTCATCCTTACCGGAATTGATGCCTATGACAGTTTTGTATCAGAGTATATCATCAAAAATACCGGCACCCAGATCAGGATCGTGAATCCTTTCAAGAACATTGCTACCGATAAGATTCCAGGCAAAATCAGTTCCAGTTTGGCCGTAGCTACAGGGCTTGCCCTCAGGGGGTTGGATGATCAACCGCTCATGCTGAACTTCCTCCCTGAAGGGAGAAAAGCCAGAAGGAAGAGGAACTACTTAGCCCTTACCATAACATCTCTTGCTTTGATTATCATCCTGACCCTGGGCTGGATTTTAGGCTTAACCTATGAGAAATCGCTGGTTTCCTCTGAGCTGTCCAGACAACTCAAGGCCCTGCAGCCTGATGTGGCAGCGGTGAATAAGATGTCTCAGGATATCGAAAAAGTGGAACAAGAACTTTCCATGATCAAAAAGATTATAGATGTTGAGGTGAGCAAGTTGAACCTTCTCAAAGAGCTGACCAGTATATTGCCGGCTGATACCTGGCTTGACAGGCTCAACGTTTCCAATGAAACATTAGAAATTAATGGCTATTCCGAAGCTCCTTCCAACTTAATCCCCATGCTGGAAATTTCCTCCATGCTTCAAAACGTTCAATTTGCTTCCAGTATCACCAAGTTGGGACCAGGGAAGGAGCGTTTTAAAATCAAAGCAGATATCGAGAGGGTTGGGAGTCGTGAAGAAGAGCAAAGATAAGAAGAGGAAGAGGTTTATCATAATTTTTGGTGTCAGTGCCGGGCTTTCTCTGTTTATCCTTGGCCTTGTTTCGGTTCTGTCGTATAATATAAAAATAGAAAAGCTGATTAGCCAGGAAAAGAAAAAGATAGTCAAGAATTCAGCCATTGTGGCTCAAAAGGAAGGCAAGCAGGCTTTCCTGGAATATCTGCAAAAACAAAGAGCAGATTTCGACCGGAAGTTATTATCCGGTGATACTCCTGCTGTAGCTGCGGCTGAATTACAGACTATTTTAAATGATATGGCTTCTGAATTTGATCTCATGATCGCCAGCCAGAGGATCATTACGCCAAAGGAGAGAGGGATTTTCCTGGAAGTCCCTGTCCAGATTACTACTCAGTGCACCATTACCAAGTTAAAGGAGCTGTTATACCAAATTGAGACTTACTCAAAATTTTTAAGTATTTCCAGTCTGGATGTTCGAGTTGTTCGGGCGCGTGACCCCAAGGATGTTAAGGCAACGATCGATATCTCTGGCTTTATTTTAAACCGCAGCGGTATTTCATAGGAGAGAGCCCCGTGTTGAGACGGACTTTTTGGATAAATGTCGGACTCTTCATTATTATACTTCTTCTCGGTATTAATGTATATAAGCTTTGGCGATCGATATTCAATGAGGAATGGAAGGGGCCTATTTCCGTTTTGGCTAAGAATATCACCGAGGGTGAGGTCAAATTTGAAGATGGAGCAGATGATGTGCCTGCTCTTTATACCTATGATGTGATTGCGGATAAGGATTTATTCCGTCCGGAAAGAACGGAATGGATTCCCCCCCCACCCGAGCCGGAGGAAACAGACAAAAAGGAAACGATTCCTCAATATCCCTCGGAACGGCATCAGCCGGCCATGAAAGAGCCGACCCTTTACGGAATAATGATTCAGGGAGATAAAAAGAGTGCCTTAATGAAAGGTATGATCCGGGAGGAACCAAAACAGCGGTTTCGAAAAGTAAGATTGGGAAACGGGGAAGTACGAGAGGTTCCCCTTCCGCCGATACCGGGAAGAGTTACCGAAGATAAGGTAAGAACCTATGTCATAGGGGATCAGATTTGCGAGTCCACCGTCGTTGACATTGCCCCTGATAGGGTCATTTTAAGTAAGAATGGGGAAGAGTATGAATTGCTTTTACGGGAGCCTTCACGTCTGGCTGAAAAAAATGTGCCGACTCCCGGGCAGGAACAATTCAGACAAAGGGGTCAAGAGGACAATAAGGAAAGGCTGCCGTTTGGTCAGCCCCCATCTGAAGAATTTTCGAATCTTCCACACTCACCAGCTTATCCGCCGCCTCCGGGGTTCCCGGTTTATCAGCCACCTCCGGGTGGAATAGGGCAACCCCGCTTTGGCTATCCGGCCTTTCCACCAGGCGGGAGAGGGGGGGCACAAGTTCCTCCAGGGCGGCCGCCGGTGGGGGTATTTTCAGGACAGATGCCAGGGTATCCACCGCAGAGAGTCCCATTTCCACCGGGAGGACAGGGTAACCCGTTTTTCAGGCCTTTACCGGGCGGAAGTTAATCTTGAGTGGAAGAGATATGCCTACGTTGTGAGATGATGACAGAATTCTACTGGTAAGAAGGATCCGGAGGTCAATTTTATGAGAAATTATATACGCCTTTTTCTAGCTGTTCTTTTAGGCATGCTTATCTGTTCCTGCGCTGCTAACCGGGGGAAAAGCTATACGGCCCTGGAAGATCCCCTTATTGCCAGCAGGAAGGATTTATATAAGGTCAAGGTTGAAAAGATGGGTGGCGGAGGCCGTCGGAGACGGGAGCCTCCTAAAGAGAGCAAAGGGAGCGATGAAGAGAGTGCGGGCGTCACAGGTAAGGAACAGGCAGATGAGGCTAAACCAGCCGTAAAGGTGATAACGAATAAAAAAGATGAAGAAACCCATACGCTTTTTAAGCCCTATGTTCCTCAGGACGAACCGCAGAGTCATGCGGAACCATTCATAGATGAAATGCCGGCTGAAATTCAAGAGCAGATCCTTGCTTCCGGAAAGATGGCCGCGGATGAATATGTAACCTTGAATTTTGAGCAGGCCCCTATCGATGAAATTATTAATACCATCAGTGAAGCTCTGGGTTTGAATTACATTATGGCACCGGGAGTAAAGGGACAGATTACCATGCAAACCTCCAAACCTGTTCCTGTGGGAGAGCTCTTTCAGATCCTGCAGTCGGTTTTGGAGGTCAACGGATTCACTCTGGTATCATCCGGCCGCTATTTTAAAGTCGTTCAGGCCAAGGAGGCCATACGATATCCCCTTGAAGTCATGTCCGGGAAGACGGAGAGCGAACTCCCGGAGGAGGAGACTTTTGTGACCCAGATCATTCCCTTGGATTATATTCCCGTCAAGGAGATGGTTAAGGTATTGCAGCCCTTTCTTTCAAAATCAGCTCCTCATCCGATCCAGCACGATGAGCTCAATCTTTTGATCTTAAATGACACCTGCTCGAATATGAAAAGGCTCTTGAAATTTGTCCAGGAGCTCGATAAGCCTTTGTATCAGCCAAAGGAGAAGGTTTTTGTGTATTATGTGGAAAACGGAGATGCTAAAGAACTGGCTGATACCTTAAATTCTATTTATAAAAAGCGGGATGTCAAAAAAGATCAGCGAAAATTCCCGATAGTGCCTCAGCTTCCACCGGGAGCTCAGCCAGGGGTTCCTCCAGCGGGACCAGGAGGGCAACCCCTTCTGCCACCCTTTTTAGGAACGGGGGACGAGGTAGAAGGCGAAGTATCGATCGTAGCTGCTGAGGATATTAATGCTCTCATTATTACTACTTCGCCGAGGAATTACCCGGCAGTTTTGGAAACTATCAAAAAATTGGATATTCAGCCGAGACAGGTTCTGGTTGAGGTTCTCGTGGCGGAGATCACCATAGATGATGTCAAGGAATTCGGCCTGGACTGGTCATTAAGAGGTACTGCTTCGGATGGTGTCAGCTACCGTATCGGGCAGGACCTTGGAGGAGGCATTAACTCAATCAATCAAAGCAGCATCAGTAGCATCAATTGGAATGCGAACTTCCCCGGTATTAATTATATGCTGGCCAAGCAGGATCAATTCTTTGCTCTTTTAAACTCAAAAATTGAAGAGAATAAATTTAATGTCCTGTCCAGCCCTCATATTCTGGCTACGGACAATCAGGAAGCCAAAATAGAAATAACCGATGACTATCCGATTCCGAGAGATAATTTTGACCAGAATGGCAATAAAACGTCAACATCGTATGAATATAAGTCTGCCGGTATCATCTTAAGCTTTACTCCTAAAATTAATGAAAAGGGATTAGTCTCCCTCCAACTCCTTCAGGAGGTGAGTCAGGGGTTCCCGGCCATAGTAAATAACCTGGAGACCTTCAAATTTAATACCCGCAAGGCGGAAACCAACGTAGTTGTCCATAGTGGGGAGACTTTGATCATCGGGGGGCTGGTGAAGGAACAGAAATCAAAGGTCAAGAACGGGATCCCCTTTCTGATGAATATTCCCCTGATGGGATACCTGTTTTCCCACACCTCTGATACCGTTAATAAGACTGAATTAATCATTTTGATCACCCCTCATGTTATTAAGAGTGAAGATGAAAGCAGAGAGATCACAAAGAAATTTCAGGATCGGGTCAGACATCTCACCAACAAGGCCCGGAAAGGCTATCAGATAGGGGGGGTGAACTTGGATAGAGAGCAGGAGCAGGATGCGGTGGAGTAACTCTCTTCTGGAAACCGGAAAAGAAAGCTCAGGTGTTTATACCACGGCGAACAGTTACATCCTGCAACAAGTGATGAGTGCCTGCCGGAGAGATCACTGCTCTGGCGGGAGGCTTTAAGCCTCGGAGGGATAGGGAATATGGAAATGCTCAAAGGCTGAGCGGGTGACTATTCTCCCCCGTGGAGTTCTTTGCAGGTATCCTTCCTGGATCAAATAAGGTTCAAAAACATCTTCAATGGTATCCTTCTCTTCATGAATGGCTGCAGCTATCGTTTCCAAGCCTACCGGCCCTCCATGAAATTTTTCTATAATGGTCAGGAGAAACTTCTGATCCATCTTATCGAGTCCCGCATCATCCACCTCTAACTTCACGAGTGCATCTCTGGCAATTTCCAGCGTGATTCGTCCGTTTCCGATAACCTGGGCGAAATCCCTGACCCGTTTAAGGATTCGGTTAGCAATTCGGGGTGTTCCGCGGGATCGCCTGGCTATCTCTTGAGCGCCGGCTGGATCTATCGGAATGTCGAGAATTCTGGCTGATCGGTTGATGATTACCTGTAATTCCTGATAGGTATAGAATTCCAATCGGCCGATAACCCCGAAGCGGTCGCGCAGGGGAGATGTTAGTAATCCCGCCCTGGTCGTGGCAGCTACCAGGGTAAATCGGGGCAGATCGATCTTAATGGATCTGGCCGCAGGTCCTTGTCCGATAATGATATCTAACTTAAAATCCTCCATAGCCGGGTAGAGGATTTCTTCCACCGAGGGAGCAAGCCGATGAATCTCATCAATGAAAAGGACATCCATATCCCTGAGATTGGTGAGAATAGCAGCCAGATCTCCTGCACGTTCTATGACCGGACCGGCGGTAGTACGCAGATTGGCTCCCATCTCCCGGGATATGATATAAGCCAGGGATGTTTTCCCAATACCCGGTGGGCCATAAAACAGGCAATGGTCTAAAGCTTCACCGCGCTGTTTAGCGGCTTGCATGAACACCGTCAGATTCTCCTTGATTTGATTTTGCCCAATATAATCGCTGAAATTTTGGGGACGCAAATTCAAGTCAAAGGAAACATCTTCATCTATCTGGTTCCCCGAAATGAGAGGATTTCTCATACTGGTTTTTTCCCTTATCTTCATGTTACCAGGTGATAGAGAGCCTTCTTAATCAGCTCCTCGATTGAAAGCTCCGAGGGGATTTGTCTCTGCATGATTTGCTTAACAGTCCGCTCGGCCAGCAGTCGGTTATATCCAAGCCCTACCAGGGCGGAAACGGCATCTTCCCATATCGAGGTGGTTCCCTGGGAAAAGAAAGGTTGGGTTGCCTTTTGAACCAGGTGAGAGGCCTTATCACCGGCTATTGGCAATTTGTCCTTCAGTTCAAGTACAAGCCGTCGAGCGGTCTTTTCACCAATACCGGGAATAGAATTCAGCCGATGTATGTCTGAAGACAAGAGGGCAACCTGAAGCTCTTCAGCTGAGATATGGGAGAGAACATTTCGGGCTAATTTGGGACCGATTTTACTGACTTTAATCAAAAGCTCAAAGGTTTTCTTCTCTTCCATGGTCATGAAACCGAAAAGTTGCAGGCAATCCTCGCGAAGATGGGTATAGATGAAAAGCTTTACCCTTTCCCCCGGTTCCGGCAATTGGTAAAAGGTCGAAAGGGGAATTGAGACCAGATATCCTATCCCCTGGATTTCAATAATAATACTTTCCGTATTTTTGGTTTCCAGAACACCGTGAAGATGGGCTATCATAAGCTTCTCGATACATGGTAGCGTAATTGTGAGGTATGGTAATGGCAAATGGCCAGGGCCAGAGCATCCGAAGCATCATCATGGACCGCCAAGTGAGTTAAATTAAGAAGAATCTTAGCCATTTTTCTGACCTGATCTTTGGTGGCCCTTCCATATCCAACGATGGCCTCTTTGACCTGAAGAGGGGTATACTCGAAAACTTTCACCTGGAGCTGGCATGATACATATACAGCCACTCCCCTGGACTGCCCTAACCTTAAGGCTAATTGAGGATTGGAAGCCACAAAGATATCCTCAATCGATACTTCAGACGGCTGATATCTTTCAATGATTTCTTTCAGAGAGGTACCTATCATCTGGAGCCGGTCCGGGAAAGATGCTTTTGGGGAAGTCTTGATAACACCAAGATCATGGAGGAGGGGCTGCCGGTCCTGACTTTCAATGATCGCGTATCCCGTGTGAGCAATCCCTGGATCAATGCCCATGATTCGCATGTATGTTCTCCGCGCTCATAGTTCGGAATGAAACAGTGAGGTCAAGAGCCGGAGAGCTCAGAACCCTGACTCCGGTCTTTCAATTATTGTTCCTCTAACTGCTCCATAACTTCGTCAGGGATGTCAAAGTTGGCAAAGACATTTTGGACATCCTCGTGATCTTCCAGCTTTTCCATCAACTTGAGCATCTGTTCGGCGTGTTTGCCTTCTAATCTCACGGTAGTTTGAGGTATCCGGCTGACCTGAGCAACAGATATCTCAATACCTTCCTGGTCAATAGCCTCCTGTACCGGTAACAGCTCTTCAGGCAGAGTTATGATTTCAAAGACATCTCCATTCCTCCGCATGTCTTCAGCACCGGCATTCAGAACAATTTCCATAAGCTGATCCTCATCAGCCTTATCAGTATCGACGACAATCAAGCCCTTTTTATCAAACATCCAGGCGACACATCCCGATTCCCCGAGGTTGCCGTTATGCTTGGAGAAGATATGACGCATCTCGGCCACAGTACGGTTCTTGTTGTCGGTCATGATCTCCACCATAATAGCCACACCGCCAGGTCCATATCCCTCATAGGTAACCTCTTCATAAGAGACACCGGGCAATTCTCCCGTTCCCTTTTTAATGGCTCGGGTGACATTATCCTGCGGCATATTGACAGTCTTGGCGTTAGCAATGGCTGCCCGAAGTCTGGGATTGGCTGTCGGATCACCTCCCCCCATTCTGGCCGCCACCGTGATCTCTTTGATTACCCTCGTAAAGGCTTTTCCTCTTTTAGCGTCTATAGCTGCTTTTTTATGTTTAATTGAACTCCATTTTGAATGTCCTGACATGGATTTCTTTTCTCCTCTTTATGTTTTTTCCTCTCTTTCTTTTTTAGCCTCAGCCACAACCTTGTCTAAGAGATGACTTGGAACCTCTTCGTAGTGGGAGAATTCCATAGCAAAGGAGCCCCTTCCTCCAGTCATTGATCTTAGGTCAGGAGCATATTTCAACATTTCAGCCATAGGAACCTCAGCTCGAATGTCCTGATAGTGCCCCTTGGAATCTATTCCTTGAATGCGGCCCCTTTTAGAATTAAGGTCACCCATGATATCACCCATAAACTCTTCGGGAACAAAAACCGACACCTTCATAATCGGTTCTAAAAGGGTAGGGCGACATTCCATAAATCCTTTCTTAAATCCCATAGAGCCTGCGATCTTAAAGGCCATTTCAGAAGAATCCACCGCATGGAAGGAGCCGTCATACAAGGTAACTTTCACATCGGTGACCGGATAGCCTGCCAAGATCCCCTCTTCCATAGCTCCGATAATCCCCTTTTCAACCGCCGGTATATACTGCCTTGGTATGACACCGCCGACGATTTTATCGACAAATTCGAATCCTCCGCCACGGGGAAGGGGTTCAATTTCAATCCATGTATCACCGTATTGGCCCCGGCCGCCGGACTGCCTCTTATATCTTCCCTGCACCTTGGCAGTCCCTCGGATAGTTTCCTTATAGGGGACTTTTGGAGTTTTCAGGATGACCTCCGTTCCAAACTTTCTCTTCATTCGATCGACTGTCACTTCAATATGTATCTGGCCCATTCCTGAAAGAATAAACTCTTTGGTCTGTTCGTCTCGGGAGATGCTCAGGGTGGGATCTTCTTCACAGAGACGATGAAGAGCACCACTGACTTTATCCTCATCTCCCTTGGCTTTTGGTTCAATAGCAAAGGAGATCACCG
>JBLIRT010000005.1:0-39730 GCA_049472445.1 bacterium
CGGGAGGGATAGGTACATCCATGAGTTTCAGAATGGTGGGAGCAAGGGCGCATATATCAAAGTCGGTCTCTGCGATTTTCCTGCCCTTGATATGGAAGAAGGCATCATGATACGTGTGCATGCCTGTCAATTCAGTTCTGCCGGTTAAAGTGGGCCGATCAAGATTGCCTTTGAGGTCGTATCCATCCTTAGGGATGGCAATCAAATCCGCAGCTTTATCCAGATGCGGACCATGGTAAATTTCCTCTCTCTTCACCACCCTTTCCAGGATAACCTCTCCCGCTTCAGGATCTTTCATCTCCATCAGGGATTCAATTAACTGGTCGCGAACACTCTCATAGTGCGTACCAGGCTTTATACAACCACAAGGTTCCCGCCCCTCAAGATTGAGAAAGATGCGGCCGGGAATAAGACTATAGGCCATGGTCTCGCGGTGCATCTCCTTGAGGGATGCCTTCTTCTCAGAAGAGAATTTAAGCCAGCCTTTTTCCCGGAGCCATTGGTTTACATAAACCTCCTGCCGAATTCTACAAAATCCATGATCTGAGAGCAGGATAAATTGAACCTCCGGATGCGGCTTTACAAACTGGTCATAAAGCTCACCTACGAGGTGGTCGATCTTCTGATAAAAGCGGATAAATTCAGTGCCCCATCGAGGGTCATCATCCTCCCAGGCATCCCAGAGAAAATGATTAATACGATCTGTACCCATGACATGAAGCTGAAAGTAATCCCATTCCTCTTGACGGAGAAAATGCCTGGCTGTGGCAAAGCGCCTTTCCAGGGTCATGTCTAAGTCCTCAAGGAATTTTTGCCTGTCCTTTCTGGCCAGCCAGGCATCCGCATCAATCCGGTAGCCCAAATCCTTGAGCTGAGTAATAACTGAGGATGGATAAGCTGCCTTTTCTAATTTGGTAGTCAAAAAACAGGACACCAGAATCCCATGTACCGGCTTCGGCGGATAGGTAACCGGCACATTCATGACTATCACCCGCTTCCGGGCCTCACTTAAAATGTGCCACAGGGCGCTGCATTGCATGTTGGAATTGGTCGGTATGTAAGGCTCAAAGGGATTCGGTATTCGATCGATAAAACCATAGATGTTGTGTTTGGCCGGGTTTCGCCCGGTCATAAAAGATGACCAGGCCACAGAGGAGACCGTTGGAATTACCGAACGCATCCGTAGAAAGGATCCCTTCGGATCATGGAAGAAGGCCTGCATCCTGGGAAATTTGCCGTCGTTTTTCGGATGAGTAAGAAAGGTATAGGGCACTCCATCCAGTCCGATGACAAAGACCTTTTGAGACCTGAATATTCCTTTGAGCTTCGGCAGCCAGGTCATGATCAGATATATCCCAGATCCTGTAACCGCTGTTTTATTTTTTCCTCTTCCTCTTCAGTGTAAACATCATCGCCTTCGGTTGATTGCCCGGCAGCGGCCAGGTTTTCTCCCATAGCCTCCAGGTATCCGAGATTCTGCAAGGCATTCAGAATTTTGCCTACACTTTCTTCCACTGATTCCTTATCCGTCTCAACCACTACTTCCGGGCTGAGCGGCTCTTCATAAGGGTCGGAAACTCCCGTATAGTTCTTAATCTCTCCGGCCAGAGCCTTCTTGTATAGTCCCTTAACGTCCCGATTAATGCAGGTATCCAGAGAACATTTTACAAAGACCTCAACGAAGTCTCCGATGAGCTGACGATTATGATCCCTGACCGCCCGGTAGGGGGAAATGGCTGAGGCAATGGCAATGACGCCGTTGCGGCTCAGGAGATGACAGACAAAGCCGATTCGTTTTATATTTATATCGCGGTCTTCCTTGCTGAATCCTAATCCTTTGCTGAGGTTGGTACGAACAACATCGCCGTCCAGCAATTCCACCTTAAGCCCTTTATCCCTGAGCATCTGTTCGATTTTTTGAGCTATGGTCGTTTTACCGGCACCGGACAAGCCGGTAAACCAGAGGGTGAAGCCTTTTTGTCCGCCGTTATATTTCATAAGAAATCAATGCCTCCCTTAACAATAGCAAGTAACAATAGCAAGGTTAAAAGCTTGGTTTAGGCCTGTGTTTGACGAAGCCCTTGAATTAAAATTTCAGCCACTTCCCGCCGGGTGAATTCCAGAGGAGGAATCTCGCCGCGGCTGAGCATTTCCCGCACCTTGGTTCCGCTTAAAAATACATGCGCACTGCTGTCATGAGGGCATGTTTTGTTTGAAGCCATTCCCCCACATTCCTTGCAGTAAAAGGTATGTTCAAAGAAAAAGGGTGTGATTTCCAGCTCTTTGGGGTCAAATTCCTGAAAGATATTGTGAGCATCATAGGTTCCGTAATAGTTCCCTACTCCTGCATGGTCCCGGCCGACAATGAAATGTGTGCATCCATAATTTTTCCTCATGATCGAGTGAAATATAGCCTCCCTGGGGCCCGCATACCGCATATTGACCGGCATGACCGAGAAGAGAGTACGCTGCGGATGATAGTACTTATCAACGATGACCTCATAGCACCTGATTCGTATATCGGTGGGGATGTCATCGCTTTTTGTTTCCCCTACCAGCGGGTGGAGGAGCAGACCATCTACGACCTCGAGGGCACACTTTTGAATGTACTCATGGGCACGGTGTACCGGGTTTCTGGTTTGAAAGGCAACGATGGTATGCCAGCCCTTTTCTTTAAATATGGCCCGTGTTTGTCTGGGAGATAGATTATAGCGGGCGTAAGGGTCGGGTTTTCTTTTGAGCAGATCAATCTTTCCGCCCAGGAGGACCTCCCCCATGGCATAGATCTTCTTAACTCCCGGGTGTTTATCTTCAGTGGTTTTGAACACCTTTTGGGCTAACCGCTCCCGGTCATAAAAGTATTTGTCGTCAAGAGAGAGAATTGCTGCTGCCTCACCGTGAGGATCCATGATGGCTATTTCGGAATCCAGTGACAACTGGTCGGCTACTTCCCGGCTTACGTCCAGGGTGATGGGTATCGTCCAGGGAATCCCGCTGGCTAATCGCATATGTTCAACAACGCTTTCAAAATCGGCCCTACTCATAAACCCCTCAAGGGGGCTGAAGATCCCATCAGCAATGTTTTCAATATCAGTCAGGGTATCTTGACTGGCCGGGATCTTTGGCAGATTCCGGACCTTTTCCAGGGCCGCTTCCCTGTCCGGCTCATTCAGAACCCGATTAATGAGTGTTCCTCCATGTGGTTTGATCATGTTATTCTCCCCATCCATTCTTACTGAATATAGCCCAGAGCCCGCAACCGCTTTCGGATCATTTCCATTTCTTCCTGGCTCAAGGCATCCTGTTTTTGTAGTTTCCCGCCGGCCACAATATCCCGCAAAACATAAACAACAAATTCTGTCACACTACTGAAACCTGTATCGGCAATTAATTTTATAACCTCTTCGTATAATCTCCTGGGAATTTTGATCGTGACTTTTTCTCTACTGTCTCTCTGGCTCATCATACTGCTCTCCATTCTTTATACTCTATTAGGAATCTAATAGGAGTGTTAAAACCATACCATGCTGACCTGGACTTGTCAATGGGAAAATGGTGGGCTACACGAAGCTACAGAAAAAATCTCCACCTCCGGCGATACATTCTTTAAGGCTAATTTTCCCAGGGAATCAAAGGTAAAATATTCATGCAGCCTGTCCACAGTGGATTTTAAGACAAGAATGGCACCTCCGGAAGCAAACGCGCTAATGCGTGCCGTCACGTTCGTAACCGTACCCCGTGCAGTATAGGTGCATCGACAACCGGTAAGGCTTTTGAAGGTTGAGATACCCAGGAAGGCCGTACCCGAGTTGATCCCTATATTGACCACAAGGGTACCAACTATCTCAGGCCTGCAGGCAATCTGCGCGATCCTTTCCCTTATCATCAATGTGGTTCGCACCGCCTCCAAGGCATTCGCCTTCCTGTCCTCATTGTGAAAAATGACCATGAGCCCGTCTCCTGTCGTCTCATTCACATCACCATTATTCGCATAAATAGCCTCAATGAATACCGAAAAATATAATTCCACGATGGCATTGAGACCGGCCCCGTCCAATTTTTCACTTAACAGGCTATAGCCCTGTATGTCAATGAAAAGGACTGATACATCCTGCTCCTTCGATTCAGGGAGGGAGGCTGTCGGGGAGATCTCCATCACCTTGGTTACGGTGGCAGGAACGAATTTACAGAGAGTCGCCTTGATATCTTCCAGAATTTCCACCTTTCTTTCGGCCATCTGCAGCTCATGAAGGGTTGTTCCCAGCAGACAGTGCGTTTACGCAAGGTCCCTGTTCAACTCATCGAGTTTGCGGCGCTGAGCATCGACCCTCTCAAAAAGCAGGGCGTTAGACATCCCGATCGCTCCAGCGATGCCTATGGCATCGAGGATCTCCAGGTCCTCCCTCGAGTACGGCTTCAGGTTCTCCTTCTCACCCAAAAAAACCAGGCCGAGCACGTCCTTACTGTAAATCAGGGGGAGGCAGACCTGCACCCTCTCCTGCTCGAACCTTCTCCTGGCGATATTCTGGAAGCCCCTGAAGGCCGTGATAAGATCGATGTGGCTCTGGCCGACCGCCGACCTATAGGCGGTGATCTTCTCGACGAACAGATCCTGCTCATTGATTCCCGGCCCTTTGGTCGGCTCACCAGCAGGCAGGCTGCCTCGGCTCGTCTCCAGGACCTCTCTGCTGTACTGTGTCCTTCCGGTGAGCCTGCATGAAAATAAATTAAGAAAGGCTTAACATAGATCATCCAATCAACCAGAAAGGGGGATGATTTATGAAAGCAGATCACATCTCAGTTACTAAACCAGCCTTATGTACTAAACCAACCCTGGAAGAGATCAAAAAACAATTTGCTGTGTGGCGCAGCAAGAGAAGATGCCGTGGGTCAGTGCCGGAAGAGCTATGGGAGGCAGCAGTAGGATTGGCCAAAGACCATCCACCCGCGCAAATCGCAAAGATCTTGGGTTTGGATTATGGAAAATTAAAGAGGAGGATTCAGGCCAAAGACGAGTGTGTGATGGAGGGATCTCACCATTTCATTGAATTATCACTTGGGAATCCTGTATCTGATTCTGGGTGTATGATGGAGATTGAAGATCAAAAGGGTGGCAGGGTCAAGGTGCATATGAGAGAAGGATTTTGTTTGGAGCTGTTGAAATTAGCAGAAGCATTCTGGAGAAGGCAGGTATGATTCAGATCACACCCCAGATGAGGATATTGGTCGCGGTTGAGGCGGTGGATTTTCGCCGGGGAATAGATGGGATGGCAAAGCTGTGCAGGCAGGTGATGAGATCAGACCCTTTCTCAGGATATGTGTTTGTATTTGTGAATCGAAGAAAAACATCAATAAAAATATTGAGTTATGATGGCCAAGGGTTTTGGTTATCTCAAAAGCGATTATCCAAAGGTCATTTTTTGTGGTGGCCAGACAGAACTGACTGTAAAGTAAGTCAGTTAGCAGCTCATGATTTACAGCTTCTGCTGTGGAATGGCAATCCAGAGAATGCACACGTGGCACCTATGTGGAAGAGGGTACAGCCACTGGAAGATAGAGTGTAAGTATTTTATGCATAAAAACTGTTCTATTATGAGGTTGACAAGGAGATTGTTTTTATGTAACCTTATGAACTGTTTACAGAAAAGTTCCGCACCATTTTGAAATAGTAAAGAGAAAATGAAACCCCCGCACCGTATAGAACTTGAGCCCCATCAGGTCGATGCCCTTCGTCAGAGGATAGCAGCACGAGCTTTAGAGGAAGCCGATTATCTGCTCATCGAGGGGATGATCGAGACCATCGTTTTCTTAAGCCAAGCCTTAGAAGAGAAGGATATTTCTGTAAAGAGACTTCTTGGGATGATATTTGGCCTAAAGACAGAGAAGGCAAAGAATGTGCTGGGGAAGTCGCCGGAAGAAGACAAAACCTCTCAAGATCCCGCCGATATCTGCCCTGATGACAAAGAGGGTGATGAGAAAAAAGTGCGCAAGGGGCATGGTCGAAATGGTGTGGATACCTACAGTGGGGCCGAGAAAGCATTTATTTCTCATGCAACCATCAAATCCGGAGATCCCTGTCCTTTGTGTGTGAAGGGAAAGGTATATCGGATGAAAACACCCAAAGTTGTGGTGCGGGTGGTGGGAAGGGCACTCCTTACCGCCAGGGTATGGGAGTTGGAGAGCCTGCGCTGTAATCTGTGTGGTGAGGTATTTACCGCACAGGCACCACAAGAGGTGGGTGAAGAAAAGTATGATGCAACCTGCGGAGCCATGATTGCTCTTTTAAAATATGGAAGCGGGTTTCCCTTCTATCGGCTGGAGGGGCTTCAAAGGAGCCTTGGTATTCCTTTACCTGCCTCAACCCAATGGGATATAGTAGAGGGGTGTGCCGATAAGATCTATCCTGCTTATGAGGAGCTAATAAGACAGGCTGCTCAAGGGCAGGTTCTGCACAATGATGATACGGTGATAAAAGTCCTGGCCTTAATGAAAAGCACCCAGGATCAAGAAGGCCAAAGAGATGATCCTTCCCGAAAGGGGCTGTTTACCACGGCCATCCTCTCGGTAAAGGAAGGAATAAGAGTAGCTCTCTTTTTTACCGGTCGAAAACATGCGGGAGAAAACCTGGCTGATGTGCTAAAGAAGAGACAAGCAGGACTAAGCCCACCAATACAGATGTGTGATACTCTCAGTCGAAATCTTCCCCAAAACCTTAAGACTCTTCTGGCCAATTGCCTGTCGCATGCTCGAAGAAAATTCATCGAGGTGATCTTCTGCTTTCCGGAAGAGTGCCGCCACTTGGTTGAGGTCTTAGCCAAGGTATATCATTACGATGATATCGCCAAAGAGCAGAACCTCTCAGATGATGAGCGCCTCAAGTTTCATCAGGAGAAAAGCGGCCCTCTCATGGAGCAGCTCAAGGTATGGGCTGCTTTTGCTATTATCTGTCTTCTTTGCTATTATAATATAAAAGAACATATTCAGCCTGACTGTGACAGGAAATAAAGCAGGTAACCAAAGAGGTATACAGTAAACAGCCAAAGAGAAGGATTAGCTTGAGCGGAGAGGAGACTTACACATGGCTAAAAGGGCACTTATCATCATTGATATGCTTAATGACTTTGTGCAAAGGGGTGCTCCCCTGGAAGTACCTGAGACCAGAAAAGTAATACCGTCTATCAAGAGGCAGATAGAGGAATCACATAAGGAGGGAAGCCCGGTTATTTATGTGTGTGATGCCCATGAGCCGGATGATAGCGAATTCAGGCAGTTCGGATGGCCCCCTCATGCCGTCAGGGGAACTTCGGGAGCCGAAGTGGTCAATGAATTAAAGCCCTCGGGGAAGGATATCGTGGTTGAAAAAACGAGCTATTCGGGATTCTATCATACGGAACTGGACAAGGTTCTGAAGAATCATGGCGTAGATACAGTTCGTCTCACCGGGTGCGTCACGCATATCTGTGTTTTATTCGCTGCTCTTGAGGCAGGGGTGAGAGGGTACCGGATTGAAGTGGTAGGTGATGGAGTGGCCGGACTTGCTCCTGAAGATCATGAAGCTGCCCTTCGAATCATGAAGAATGTAACCCGTGCCCAGATAGTGTAATGGAAGGGCAGGGTATCAGGAAAAATGCTTTTCAAAAGATATATTGTTCTCGTGCTGGCCATCGTGCTGAGCCTCTCCTGTGTCGGCCCGGCCACAGGTGAGCCCTTTATCCTCGATGATTTTGAATACTGGGATTCTCCCTATAACCATGGCTGGATGAGCTCGGATTATCCTTTTCCGGTTATGGGCTATGGCGTGGGATACGGTTCCTGTTTCACCCAACTTGATCCTGGTGAGGGGAGCAGGGTGCTGGTAGTTCAGAGCCGGCCAACGGTTTTTAACCAGTTACAGCCATACCATATAGCCCGCTATCTCAGACAGAATCAGTCTAACAATCAGGTACCCACCCAACCCGTGCTCAGCTATAAGATAAGGGCACTCTTTTCAATTGAGAGCTTCAACCATGTCTGGTGCTATCTTCTCGTGAAAACCGAGGAGGATGAATGGCTCTGGTTGGGCTATGTACCGGTTGAAGGGAACGGTCCCAAAATTCTCGGTGATTTCCTTCCCTTCAGTTCCCGCCTTTTACCTCCCTGGCCTGAGGCTTCAATTCCCCGAACCTGCCTCGGTTATCCTCTGGGGCGGGGAATTCAGGATTCAACCTGGCATGTTGTGGTCAGGAATCTCCAGGATGACCTTGATCAGGCCGCAGAGGATGGCTTGCTCTCCGGGCTGCAACGTCTTGAAGGAGTGTATGGGATCGTATTCGCCGGAAATCAGTTCTCCATTGATGAGATCATGTTTCTGGAAGATCAATCAGCCTATGAGAATCACCATCCTTTTATCTGGGATCCGGGAGTGCAGTGGGCCACACTCTTTGAACCCTTTGAATTGATCCTCCACGCTTCCGATCCGGAACATGATGAACTCTCCTTTGATTTACAGGTTGGGGGCTGGGGGAGGTATGGAGCCGGTACTCATATCACTCTTGAACCTCTCCCCTGTGATCCCAATGATCCGCTGGCTCCTTATATCTGCGCCCGGGCCGCTTTACGATTCACGCCTCAGGTCATGGAAGATCTCATGCTTACGGTTACGGTGTCCGATCAGTATACCAGTGACATAACGATCATCCCCCTTTCAGTGGTCAACTTTCACGTGGATAATCATCCGCCGGTTATCCAGAGGAGCGGATCGACTTCCAAATGGGTGGGCTATGTGAATGAGCCTTTTACCTACCAGGTCACGGCCATTGACCAGGATGGCGACTGCCTTACCTATATGGCTATGATCAATGGCCTGCCATCATATCAATATGGCCCATGGCAGGAGCCGCTTATAAATCCTCAAACAGGTCTTGTCCGGTTTATCCCCCATTTTGAGGGTAATTTTGAGGTTACCGTTCTTGTCCGGGACGGGAAGGGAGCTCTGTCCATAACGAGTTGGGATTTATTTGTGGTTAACCGGGGCACATGGCTTAACCATTTTCCGGTTCGGGTGGTGAACATCAAAAGCCCCCAACTGGCCCGGGCAGGCAACTTCTTTACCGTAGCTACCGGCTTTGTGGATCCTGATGGTGACACATTGTATTACAGCGCCAATATCGGCAGTGTCACGAGTGATGGTGCTTACTCATTTCTCACCTATTTCCCAGGCCGGTACCAGATAACCATTACAGCCTATGATATAAGGGGAGGGGCTGCTACCCTCCATTTTCTCCTTGATGTGCAACCCTGGTGGAGCTATTAGCGTTGCCGCCCGGCAGGGTGAGCACAATTTGAACGGGCAAGGAAGCAAAAAGCATAATCCATCAGGTAACAGAGTCGCCTCTGGTATGAATAATTTGAAAGGGCCGGGAAATCGAGTATTGTTTTCCCCCTGGTCGGGGCAACATCTGTTTCTCTCAACAGATCGGGTTAGCCCGCTCCGCTGGGCAAACACAAAAAAGGCCATCAGCCGAAAGCTGATGGCCTGAGCGGCTTTATCATTCATTCATAACCGGTAAAAGGAGGCTTCAGGAGATCAAAATCCGCCGAAATAGTACACATTCATCGGCCATCCAAAACCGCCGAGTCCACCATAGCCGAGTCCGCCGAATAAGCCTCCCATCAAACCAAACATAGGCTGGGCCTGATAGAAGTTACTATAATTTCCAAAAGCGCTTCCGGAAGTATAGCCTTGGGTACTCCAGCCAGGGGTTGGAGCAACCTGCGGATTCTGGCCATAGGAGAAGGGGCCGTATGATATCTGGGCCATGGGGCTGAACATGCCCTGGTAGCCGAGTAAGGGTCCGCCCAATCCCATGCCGAGACCTGAGCTGGAATAATTAACGAAGGAGCCGGTCAGAGGATTATAGGACTGGTAGGTGTAACCCTGCTCTCCAATTCCATAATCCGGTCCGTATCTACCGACCATCCAGGTTTGACCAAACGGTCCTGAGCCATACTGCGACTCGTACCAATCAGCATATCTGGTTGTAGTACTGCTATTATCACTTCTTTCGGCTGCATTGATAACCGGACAGGTGATAAAGGCTAACGCTATCAGGCAGATGGAAAAAACGTGAATAATACTGATAATACATTCCCCCCGCTTCATTTTAAAATCCTCCTTGCTTCTTTTTTTCATTTGAAAAATTCATTGACCCTCTCCTTGGTATGCCTGTTGAGTATGAGGGCTTCATGTTTCAGGTATGAGGCATAGACACATCACCTCCTTTTCAGCTTGGAACCGTTGATAATCTTAAGAAGCTTAAGAATAATAGAAATGATATGAAATATTACAATTATAATTATATAAAATTTTAATATGGTGTTTATCATCTTAGACGAATTGAACAAAAAGTAATTACGCAAATACAAGAAGGAAGAAGAAAATTTTTAAATCAATTTTATTTGAAATTTATTAGTAATATATAGTATAATAATAGTATATATATTTATTTAATATTTCATACTTCTATTTATTACTTATAATTTATTCCCGATTATTTTTACTCCTCCATGAAAAGTACTCATGGCTAAGATGAGAGATAACTATCTTACGTTATCCCTTTCATGAAATCATCACTTCATCATAGAAAGGAGAGCCTTACCATGTCTTCAGGAGAAGAAAGTACTATAAACGTTCCATTTATCAATCCTTTTGGCAAGACTGCCGCAAGCCAGGTCTTTTTTTTCTCCCTTTTGATTATATTTATGGCCGTTTCCCCTGCTCAATCCTGCTTCCCACCGGGGCAACCAGCAAAAGGCCCCGGCGGCTCAGACTATTCGTATAATGCAATTATCTGTAATCTTTACGGGAGTGGTGCCCAGGGATATTATCTTTTCGAACCCGTAGTCGAATCGGATGAACAAAGGCCGGAATCTTTACCTGTGATTGTCTTTGTCCATGGATTGCTCCTAACCAACCCGGATATTTATGGCGGATGGATTAACCACATAGTAAGAAAGGGTAATATTGTTATCTTTCCGATATACCAAACGTTATTCACCCCTTATGGTCATTTTGTCACCAACGTCATGGCCTCAATTAAGGCAGCTCTTGAAGAGTTACATCGGGACGATCATATAAGGCCGGATACAACAAAGTTTGCCTTAGTTGGCCACTCCTGCGGTGGAGTACTCGTTGTCAACGTTGCTGCTTTGGCCGGAAGCGCAGGGTTACCTCTTCCTGATGCTATCATGGCCGTTGCTCCAGGGCTCTCATCAGCAATTGGTTTTGAGAATTTAAGGGAAATTGATTCTGGAACTCTTTTACTGGCGACAGCAGGTGATGCAGACTTCATGACCAGAGATGTTGATGCAAGGGCGATTTATCAGGGCACTACTAACATCCATCCTGATAATAAAGATCTTGTTATCTTTCGTTCAGATTACCATGGATTTCCCTTTCTGGTGGCCGGCCATTTTGCACCTTGCGGTTCAACGTCTGATTGCGGCCTTTGTATTGGTATTGACGCTCTCGATTATTATGGCTACTGGAAATTATTCGAGGCACTCACTGATGCTGCCTTTGATAAGATAAACCGGGAATATGCACTTGGAAATACTGATGAACAGCGCGACATGGGTGATTGGAGCGATGGCACTTGTGTGAATGAACTGATTGTTCTTGATCTCGATGCTGAGCCTTAAATTGACCTTGATTCATTTTACGAAATATGTAGCCGTTACGATGTAAAATCAAGAGTTCATGATATCCGGCGATAAAGAAGCACCTCAGGTATCAAACCTGCAGGAAATCATAATATGGGGGATATAGATTCTTTCAATGAGGTAGGATGGCTGATATCTGGGGTGCTTTTTTTCCTGTGAAACCTTCATGACCCATTTCGAGTCAGCAATGAGCATGGACATGGGGGTAAACTCTATTCATAATACATGGCGGCCTGTCCTGAAAGATGTAACCGTTGCCCCGGGCCTGGGCTTGATTTACCTGCCCCTGGAAATCCGACTCTTGACACCTGATCAATAATTTTATACATTCGATGAATTCGGTCAGGTTACGAACAATGAGCCTGTCTGGGAAATGTAAATATCTTCGGGGTGAGAGGGCAGGATGAAATCATCAGGCGGACTGGCCAGGGTCCTTCGTTATCGCTGGTTTATTTTTTCCACCTTAGCCTTCAGCTACATTCTCGTTTATTTCCATCGGCTGTGTCCGGCAGTGGTGGCCGTGGACATGATGCGTGATCTGAAGGCCACGGGTGTTCTCCTGGGGCTTCTTGGCTCGGCTTACTTTTATCCATATGCCGTCATGCAGCTCCCGGCCGGTCTTCTGGCCGATTCGTGGGGGCCGCGCAAAACCATCACCACCTTTTTCGGGGTTGCTTTTGTGGGCTCAATCATGCTTGGCTGGTCTCCTTCGGTCTTCTGGGCTATTTTAGGGCGAACCCTGGTCGGACTCGGAGTTTCCATGCTGTTCGTGCCTACCATGAAGGTCCTGGCCGTATGGTTCCGGAAAAACGAATTTGCCGGTATGGCCGGCATCCTGGTGGCCATGGGCGGCCTGGGATCGATAACGGCTACATCTCCTCTGGCCTGGCTGAGCAGGGCCGTAGGTTGGCGATACTCCTTCATTATGGTCGGAATAATTACCTTTCTCATGGGTAGCCTGGTCTGGATGATCGTAAGAGATCACCCGGCGGATATGGGCTGGCCATCACCTCTGGAAAATGCACCCGCCGGGCAGACTTCCCTCAGCTTATGGGAAGGAATAAAAAAGGTGGTACGTTACGGTCCTTTCTGGCCTCTGGCCATCTGGTTTTTTGCCGGCTGTGCCATATTCTTTTCCTTTATTGGATTATGGGGAGGGCCTTACCTTATGCATGTCTATGGTTTTACCAAACCGCAGGCAGGTAATATTCTCATGATGTCAGCTTTGGGTATGGTGTTCGGCAGCCCCCTCTTGAGCTTCTTCTCAAACCGGGTGTGTAAGGGCCGTAAGCCAGTTTTGGTCATAGCCAGTTTCGTCACCCTTCTCCTGACGGCTGTTCTGGCCTTTTTCCCTCATACACTGCCCATACCGGCTCTCTATTTCCTTTGCTTTTCCATGGGAGTTTTCACCAATGCTATTGTGGCCATCGGTTTTACGGCCACCAAGGAGCTTTTTCCCATCCAGATCGCCGGCACGTCAACCGGCCTGATCAATTTTTTCCCCTTCCTGGGTGGAGCTCTCCTTCAGCCCATCATGGGATACCTGCTGGAGCAGGGTGGAAAAACCGGCCATACGTTCACCATAGCCGGCTATCAGAAGGCTTTCATGGCCCTGTTTATCTGCGGAATCATAACCTTTCTGGCCAGCCTGTTCATCAAGGAGACCATGAGCGGGAAGGTTGGAGTTCAAGAAGAAGGAGGGGAAATCTCCTCCCTGGTGAAAACCTCTACCTGATCGTGCAGGTGAAAACGGGTAAATTTTCCGGTAAGGAGAATACCACAGGTATTCCCCTCTCCAATCTCATCCACGAATTCATCGTAATGCTTCAAAGAAGCAATCTTCCCGGTATAAAGAACAATTCCCCGATGAATTATTCGCGCCTGATAACCCTTGAAAAACTTTCCCCGCTGAACGAGACAGCCGGCTACTGTGCCAACCTGGGGTATATGGAATACTTTTATTATTTCCCCCTGGCCGACAATTTCTTCGCGATATTGGGGGACAACCAATCCTTGAGCAGCTCTGGCCATCTCATCCATGAGTTCATAGATGAGATTATAGAGACGTATTTCCACTCTCTCCTGCTGAGCCAATCTGGTGGCTTTGGGATCAGGCTTGACATTGAAACCTATGACCATTCCATGAGAGGCAGAGGCAAGCAGGACATCTGATTCTGATATGGGGCCTACTCCATGGTGAATAATCTCGATCCTGGCCCCAGGGACCTGAAGGTTTTTTATTGACTGCACAATGGGCTGTAAAGACCCGAAAACATCAACCTTGACCACCAGGAAGAGTACGGGTATCTTTCCCTTTTCAATCTCCTGCTGATAAGCCTTCAGATCGACGGGTTTCCTTTTGAAACCAAATCCGCTGACGACCTCATATTGTTTCGCTATGAGCTCGGACAATTTCCTGGCATCCCTTTCATCAGAGAGCTGAAAGAAAGGATCACCTGCCTTGGGCATTTCGGAAAAGGAAGAGATCTGAACCGGTGTTGAAGGAGGGGCTGAGGTTACCTGCCTTCCATATTCATTCATCATGAATCGAACACGACCATAGGTTTGACCGCAAACAAAGGAATCCTTCACCTGGATTGTCCCATCCTGAATCAGGACTGTGGCCAGTGATCCCAAGTGCCTGTCGAGCCGACTCTCCACAACCGTTCCTCGAGCCATTCGACCCGGATCAGCTTTTAATTCCAGGATCTCGGCCAGGAGGAGAATCATTTCTAAAAGGTGGTCCAGGTTTTTCTGAAATTTGGCGGAGATATCCACATAAATAGTTTCCCCCTGCCATTCTTCCGGGATCAATCCGTGCCCGGCTAACTGTTCACGGACCCGCTGAGGGTTCGCCCCGGGCTTGTCAATTTTATTTACGGCCACCAGAATAGGTACATGAGCTGCTCTGGCATGTTGGACAGCTTCAAGAGTCTGGGCCTTAACTCCATCATCAGCAGCAACAACCAGGACGACAATATCCGTTATCAGAGCACCTCTGGCTCTCATGGACACGAAGGCCTCGTGTCCCGGAGTATCAAGAAAAACGATATCGCCACCAGGCACATGAATCTTATACGCTCCAATGTGCTGGGTTATGGCTCCCGGTTCCCGGGCAGCCAGATTCGTATGCCGAATAGCATCCAGGAGCACGGTTTTGCCATGATCTACATGCCCCATAACCGTTACGACCGGCGGCCGGTTTTCGAGTATCTTCTTCGGCCCCGGTTCTATGGAAAGAATATCCTCTTTGCCTCTGGTTGAAACTTTGATACGAAAGCCTTCTTGCTCAATAATCCAGACAGCCTGCTCAATCTTCAGCCGATCTCCATCCGTGGTGTACCTTCCCATAGAGTGGAGGGACTTCTCAATTTCCGCTGGCGCTTTCTGTAACGCTCTTGCCAGTTGCCGGGTTGTTATAGGCGGCTCCAGCTCTATGACCATAATTTTTTCCTTTGTCAATCTCTCTCTCTAAGTCTCTTACCCTCATGGTACGACCAATTGATAATTCGGTTCATCGTATTTTCCCCCTTGCCCTTCGCTTTGAAATTATGATATAACCGTCAAAGAGGACGACTTTGATTTTGTGCTTCGATCCTCAATTTTTTTCCTCATAACTCCAATGATGATTTTCCTGACTCTTTAAACTTCATGATCATACCGGCTGGAGAGGAATTGGATGAGAACTCATGGCAGGTAAAGAGTCAGCAGGAGCTTACAGTATACCTATGGATGATAAAGATCAGAAAGTAACGGAACTGCAACAGGATCAGGAAGAGAAGGATGTTGTTCTGGCCTCGGAAATTCTTCCCAAGAACCTGGCTATCATACCGATTCGAGACCGGCCAATATTCCCGGGACTGGTCATCCCTATCATTATAGAAAATGCGACCATGAGCCATGCGGTAGAGCATGTCTATCAAAATTCATCCCAAAAAATTATTGGTCTGTTTCTCACCACGAGTGAAGAGGATGGTGAAGAGAATAATGGAGGAAGCCAGAAGACCTACCGCCTGGAAGATATTTACTCGGTCGGAGTAGCTGCCAAGATCATCAAGATTATTCCTACGGAGAGCAATGAAGAGCTGCACGTACTTATCTCGGCTTTAGAACGAGTTGAATTGAAAGAGATTATGGCCCAGGATCCATTTCCGATGGGGCTCGTGGAATACCACTTTGAACCGAAATTTTCCATGAATGAGGAGTTGAAAGCTTACTCTATGGCTATCGTCTCCTCCATAAAGGAACTGCTGAAATTCAATCCTCTTTTTAAGGAAGAGTTAAAGATCTTTTTGACCCGATCCACCCTGGAAGAACCTGGAAAACTCGCTGATTTTGCCGCTTCCCTTACGACGGCGGACCGTGAACAGCTCCAGATAGTATTGGAGACGTTTAAGATCCGGGAGCGGATTGACAAGGTTTTATTATTACTCCGGAAGGAATTGGATGTAACCAGGCTGCAGGCAAAAATCACCAAACAGATTGAAGATAAAATTTCCAGTCATCAGCGTACCTTTTTTCTGAGAGAGCAGTTAAAAGCCATTCAGAAAGAATTGGGAATTATCAAAGATGAGCGTACTGCTGTTCTGGAAAAATTCACCAACCGGATAAAAAAGCTGAAAATGTCCAAGGAGGCCATGAAGGTAGTCGAGGAAGAGCTGGAAAAGGTCATGATGCTGGAGCCATCTTCTCCGGAGTATCACGTCTCCTACAATTACCTTGACTGGCTGACATCTTTACCCTGGGGGAGAAAATCAAAAGATAATTACAATCTGGAAAAAGCTCAAAAGACTCTCGACCAGGACCACTATGGCCTGGAAGATGTAAAGGAAAGAATTCTGGAATTCATCAGTGTCGGTAAGCTCCGTAAGAACATTACCGGCTCTATTCTTTGCTTTATCGGGCCCCCGGGGGTTGGTAAAACCTCCCTCGGGAAATCCATTGCTCATACCCTGGGCAGAAAATTTTACCGTTTCTCGTTGGGTGGGATGAGGGATGAAGCTGAAATCAAAGGGCACAGGCGGACCTATATCGGGGCCATGCCCGGGAAATTCATGCAGAGCCTCAAGGTGGTTCAGACTTGTAATCCTGTCATTATGCTTGATGAGATTGATAAGGTTGGCAAGAGTTATCAGGGTGATCCCGCCTCCGCTCTCCTGGAGGTACTCGATCCTGAACAGAATGTTGAATTTTTAGACCACTTTATTGATGTCCGCTTCGATTTTTCTAATATTCTCTTTATCGCCACGGCTAATCAGCCTGATACCATTCCTGCTCCCCTCCGTGATCGAATGGAGACTTTAAGGCTCTCCGGATATGTGCTTCAGGAAAAGGTTGAAATCGCCAAGAGATTCTTAATTCCAAAGCAGCTTAAAAATCACGGATTAACGAGGAAAAAGGTGATTATTCAGGATGAGGCCCTCAAGCAGATGATCGATGAATACGCCCGTGAGGCCGGTGTCCGCAGTTTGGAAAACAACATAAAAAAAATTTTTCGGAAAACAGCCCGATACTTTGCCAACGGCGGAAAAGGCTCTGTGATCATCACGCCGAAGAATTTATCTCACTATTTGGGGAAACCGGTATTTTTTGATGATGAAATGAATAAGGACAAAATACCAGGCGTCGTAACCGGCTTGGCCTGGACAGAGACGGGCGGCACTACTCTCTCAATTGAGGCCACGGGCATTTTATCAAGAAGAAAAGGATTCAAGCAGACCGGCCAATTGGGAGATATCATGATCGAGTCATCCGAAACTGCTTATAGTTATATCATGTCCTCCCTGGCTAAATATCAGGCTGATCACCATTATTTCGACAAGCATTTTGTCCACATCCATGTTCCGGCCGGGGCTACACCGAAAGATGGTCCCTCAGCAGGTATGACTATGGCTACGGCCTTACTTTCCCTGGTTCTCAAGAAACCGATATCATCAGAAACAGCCATGACCGGGGAGATCACCCTCACCGGCCGAATCTTGCCTATTGGAGGGGTGAAAGAGAAAACTATTGCCGCCAGACGGGCCAAAATAAAAGAGGTTATTTTTCCAAAGGGCAATGAGAAAGATTTTGAGGAACTTCCCTGTTACATAAAAGAGGGGATCACTTCTCATTTTGTTGAAAAATTTGATGATATTTACCATATTTTATTCCAGAGCCGCCCATCCGCCTGATTCCTGGTGGCGATTTTTAAAAAAAAGGCCGATGTAATCACTATCTTCAAACCATATGACCTTTCAGGTCACCACGAACCATGAATATGAGAGACCCGTTTTCAAGTCAAATGAATGGTAAACCCCGGCTAAGAAGCGAGGATGAAAGGAAACGACATGTTGGGCATTGGGAAAAATATTCGACTTGAGAGAATCATAGACCGAAATACAAGAAGGACTGTTATCGTGCCCATGGACCATGGAGTGACCCTTGGTCCGATTGAAGGGATTATTAATATGCAGAATATGGTGAATGAAATCGCTGAAGGGGGAGCCAATGCCGTCCTGGGCCACATCGGCCTTCCCTTGCACGGTCACCGGAAACATGGGCGGGATATAGGGCTTATCCTCCACCTTTCAGGGAGTACTGTCTGGGCTCCTGATCCAAATGCCAAGGTTCTTGTTAATACGGTTGATATGGCTTTAAAGATCGGGGCTGATGCCGTATCGGTCCATATCAATATCGGAGCTGAGAGTGAATCCAAGATGCTGCAGGACCTGGGAGAGGTATCCGTCAGGTGCCTGGAGTGGGGAATGCCCCTATTAGCCATGATGTATACGAGAGGGGAAAAATTTCACGAGGAGAGTTCATCTGAGGGAGTGAAACATGCCGCCCGGATTGCTGCTGAACTGGGGGCTGATCTCGTCAAGGTAAGCTATACCGGATCAAAAGAATCCTTCCAGGAGGTCGTCAAGGGTTGTCCCATTCCGGTGCTTATAGCGGGTGGGGAAAAAGCAAAAAATGAACGCGAGATCTTTAGAATAATAAAAGATGCACTTGAGGCCGGAGGCTCGGGCGTCTCGATAGGGCGTAATATCTTTCAGCATGAGAAAAAGCAATTAATGGTCAAGGCCATTTGCAGCATGGTTCACGACGATATCAGTGTGGATGAGGCCATGAGGATCGTGGGGTCTGATTAGTATCCGATCCGTATGTTCTATGTAAAAGGGCCATACATTGTATGGACCTGGTAAGTATATGTTCTTTTGAGAAATTTACCTGCCTTTTTCGCTTACCTTGTTCGTTTTATGCATCCTGCTTATCTTCCATCGGAAGATAAAGGAGGACCCGTCACAACCTATATCTAAGATAATCCTCACCTTACCTGCTTTTCGCTTTCAGGCATTAAATTTGCCTATCACCAAAATGAACCACTAACGTGAAACCTTCTCTCTTCCAACTAGGAGCTTGTAGTTTGACTATATCTTTTTTTATTAGAGCTTAAGGAGGTGAACGGTAACACACATAAGGCAAGGTCAGTTTTAGTCGATACCCGCATCAACCCTAACTGGTCCAATCGCCAACAAAATATGTCATTGGAAACGGCTAGAGGGAGTCACTTCTAACTTTAGCCGCACTGATTAATGCATTATGTACTTAACGATTGGACCACTAACATTCATTAGCTGATAAAGACTCAGGAAAGTGTATGAGGAGGAAGGAAGTATGAGATTGGGAAAGGTTAAAATTTCATTAGTCATTTTGCTGTTCCTCATGATCTCACCCTTTGCAGGCCAGATGGGAAAAGGATATGCCTATTACGGCTTAGGTGGATTATACGGCGGCCTTTATGGTGGTTCAGGTGGATTATACGGAGGACTATATGGTGGTTTAGGTTTGTATGGCATGGGTGGATTATACGGCGGCCTGATGGGCATGATGGGTGGTTTGTATGGTATGTATGGCGGCCTCTATGGTGGTGGGCTCACGAGTCCCTTTGGACTGCAAAACATGTACTATTCTATTAATACGGGATCAGGATTAAATTACCAGGTGCCCTTCCTCCAGATTGCTCCGCTTCTTGGTATGGCCGGTATGTATAATTCCCTTTTCCCGTCCCTGTTTAATCCGGTGGCCGCAGCGGCCGTAGCTGCTGAACAGGCCGGAACATGGACGGGTGTCTGGACCGGAGATCTTGTTTCCGGCCCCATAACCCTCAACCTGGTCACTGATCCAATTCTCGGAGTCATAACCGGTTATGTGCAATTACTGGGGAATCCGTATTTAGGCTCACTCGTTCCTGTTGATGGAACGGTTTTAAATAGCCAAATATATCTTGATGGATCAGGTTTAGGTATTGGCAGCCAGACTATTAAGATGGAGATTATCGGTACCCTGACTTCAGCTACGACGATGACAGGTACCTATACCTTGATTAACTCTACTTCAATCATTGGAACCGGTATCTTTTCGGCTGACCTGACTACTCCTGTAATTTAATTGATCGTATCGCTGCATGAGGTGAGGCTTTTGCCTCACCTCGGCTTCCTTTTTTGAGGTTTCAGGTTTCAGTGTTCAGGTTTCAGTTCTTGCCTTTATTAGTTCTGACACCTGACGCCTTGTTTGAACGAAAGGCAAAAAGGTATCTTCCCATTCACTAGCTTGGTTGTGAAAGGGTACTAGGCTGAGACTGAAGCAGGGGAAGAGGACTTATCAGTCGGGGAAGAGGACTTATCGGCCTGAGATCCCTTGGCCTGAGATCCCTTGACTTCCGATTCGCTCTTGGCTTCCGGTTTTTTGGTGTCACCTTTTTCGGCGGTTGTCCCCTTTTTCCTGTCTTTTGATGGATAATCTGTTACATACCATCCATCGCCTTTCAAAACGAAAGAGCACCGTGAGATGAGCCGCTCGACAGATCCGCCACACGTCGGACAGGAACTGAGCGGTGGATCGACGATACGCTGTTCCGATTCAAAAATAAGCCCACAATTCTTACACTCATATTCATAGGTTGGCACGTCTACTCTCCTTCTGCTGATTTCTCCAACAGCTAACTCCACGTGAGCATAATCCCTTTGAAGTGTTATCATGCTCAATTTCAATTCCATCACATACTGATAGATTCAATACTACAAAATTTAATGAAGCCGATGACTACACCGATGATGTGTACCCGACTGGCCGGAAAATACCTTAATTTTTCAGTAACAGGATTATAAAATCCTGTTTTTCCGTCTTTTATCTGAAATCTTCGAAAGAGCCGCTTTCGTTCCAATTCCATGAAAACAATGTCTCCTGAGCTGCAGTCTCTTTCCGTATGAATGATGGCCAAATCTCCCTTTTCTACGCCATACGTCCGTAAACAGGAACTGGCAACCTGCACCGCATAACAGGATGTTTGATCATTTTTGAGAATCTGAAATCCGCCTTCCTCTTTCCTGTTACTCAACCTGGAGGGAAAGGAAAATTCGAGTAAAAGCTTATGGGATGGGTGAGCCATGCTCAGGGAGCGGGCAAGCCCTCCCGACAGATGAATGTAGCCTTTCCTGGCCAAAGCCCTTAAATGATCCCTGGCGGTGGCCGTTGATGTCCAGCCGAATTGCTGGCACAGCTCCCGGTAGGTTGGCGTGGGCATTCCTTCATCAATATTTTTGCGAAGGAATTCGAGCAGATGCTTCTGGATGAGTGTTAAATCCTTCATAGAGAGATAAAATACCACTCATGAGAGTGGTATGTCAAGAAAAAATTATTTGACAGCCTCTATGAAGCAGAATCCAAGGTTGCTGTCATTCTCTTCGGGAGGAGTCAGGTATCTTTTTGTACTCTCATAAGGAGTGGCATATACATAGTCGGAATATTCGCTTTCGGTGCCGTAGATGTTATAGGCTGTAACCTTCAGGACATAGGTGGTACCATTAACCAAGCCCTCAACCTTATAGAAGGTTTTATAACCGGCGTCTCTTCGCACACTGGGATCCTGGCGGCTGGTTTCAATATCATTTTCCGTTCGGTAATAGACATAATAACCAACGACCTCCGGATCATCGGCGGGGTTCCAGGTAAGAAGGATACTTGCATTCTCAGCAGTGCCTATTAAGCGTGTCGGAATATCAGGGGCCTGACTGATGCCACGGTTTCCAAATATCTCTTTAATCCTGGCCTTATGTATTCCCCCATACATTTCCTGATCCTGCATCAATACTGACACCAAAAAATCGGCAAGGGTTGTATCTCCATTATATCGAGCAAAATGAAAAAGAGTATCTGCAACTTCTGAGCCTAATTCTCTCCGAACATCCCACATGGCACCGGACAGGATTAAGCTGTTGGCATAGGGATCATCCCCGTAATCATCAGGGTATTTAAAAGAATTGTCCAAATTGCGTATATACGAATGTCCTATCCAAAGATCCCCATCGCCAATCAAAGGATCATCATTGAGAGTGGCAGCCCAATAATCTGAAAAAGCTTCATGAATAGCATCCAGTTCTGTTGTTATGATACGATTTTGCGTAGATGTATCACTATCATCGGTGGTTATATCTGTTGGGGAATTTCCTGACACCGGAATAAAGCCTGAAACCGGAATAAAATGGGAATAAAAGCTCTCGGTCAGGGCGTGAGTATATTCATGATAGATGATGTCTGAAAACAAAGCGAAGTTACGGTATCCATCCGCCTTGTTGTCTCCACCCCCCAAATAGATTCTATGGTCCGGAGACCAGTAGGCATTATTATAATCATCACCCCAATTGATGAAAACTTTTATCGGCCCCTTTTGATCCATTGCTCCAAATTCAGGCTCAATACTTTCCATGTATTGAATCATCCGATTGATATGATAATAAGCATTCAATTCACCATAGCTGCCTGAGAGGTTGTCATTATTGGGATCCTGGGGATCAAGGGAATGATCGATAACATAATCTGAGGGAATATCTTCAAACACATAGAATGGATCGCGAGTATTCTCATTGAAGACCTGGACATATTTACCGGCCAGCCTGGCTGTGACAGTGTTCTTTACCCATTCGGAAGAAAAGGTGAATTCCCCATTGGGATCAGTATACGAAGAGACACTTTCCGCTATTTCCACATCATCGATGTTCCAGCCGCAGAAGACTCCGGAGCTGTCAGTTGGGCCCATACACCATCGTACATATATAATCTGATTATCAGCATACCGGGAAATATCAAAGGTTTGCAGGTTCCATCCATACCAGGTACTATTCAGGCTGTTATAGACGCCATCATCAACCTGGTTCATACCATTGGACCAGAGAGTGGTCCAGATGATTCCATCGTAAGAGATATCTATTGAGGCACGATCAAAATAGCCATATCTATCCAACTCATCACCGCTGTATTCTTTAGAGACACCCAACCAGCGCCAGAATCTCAAGACTAATCCGGATTTATTGAGGCAATTGATAGGATTAGTGGTCAGATATTTAGGTCTCATGAAATCGGAATAATCGCCCGTTAGATTATAGCCGTAGACATTCAACCCTGTATGTCCTGAGCCTGGGTCAGGTGCCCCGGAGTGCCCCGGCGTATTGAGGTTCATCAGGTTGGCAGGAGTCGGCTGGCCATACTGCCACAAGCCCTCCACCTGCCACCCTGGATCACTATCCAGGAATTCCTGATATACCGGCTCGCTTTTATTCAGTAAATACACTTTCTGGTTACTGAGGGTTACTCTCACTGGCGCATCGTTGTAGTATCGGGGCAGGATCATGCCTTGAATTCGACCGGATATAGCGGGGCGGGACCAATTATACCGGAAAAGCAGTTCTCCTGTCCGTGCATCCACAAGGTATCGCCACACATCCTTTTCAACTACCCAGGCCAGATGGTACTCCAAGTCGTCATCAACATAAAAGGGGAAAATTACCAGGCTGGTTGTATTATTCATGCCTTGAGAAGTCAGGTTCAAGTCCTGATTCACTACCCTTTGAGCTTCGGTCTCGTCAATGAGAGGAATCACTTCAAGAGAAATGTCCGGATAGGTATCCGCTCCGAAAGCCAGCAACTGGTACATCTCATCAAAGCGAAGCCCTATTCGACTTCCATATACCGGGATATTTCGATATCTTTGTTGAAAATCCAGATACCAGATTCCTCCTCTTTTGTTGATTCTGGTAAGATAGATCTCAGAATCTCCGAGCCGAAAGAGCTCTTTATTTTCTTCGATGAACTGTTCAGCATAGTTCACCAACTCCTCCTGGCCCCATACCAAAGGCCGCCATAATCCTTCTAACGGAGAAAAGCTCTTTCGCACCACCCGATGAGGAACCTTGGTTGTTTTATTCCAGGTGGCCTGCCACTCAGAGCCATACCTCCTTAAAAATTCGTGCCAAGATTTATCTTTTGCTTCTTCAGAAATCTTTCGAACAGCAGTGCGTTGCCTGATTTTTTTTCCTGTCAGATAGGTATCGTGCCGGACATTCTCATAGGACAAAAAAGCCAAGGCCTTACTTGTAAAAAAAGGTATGCTCTCTAAAATAACTACTGAAAGAAGTATTAAGATATTTAAAAAAGCTGCATTTTTACGTATATCAGATTGGCCATATATTCGTTTCATAATGTACTCCCCCTTTTAATTTTCAGGATCTTGAGGATCTATCCATCCTGATAGCCCTTACCTGCATGAGCTTCCCCCGATAAAAATCTCTCATGTATGGAAATCCTGGTGGATAGAGTTATGTGTGGAGATTCGGCCTTCTCAGATTTGGATGATAGCAAGTTAGATGCCAATGGTAAGTAATAAAATACCCTGTGAGATCATAGGAATTGTGCTGATAATTGGTTGATATGTTACATCGGAGGTGTTCACAAAAGGTGGGCCTTGCACCACATGTATTGCAGCCTTGAAACATAGGGAATGAAGAGGATTATTGAGAAAAGAATGCAGAAGGGGAGACCATCGGCAGCATAGTGCTTTGGCGAAAGGATTGAATAAACGCTAGCCGGCCATTACCTCCAAATTCTCCGGTTTCGATATCTTATGCCTCTTCATCTTTCGCCACAGGGTTGTCCGGCTGATACTCAGTTTCATAGCTGCCCTGGAGATATTCCATTGACAATTCTCCAAGGTATCAAGCAGAGTTGATTTTTCAGTACCTGTCATTAATTCCTGCATGGAAGGGGTTTTTTCCATTTCAAAGACAGGATCAAGGTTGGTTATTTCTGCCGGGAGATCCCTCACCTTAATTTCCAGATCACGGCAGCGGATGACTGCATATTCTATCGTATTTTCCAACTGGCGAACATTCCCGGGCCAGTCATATTCCCACAATATATTTAAGGCCTTCTGAGAGATACCTTTAATCTGTTTCCCGATTTTGGTATTCATCTTTTGAATAAAATGCTCTGCCAGCAAAGGAATATCTTCTTTTCTCTCCCGTAAGGAGGGAACAGTGATCGGCACCACGTTCAGGCGGTAATACAAGTCCTCCCGGAACGTTCCCCTGGCTACAGCATCTTTCAAATCCTTATTGGTAGCTGCAATAATTCGAACATCGATCTTAATCCTTTCTCTGCCTCCCACTCTTACAATTTCCCGTTCCTGGACAACCCGAAGCAATTTGATTTGCTCATTCAGGTTGATATCCCCAATCTCATCGAGAAAAATGGTCCCCCCATTGGCCTGCTCAAAGCGGCCCGGTTTATCACTGATAGCGCCGGTAAAGGCTCCCTTGACATGTCCAAACAGTTCACTCTCCAGCAAGTGCTCAGACAGCACCGAGCACGTCACCTCAACAAAGGGATAATCACACCGGGGGCTGTGGTAGTGAATGGCCTGGGCGATCAATTCTTTTCCCGTTCCGCTTTCACCTTTCAACAGCACCGTACTGTTATTTTGAGAGACGGTATTGATCAGATCGTAGATTTCCAGCATCTTCATACCGTTGCCGATGATGTTGCCAAACTGGTATGTCTTTATCTTAGCTTCCGATCTTCTTTCCTGCCAATCCCGCAGTTGCTCCTCCAGCCTCTTTCTTTCGGAAATATCCCGGCCGATGCCCATGATTTGGGTTATTTCTCCCTTTTTCCCCAGGAATGGCGTCTCATTAATTTCCAGAAAAATCTTTTTGCCATCCCTGGTCAAAAATTCAGTCCAATAAGGCTCAAGAGGCTCCCCCCTGGTACATAGCCGAATAGGTGATTCCATAAAGCTTTGGTTAATCGGGTTTGAACTGAGAATTTTTTCTTCAGGGAGACTCTTGAATTCCTCCGGCGAGTATCCAAGGATACGCTGAACCGCATGGCTGACAAAGGTAATGGCACCCTGAGGGTTACGGATAAAAATCAAGTCATTGGTTGTATTGATCAGGGTATTTAATTTATCCCGCTCTTCCTTGATTTCTCGCTCTGCCTCTGTTTTTTCCCGAATGTCCCGGGCGATGCCGACAATTTCCAAAAGGTGCTGTTCTTCATCCAGCATGGGCCATCCTAAAAAGCTGACAGGAATGGTTTCGCCGGATTTCGTGACCATGGCACAGGAATGATCATCGATTACTCCTCTTTGAGCGATAGTATCGAGATCTATCTCTTTCAAGGGGCAATTCTTTTGAAAGAGACAATCAAATGGCTTGCCTATCAATTCATCTCTCTCATACCCTAATATCTTCAAGGTAGCCTGGTTGACAAAGGTGATTCTTTGCTCGGGCGAAATAATGATCAGAAGGTCGTGGATGGTGTTAATAATGGAGTGAAAATAATTTTTGGAAATCAAGGTACGCTGTAGATTTTCATTCATGGCATTGAAAGCCTTCGATAGGGTTATGAGCTCCTTGTGGGAGTCTATTTCCTCTCTGGTGGTCAAATCTCCTGCCGACACACGATGAGTGGCTTGAATTAATTGCTCAATGGGGCTGGTTATTCCCTTACTGATGAGGAAGCCGAGGAAGAGAAGTAACGTTCCTCCTATGATGCCGGCCCACAGCAGTTTCAGAATAATTTTTCTGAGGCTTTTCTTTTTATCCTGCAGGCTTGAGGCAAGCATGAGAGTTCCCACGGTTTGTCCCCGGATGTCTTGAAAAGGAAAAGAAAGCGCATGATACTGGGTGTCGTAGATATAAATCTGCTCGAAGGCCTGTGGTGATTTTTTCCTGGCCTGAAGAATGCTTTCCTGGATTTCCGGCGGAATGGAGAGTGACTCGCCTGCTTTGGTGGGAATAGTACTGAAAATAGCCTTGACACCTTTAAAAATCAAAACATCCAGGCCGGTCAGCCGGTGTATTTTTCTAAAAAAATCATCACCGAGAAAACGGATGGCGGATACATATCCCATGATTACACCCGGAGAATGATAAACAGGAGAGATTATTTTCAAGATAAAACCCTGACCTGTATTGCCAAATCCGAAAATATCCCCGGTAATTTCCCCTTTTCCAATCAGGCCCTGGAATTCACGTATCTCTTCTGCCCTTTGATTGAGCGGGGAATTCTGCTGAGCCACTAATTTTCCCCTCTCATCAAAGAGGGCGATGAGATCAAGGTCGAGATCATGTTGCCACCTGGACAGATGAGCAGAAAATTCCTTCCGGTCTTCCCTCATATTCTGCAAGATATCCGGAAAAATGGCACTGGACATACAACGTAACATCTGTTTCAGATGGTGTATCTCGTCAGGCAGAAGCTCTTTCTCCAGGAATTGTATTTGGGCCGCTATTCTCTTATTTATGGCCTTATCAAGTTCCTGGTCAACTATTTTTGTTTCCATACCCATATGAGTCAGAAAGAGAGTAAGAAATACCAGGAGAAAGGGGATTAAAATGCCTTTCAATATGGTATTCGGCTTCTTTTTATCCATTATACCTCTTCAATTCCTGCCTTTTCATTCAAAACTGAAACCTGACTACCCTCTGCACCTTTCGAGGACAGAATGCCTACCCCTGAAAAACAGAGGAGAAAGGTAGCCATCGTGCCAAAGGTCCCTCCAAGGATTTTGGCCAGCTTTTGATTCTTGATACCAGGAAGATGATAGTCCGGGATTGGCGCATGATAGGGGGCTATAATCTGAGGTGAGTTTACCTGAACACGGTTTAGGGCAAACTTTTTCAATCCGTCAGCAGATCTGGAAGCACAGGGTGAAATAACCAGACTAATCAGCAAGGCCATACTGAGCAGGACATAGGCTGTCTTCCGGGATGATCTTAATGAGTCCTGGCCTTGATAATGAGGGCCTCTTGGAGCCAGGAGCCGGAAACAACCCAGAAGAAAAACGGTCAGAATCCCTTCGGCAATTCCAACTTCTACATGAGGGCCCAGCATAGGGCTGATAGTGCCTGAAAATTTTTCAATTTCACAGATGGCTAACATTCCGCAGACTGTCAAGCTGGTAATTAACAGGGTGAGCCAGGCTGAAAGAAACGCACTCAGGTAGCTGCCATACGGCTCAATGACCAGGTTTTTCAGCAGTGAGTAAAGATAGTATCCTCCGAAGGTACTGACGCAAACAATAGTCAGCAAATTGGGTCCGAAGGCCATGATCCCACCATCTTGAAAAATAAGGACCTGGATAATGTGGGCAAGTGTCATGACTATGGTGGCCAGGTAAGGGCCAAGGACAAGAGAGGCAAAAACACCTCCCATAAAGTGACAGGAAGAGCCGCGAGTTACTTCAAAATTAGCCATTTCCAGGGCAAAACAAAAGGCTCCTATAGAGCCGGCTAATAAGACCTCATGGGTGGTATCTACCTTTTTCCAGATTTTCTTCAGGCTGTAAGCCAGAACTCCCCCACAGGCCAGATCCATAACCAGACAAAGGCCGTTACTATAGAATCCATCCGGAGCATGCATTATTGGTGTGGCCCTCTCTTTCCTGAAATGAAAAGGTGTGTTGCACAGGAGGCTCATTTATTTTATTCGGCAGGAACATGCTTTTTCATAAGGAAATCCTTTCAATTTTTACCTCTTGATCGTTTCTTTGTTTCAGAGATGCAATACCTCGAACATATCCTTTTGAAACATGAAACCAGGTACATTGGTTATGGCTTTTTGGGAATACCTTACCTTTTTTGATTACCCTGTGTGCCGGGCACCCAGGTCATCCTTATGGTATAAATCTTGCTCTTTTTTCGGCCCGATTATTCTGCTTTCAAATCATGGGGGATAATAACTATGCGACGATGTAATAAGAGGGGGGAAAATTATCTTTACTGAAATAGCATCTTATTTTAAAAAAAGATTCATTATCTGATAGGCCTGAAAGGAGTGAGCTTGCATGCGGTCTAAGGGGGGTATAGGAATAGCCATGTTTGTTCTGGGATTTTTGACGGCTGTAACGATGCCATATGGAGTCGCACGGAATGCGTACGCCCAAGGTAATAAGAAAAAAGATGTGTTGCAACTGGCTGAGGCCGGCAAGGTTTTACTCAGGGAAGGAAATTGCCTCATGTGCCACTCCTTGAATGGGGAGGGCGGGAACTCTGGAAAGGCTACAGATATAAGCGGCCTGGGTATACGCTATGAGCGGTCCGATTTGCGGGAATTGTTAATTAAGCATCTTTTTAAAAAGCCTGACATCAAAAGGTATGAGGGAGTATTTACTGAAGAAGACATTGAGGCACTGACTCAATATCTTTCCACCGTAAAAAATCCCGGCTTCTAAAAATGGTAGCCTCACTTTGGTAAAGTTATTATAACAGATAAGAAAAGCTGAAAAGGTTCTTCACTTAAGTCAAGGTACGTTGGAGCGTAATATCATGGAGCTTATCGTTGTGGAATCGAATAAGACGCTGAAATCTTCTCTGGCAGCTATGACTCGCCGGATTTTCCTGAACATTCTTTCGAAAGGAATCTGGGGAGGTATCATGGTGTATCTCCTTTATCCCATCGTCCATTTTCTCATCCCCCCTAAAGAATCTTCCCGCGACCTGGATATTGTTCAACTGAATGCGACCGAAGTTGAGGTTGGAAAAGCCAAAATCATCAGCTATCAAGATACTCCAACCATAGTTATTAATACGAGCCAGGGAGTTCTTGCTCTTTCGGCTGTGTGTACTCATCTGGGATGTATTGTTCAATGGGATGAGAGCAAGCAGGAGATCGTTTGTCCCTGCCATGGTGCAAAGTATGACCTTAATGGAAATGTGATAACAGGCCCTGCACCGAAACCGCTAGCTATGGTCAAGGCCAGAATGATAGATGATAAAATTTATATCGGAGAGGCTTGATCCCACCAAAATCAGAATTTATGTTATTCGCTCTTTATTCTCACTCATTGGCTGAAGCTGAATATGGTATATGTGGAGGAACTATGCGCAGCGACTTTTCACGTGGATGGTACGAAACGGTTATTCTTGCCTTGGGGGCTATTCTTACCGCTTTCTTATTTGCTTTTGGATGCGGCGGCAGTTCATCATCTGATGATAGCCGAATCATTTCTGAATTTTCTGAAAAATCGAACCTTCCGACTGGTATTACCATTTCAGGAACATTAGGCTCTCTATTTTATGTCAAGTCTCTGTTTAAAGGGTCGGGCAACCCAGGGCCGGATGGTACGGCAGGGCCGCCCGCTAATGCTCCCGGCCCAGGCAGTATGGAAGATACATCAGGAGATGAGGACGTATCCACGGAAACCGAATCCTCAGAGACCGATGTGGCCACAGGAAGCAGCCCTCCGGATGGCATGCCAGGCCCTCCGGCTGGCACCTCAGGCCCTTCGGATGGAACTGCCGGTCCCCCGGACGGCACCCCAGGACCTCCGGACGAAACTGCCGGCCCTCCGAATAATACGACAGGGACAGGTACCGGCCCCGGTTCAGGAAGTGGTACAGGGAGAGGCGGCAGAACCGCAGGTATCAGTATCAGTCAATATCCCCTGGCCATGGTTTTGGAGGGGACTACCTTATACGGTGTTCCTGATCTGATGGGATCTTTTAAGATTCAAACATGCCCTGCCGGAGATTATACCCTGGTTTTATATAGCTATGGAGAGGTAATAGCCAAAAAATACATCCGCATATCTGCCAAGTACGATCTTACGTTGGGTGAAATAACAGATGTTGACGAGGATGGATTTCTGATCTGTAATGGCTTTGATGGGTATCGTTTCCCCTGGAAAGATGATGATGGGGATGGGGTTAACGATAATTTCACCGATGCTGACGGGGATGGAATAAATGATCTGACCGGCCAGGCTTATACACACGGATGTGGCTGGCAGGATGCTGACGGGGATGGGATCAATGATCATCTTATCGATGCTGATGGTGATGGAATCAATGATATTACCGGCCGTAGCTATGGTTTTACCTTTGGTTTCATTGATCAGAATGATGATGGATTACATGATCTTTTTCAGGATAATAATGGAGATGGAATTAATGATCTTCATGGAGTGGCTTATGCCCATGGATTCGGCTGGCAGGATGCTGATGATAATGGGATAAATGATAATTTTACTGATGCTGATGGCGATGGAGCCAACGATCTGACCGGCCGACCGGTTATTTATGGATATCGGTTTGGATTTGTCGATTCAAATGGAGATGGAATCAACGACAACTTTGCTGATGCTGATGGAGACGGAATCTGTGATCAGGGAACGCCCTGCCAGGGAATGCCTTACGCCCATGGATTCGGCTGGCAGGATGCTGATGATAACGGAATCAACGATAATTTCACCGATGCTGACGGGGATGGAGTCAGAGATCTGACCGGCCTGGGCTATACATATGGAAGAGATCGATACAGCTTTCATGACCAGGATGGAGACGGGCAAAATGATTCTTTCATGGACAGGAACGGTGACGGCATCAATGATAAGTTTGCCGATGCCAACGGTGATGGTATCAATGATCTGGAAGAGGGGGATTCCTTCCGTCATGGCTTTGGCTGGCAGGATGAGAATAGAGATGGAATCAATGATAATTTTACCGATACTGATGGCGATGGTATCAACGATCTTACAGGAATTCCTTATTGAAATAAGAATATGCTCACCCAATAATAGCTCCAGGAGAAGCCTATGATAAAGGTTATGTTCAGACTTCCGCGTTCTGGTTTCTGAAATGGAGAAGTATGAAGAAGTATGTACCGAAAAATAAATCGAGATGTTCGTTCAATGTCTATCCGTCCTGAAGGCTTCATCTCCGAAATAAGCTATGCTTTGGCTATAATATTTAATATGCTGTTTATCTTATGAAAAAGGTAAAGTATGATAGATCGACATCAATGTTTTCATGTCTTAACTCTGTTGGGGGCGCTCCAGGTAAGGTACTTTTCTAGGTAAAATACTTATGATGGGATATGTATGAATAGATACAGAGGAAAATTCATTACCTTACTTGGCCTTTTTTTGGTGATACTGATTATCTTTCAGGGGATTGGAAAAGCGGCCGGGCAAAGTGATGCGGAGAAAAAATCTAGCAGGAAAAGCCCAAAAAAGAAAAAAATCACCTGCATCACCTGTCATAATCACCTGGGTAAAGACAAAGCCGAATGGGTTAAACAGTGGCAGGAAAGTGTCCATGGGAAAAGCGATGTCTCGTGTCCGGACTGCCATGGGGGAAATCCTGCTTCCTTTAATAAGCCTAAAATCGAGGGAACAAATTTTAGAGGAAAGCCTTCACGTCTGGAAATTCCCGAATTTTGTGGTTCCTGCCATTCAGACCCCGCCCGGATGCGGCAGTTTCAAAAACGAATCGATCAGCTTGCCCAATATAAAACCAGCAGGCATGGGATAGGTTTGTTTCAGGCTAAGGATACGAAGGTAGCCGTATGTGTAGATTGCCATGGAAGACATGATATCGCCAAAGTCAGTGAATCTTCCTCTCCGGCTCATCATGGGAACATTGCCGAAACCTGCGGTGGATGCCACGCCAACAGCGATTACATGTCGCCCTATGGCCTTCCCACAGATCAACTTACCTGCTACTATAAGAGTTACCACGGGATGATTATGAAAAATAAGATAGAAGGCAAAAATCCATCCCTGGTGCCCTCCTGCCCGGATTGTCACAGTCCTCATGGGCCTAAACCACCTGAAGTGTCTGAAGTGTCCAACATTTGTGGAAATTGTCATATGAATACGGCCAAATATTTTCATGAGGGAGAACATAAAATCGCCCTGGAAGAACAAAACACTCCCAGATGCATTGATTGCCATGATAATCACGAGATAATTTTTCCCACCACCGAACTTTTTACGGGAGAATCAGAGCATCATTGCGGCTTTTGCCATGCGACCACCTCGGAAGCTTATCAAAGGGGGCTTCGAATGAAAAAGGCACTGGAAAAGGCGGAGCAGGAAATACATGAAATAGAAAAAATAACTCACCAGCTTCAAAAAAAGCCTGGATATGACCCAAGGGACTTCGAAGAAAACATCCAGAAAGCCAAGCAAAGTATGGTACAGGCCATTCCGATAACTCACGTATTAAAAGAGGAAGAGGTAGCCCAATATACGGATGAAGCCCTTGCTTTCACACAAGATATCAGACACATGATTGATAGGGTAGGTGAGGAGTTAAGGAAGAGAAAAAAGTACCTTATGGCCAGTCTGGTAATTATTCTCATGATCATTTGCTTTTTATGGTATAAGCGGTCACGCATTGCCTAAACTGGCCATCCTCATCGTTCAGGCAACGAAAACCTTTCCTGATACCCCGCCCGATTCAGCCTTGTTTAGCCGTCTTTAAGCTGTTAAAAACACAGCTCGTAAAAGAAGTCATGATTCCAGCCTGGGGAACATCTGACTCAATACATACTTTTTTTTATCAGACCGATTAACTAACAGAGGGCAGAAAGGGTATTTTTCCCTTTATTGGTGAACGTGTTAAAAGGCTTTATGAAAAGAAGAAAAATAGTATAATAGAACATGAAGGGTTGAGGGGGTGAGACACATGAAGGGATTGAAATCACTTTCAGTATGTGTGATGCTCTTTTCCCTGGCTCTGGCCGGGTGTGCCCACGTGATTTCCGGTGAATCAAGAAGATTGGCGGCAACGAACGTCCCATTCCAATGGATCGCCCATAATCCTGAAGGATACAAAGGCGTTTTCGTTATCTGGGGTGGCCAGATCATTGAAACCCGGAACCTGCGGGAAGGGGCACATCTTGTTATTTTGCAGAGGCCCCTTGGGTACTCTGAAGAGCCTCTTATAGAGAGCAATTCGGGAGGCCGTTTTCTGGTCCTGTATAAGGGATTTTTAGATCCGTCTATCTATCAGAGTGGAAAGATAGTTACCGTGGCTGGAATCATCGAAGGCGAAAAGACATTGCCGCTCGATGAAATCGAATATAGATATCCTTACCTGAATGCCAAAGAGATTCACCTTTGGAAACGGAGTGAATTGAGCTGGTAAATTACAGGCCTTAAAAAAACGGGTACGAAGTGCCGAAAACCTCTCTTTGGTGCAGCGGTTCTGCCTGTTGCCGGAGGTTTCCGGATAAGCTTTACGTGGGAAGGCCCATTACCTGCTGATCATTTTCAAGGTAATGGGTTTTTCGTTTTAAAGAGTTTGAAGTTCTTGCCTTTACCAGTCGATAAGAGAGTTGTCGGCGGGCTGTCTTTCATGTATCCAGATTGATCTTCCGGCAGTGGTCCTTATGAGACTAATTTGAAATTTTTTCCTTGACATTTACTCATTCTATCTATTAACCTTATTATAAGAGCCTTAAAAAGGCTTTAAGAAAAGGAATTTATTTTTTGGAAATTGACCATGAGCCACCGGCATGAAGCTGTGGCTCAAAAGCATGAAGCTTGAGTATCTAGAAAACCGAGCCTCTGATTTTTGTAACATTTTTATCAAAAAAGCAACGGGAACCACGAAGGTCCTACCAATATAAGTTAAGGATTTTCGTGGTTTTTTTTATGGGTAAAGGCAGTCCAGCCATGGAGAAGAGGCCTCTCGGGGCTATGATTCAGGATTATTCCGGAATAAGAACGTTTTTATGAACCTGTAACCAGTAACTATAACTATGGGGAGATACTTTATGAAAAAGGGAAAAATGATCTCGGTTCTTTGCGTTCTATGCTTGTTTGCTTTCGTGATGGCGGGCTCTGTTTCCGCACACTTTGGAGTGGTCAAACCGTCAGATGATATTATTACCCAGGAAGATAGTAAGACCATTCAGGTCGAGGTTAAATTCATTCATCCTCATGAAGGACATTACATGGAAATGGCCAAACCGCAGCAGTTCGGGGTCATGGCCGGCGGCCAGAAGATTGATCTGCTCAATACCTTAACGGCTCAAAAAGGAAAATGGCAGGATCAGGAACAGGAGTTTACCTACTGGAGAGCCGATTATAAGATTAAAAGGCCTGGTGATTATACCTTTTACGTAGTGCCGACTCCATATTGGGAACCGGCCGAAGATTGTTTTATTGTTCACTATACCAAGGCCTGCGTGCAGGCGCTGGGTTTGGAAGAGGGATGGGATGAGCCTCTTGGACTGAAAACAGAGATTGTTCCTCTAACCAGACCCTATGGATTATGGGTGGGAAATATCTTTACCGGTGTGGTGCTCGTAGATGGGAAGCCGGTTCCTGATTCAGAAGTGGAAATTGAATATCTCAATGAAGATGCTGAAAACGGCAGCTTACTCAAAGCCCCCTCAGACCCTTATATCACTCAGATTGTGAAAACAGATCGAAACGGTGTATTTTCCTATGCCATGCCAAAGGCTGGATGGTGGGGATTTGCTGCCCTGAATGAGGACTCAAAAACCATAAAGGGACCTGACGGTAAAGAGAAACCAATAGAAATTGGAGCAGTCTATTGGGTAAAAGCTGCAGCCGTCAAGTAATATTGCTTATTGAACAGGAGTGGCTTCCGGACGGCCATTCCGCACATCCGGATAATCCTCCCTTGCCTCTTTCGGCAAGGGAGGTGAAGACTTTATGGAGAAATGAACAGACAGAAAGAGGGGATTTTCAATGGAGAGATTCTGTTACAGGCAGGGTAAGGTGCTGATCTTCCTCCTTACCTCTCTTTTCATGGTGCTGGCGGTTATTTCAGACTCATATGCCCACAAGGTAAATATCTTTGCCTATGTTGAGGGTGATCTGGTTTATACGGAGAGCTACTTTCCGGATGGCCGAAAGGTTGAGGGAGGGACCGTAGAAGTTTATGACAGCATGGGAACAAAACTTCTCTCCGGTACTACTGATCAGGATGGCCGATTCAACTTCCGTCCCCCCGGGAAAGATGATCTGAAGATTGTCCTGATAGCGAGTATGGGTCACCAAAATAGCTACACCCTCTCATCTGATGAATTAGCTGGGATTTCAGAAGGGAAAACCCATGATACATCGGATAAAGGTGAATTGACGGGGAAGATGAGCGATGATCACAGCATCCCGGAAAATAAGCCGGTGGACGAGGCGGTCACATCCTCTCAGCCGATCAATCTTAGAGAGATCAGGAAAATTATTGATCAGTCTCTGGATCAAAAATTACAGCCGGTAGTAAGAGAATTGGCCAAGTCCCGGCATCAGGAAAGGATATCAGCTACAGAAATCTTTGGTGGCATAGGTTATATTTTTGGTCTTATCGGCATGGCCCTGTATTTTTCAAAAAGGACTTCCTAATCACAGAGTACTTGAGCGTTTTCTCAAAAAGGAGTCTACATGCATATTTCTGATGGAGTGTTGCCTAATACGATCTGTATCGGCGGATATCTTCTGGCCATGGGGGTAAGTGCCGTATGCATTAAGAAGTGCATGGAACCGAAAGAACTTCCCAAAATAGCAGTTATGACCTCTGTCTTCTTTGTAGCTTCCCTGATCAGCGTTCCGCTCGGCCCCACCAGTGTTCATCTTATCCTGCCGGGCCTGGTGGGAGTTACCCTGGGCGCCATGGCCTTTCCATCAGTTATGTTAGGTCTGGTCTTACAATCCATTCTCTTTCAGCATGGCGGATTGACTGCCATCGGGGCCAATACCCTGATGATGGGCATACCGGCTATCATGAGCGGCCTCTTATTCCGGCAGGTCAGGAATTCAGACAATCGAAGCTTTATAATAAGTACCGGTTCTTTCTGCGGTGCCCTGGGGACCTTGCTGGCCGGTATCATACTGGCCCTTCTTTTATTCACCTCCGGTGAGGATTTCCTTGGAGTGGCCAAGGTGGCTCTGGCAGCTCACGTACCGGTCATCATCATTGAAGCTGTTATAACCGGTGTGGTGGTATCCTTTCTTCTGAAGGTGAAGCCAGACCTTATAGGAGCACGGAGAAGACCATGATTGCCCTTTTTTCTTTTCTTTTTTCGATCCTTGGATTCCCCGGAGGGCTTAACGTAGTCTATGCTCTGGCCAGTGGAGATGAGGCACTCATAGTTCATCGTATTGAGCTGCCGACCTATTTTCTCCTCTTTATTATTCTCGGATTGATGGCCATTGCCTGGGGAGTTTTGAAAATTTTCCGCCATGTGGACCATGACCGTTAAAAATCCATGATCCCGAAGACAGGGGCATTTTTATGAAGCCTGACATAGACCGCTACTGGAAGCTTGAGTCTCCCATTCACGTCTGGGATCCGCGCTTTAAGATTTTTTCTCTGATCTTCCTGGCCTTTACCATCTCATCCGTCCAGCGGATTTCTACAGCTCTGGCCTGCCTTGTTCTTTCCCTTCTGCTCCTGCAATTGACCAGGATTCCCTTCTCCTTTTCGTTGAAACGATTAGCTGCGGTGACCATGTTTGTCGGCCCCTTTTTTGTTATTATGCCGCTGACTACCAGGGTTCAGCCCGGTGACACCATTTATTTCTTTACTCACCTGCGGTTTCTTGAGATCAATACCCGAGGGCTGCTTCTAGCCGGCCAGGTGTATATAAAAGCTGTCGCTATTGTCTTACTGGTGGTTCCCATGTTCGGTACGAATCGTTTCGATATCTCCATAAAGGCCATGGAGAGGCTCAAGGTTCCGAATAGCGTGATCCAGATGATATTATTTTCGTACAGATACATCTTTGTCTTCCTGGCCGAATTAAAACGGATGTCACTGGCTATGAGGATTCGGAAATTTACACCGTCGACAGATCTTCACACCCTGAAAACCTATGGCAATTTTTTAGGCACCCTGCTGGTGAGGAGCTTTGAAAGAACCGAGGAGGTTTATCAGGCCATGTTGAGCCGAGGCTATAGAGGTGTTCTGAAGATCCATTTCGATTATCAGACCGGGGCTAAAGATCTGGTGAAAAGTACTTTGATCTTTGCGGCTATTTCCGGTATTATCTATTTTGATCGATTCTTTTAAGGGAGCCTTATTCGTGGCTGAAAGATTGCCGGCTATTACCATAGAGGACCTGCATTTCACCTATCCTGACGGCACTATAGCCCTGCGCGGTGTTCATCTGACGATTTATGAGGGAGAGGCAGTCGCTCTGGTAGGCAGGAACGGATCGGGGAAATCAACCCTGATTAAGCATCTGAACGGTATCTACCAGGCTGATAAGGGAAAGATTACCGTCGATGGTTTGCCGGTTATCGAAGAAAATCTGCAGCTTATTCGCTCCCGGATAGGCATTGTCTTTCAGGATCCGGATAATCAGCTTTTTTGTTCTACTCTTTACGATGATGTAGCTTTCGGGCCGATCAATATGGATAAGGACAGAGAGACAATAGGCCGGAGGGTTCGAGAATCGCTTGAACAGGTAGGTCTTTGGCCGCTGGCTGAACTGCCTCCCCATGATCTGAGCTTTGGCCAGAGGAAGCGGGCAGCCATGGCTACGGTTCTTTCCATGCAGCCAAGAATTATGATTTTCGATGAACCTACCAGCAATCTTGATCCCAAAAACGAGGCTGTCATGACCGATATTATTGCTAACCTTGGCTGTACAAGAATATTAATCAGTCACGACCTGCCCATTCTCTATCAGGTCTGTGAGAAGGTGATTATCATGAAGGAGGGTCAGATTGAGCATATTCTTCCCATGCAGGATTTTATTTCAGATCGCGAGCTGCTCCGGGCCAATGGTCTGGACTTTACCTTCAAATGCGACTGCTGCAGTAACCATGATCACCCGTCACCTCCTGACCTTGAGTTAAGATCATGAGTCACAAGAAACCGATTGTTCAGGTCCAGAATATTTTCTTTTCCTACCATCACAGCCGAACCGATTCCTTACGGGGAATCAGTTTTGAAATCCGTGAGGGAGAGTCGGTAGCTCTGGTCGGGCCCAACGGGGCCGGCAAATCAACCCTGGCCAGGCATCTTACCGGCATACTTTTTGCCCGCTCAGGGTCGGTGCTCATCGACGGCGTATCAGCAGGTCCCTCTACCCTGAAACATATCCGCGATGTAGTCGGTCTTGTTTTCCAGAATCCTGATGACCAGCTTTTCTGTCCAACCGTAGGTGAAGAGATTGAATTCGGATTGACGAATATGAAGTTGTCTCCTTCCGTGATTCATAACCGGACTATTGAATCAGCAAAAGCCATGAATATCCAGCATCTCCTTCGGAAACCGGCCCACCACCTGAGCGGAGGAGAAAAGAAAAGAGCGGCTATAGCCGCTGTACTGGCCATGAATCCCAAAATCCTTATCCTCGACGAACCTACAGCTAATCTGGATCCGCAAAATGAAAAGGCACTCACCGATCTTATCAATTCCCTGAACTGCACGAAGCTGATCATCAGCCATGACCTGCCTATCTTATTCCAGACGTGCCAGCGTATTCTGGTCATGGTTGATGGCCAGGTACGGAAGGATTGTTCCGTACCGGCGTTTATGCTTGACCGGAATCTCATTCTGGAGCATGGTTTGGATTACCGGTTTAAATGCAAGTGTTGTAAGGCCATTCATCCTGAACGATTCCTGGCTACCACAACAAGTGTAAATGCCCTGGAGCCTTAGTACACGGCGACTTACTTACGCAACCAGATAGCCCCCTCACCCTACCATCTCCCCCGAAAGGGACTCGGTTTCAGGTTTCAGTGTTCAGGTTTCAGATCTTGTCCTTTTCAATGCTGACACCTGAAACCTGACACCTGGCACCTCTATGAAAAGAGGGATAAAGGAAGGCAACCTTAAAGACCAACCGGCTGCGTAATTCCCGCTACGTGTACTTAGAGCCTTACCTTACCCTGACTGTTCCGGACAGAAGAGTATACCTGAGGGCAGACCTCAGAGAACAAAGATTA
>JBLIRT010000050.1:0-16216 GCA_049472445.1 bacterium
GATACTCTGGCGGAGTTTTTCTTCAAGGCGATCAGCCAATTCCCTCCCTAAGGACCTCTTCACCATGATACCTCCCAGAGGAATCGGGTATCCGCTGAACTGCTCCCACCAGCTACCTAAATCCAGGATTTTTTGAAGCCCATAATTCTGATACGTAAATCGGCTCTCGTGGATGATTAATCCTGCCTCAGCTCTTCCTTCCTTTACAGCCGGGAGAATCTGGTGAAAGGGAAGTACCAGAATATTGTTCACCTTTGGCTCAAACAATCGGAGCAGCAAAAAGGCAGTCGTAAGCTCTCCCGGAACAGCAACACAATGCCGGGTCAGATCAATGGCCGGCCATTCCCGCCGAGCCACAAGGAGAGGACCGCATCCTTTTCCCAGGGCTCCTCCGGAATGAAGCAAAGCGTAGTGGTCTCGTAAATGTCCAAAGGCATGAAAGGATATCTTGGTAATATCCAACTGACCCTGGAAAGCCATCTGATTTAAAGTCTCGACATCCTCAAGCCGCTCCTGAAAAGCCAGCCCTTCAAGGGGAATCTTTTTATGGACAAGAGCGTAAAAAATGAAGGTATCATTTGGACAGGGAGAATAACCCAGGGAAAGAGCAGTCATACGTCCTCGTGCCAGCGGGTGACGATTTCCAGAGCAGCCCGCTGGCTGATATGAGCAGCAGCGGACAGATCCCATTCTTTCTTGTCCCTTTCCTTCACTAAATTGCTGATTCCGCGGATCTCAAGAAAAGGAACATCATAAAGGGTACAGAGTTGAGCCACAGCGGCTCCTTCCATATTCTCACAGATGCCGTGAAAGCGATCCTCCATCTCATCCGCCCTCTCCTGGGTGCCGCTTACTTCAGAGATGGTGACAAAGGTGCCTGTCTTTGTATCAAATCTTTGCAGAATTTTCCTGGCCCTGTCTATGATCTCTTGATCAATTTTAAAGGTATTATAGTAAACCTGATCTCCCTTGCAAAGGAGAGGCAGCTTTAAAAACCTGGTAGACCGCCATCCCTGCGATGTGGCCACTCCCTCATCGCCGAAAACTTCCTCACTGGCTATGGTCAAATCACCTGGAGTCAACCCTGACCCTCGATAAGCCCCACCGCATCCAATGAGGAGCAAAAGAGTTGGCGAAAAATTCTCTAAAAGTAAGGTTGTCCCGTGAGCCGCATTGGTCTTTCCTATCCCTAAGTGGAAAATAGCCACTGTTGATCCACGGAGCTTACCGTGCAAAGCTGTAAATTTCCCCAGGGAGATATGACGAGGGGAAGTTATCTTGCTGGATATCCAAGCTGTTTCAAAAGGCATGGCTGCCGCCAGGATGATCAACCTTCACCTCCAGGCAGAAATCAGGGAGCTATATTCTCTATTTATTCTTCATATATACCATTTGTCTCTTTTTTTCAAGAGAGATTATGACTTTTCCCCATGATGAGAACCCTTAATCCCGCCGATAAAGAAAGAAAGGGAAACAGCGATGTAAATCATTCCTTCCCTATACCTTAAGAACCTTACCTCCAGTTTGATAGAAAACAAGGTACGAGAAAGCACATGAACTGCCTTTTCAGACCAGCCGAAAAGGGTGAAACCTTTTACGCAACCCATGTATCTGCAGTTTTCATGGGGATACTTTTCCCCATTCTTTTCCTCTCCATAACACCCCCGAGGGCGGAAACCCTCCGCCCTTATATCCAGACGGTCACCCCCTCTCTGGTGTCCACAGGTCATTCTGTACCGATTACTATCCTGGGCCATAATTTTTCTCCTGAAGTAGTGGTCAGCGTTTACGGTGAGGGCATAGTCCTGTCAGGATCTCTCAGCATCTCGGGTGAAGCCCTGGATGTCATGACCGTCGAGGATTATGCCTATGTGGCCAGTGACAGCGAGGGACTCAAGATTATCCTTATTAAAGATCAACGCCAGCCTGAGGAGGTCGGCTGTTTTGATACAACCGGTTCAGCCAGGGGTGTCTGGGTAAGTCAGGGATACGCCTATATGGCCGATGGAGAACATGGCCTGCAGGTGATCGATGTCAGATCTCCGGACAATCCTGCCCATGTCAGCCATCTGGCTCTTGGAGGATATGCATGGGGAATTACAGGGAAAGAAAATCTGTGTTATGTAGCCAATGATCTCGGCCTGGTTATTATCGATATCCATGATCCTGCCAATCCCTCCTTACAAGCTGTCTGTGAAACGCCAGGCCTGGCCTATGGGGTTTTTGTAACGCTGGAGTATGCTTATGTAGCTGACTGGTATAAAGGGCTTCAAATTATCCGGATCACAGATCCAAATTCCCCTGAACTACTCAGTACCTTTGATACACCGGGTAAGGCTAAAGATGTAAGTGTGGTTGGTGAATATGCCTATGTGGCTGACAGCCAGTCCGGATTACAGATAATCCACATCAATGATCCATTGAATCCGGTATTGAGCGGAACCCTCGATATTCCCGGCGATGCTGAAGGAATTCGAACTATCGGCAGCAGGGCTTACATCGCAGCTCTGAATAAGGGATTACAGATGGTTGATGTACGGGACCCTCGGAATCCATCGCTTATCGGGAGCTACGAGACCCCTTTGGCCTGCGGTCTGTGGATTGACGATGATTATGCGTATCTTGCTGACAGGCTGAAAGGTCTGCAGGTGATCAATACCCACCGGTTCCCTTCCCTTGGCGGTTACGACACACAGGGAGATGCCCGCGGAGTCTGGGTGCATGGAGATTACGTTTTTCTTGCCTCCGGAACGAAGGGACTTGAAGTTATTGACCTGAGTGATCCGGAAAAACCATCCCTTTCGGCCAGTCAACCCTTGTGCGGGTATGTGCGAAAGGTCAGGGTTGCCGGTAATTATGCCTATATCGCTGATACTTCGGTAGTGGGGGGTCTGCACATTATCGATATCCAGGATCCGCAAGATCCATCACTCATGGGAAGTTATTACAGCCAGGGTACCACCTTCGGAGTGTTTCCTGCCTATCCTCTCGTCTATTTGGCAGACGGCCTCGAAGGAGTTACGGTGGTGAATGTTGAAAATCCAGCCGATCCACAATTGGTAGGAACAGCTCATACCCTGGGCATGGTTATTGATGTATGGGTCGAGGGGGATATCATCTATGCAGCCGATGGCACCAACGGCTTAACCATCACCAGCCTGGAATTTCCACAGACACCGATAGCACACTGTGATCTGGCAGGAACGGCCCAGGGTATCTGGGTAGAGGGAAACATCGCCTATGTGGCTGATGGCAATCAGGGATTAGCCCTGATTGATGTTCATGACCCTTTGCATCCTACAGTTCTTGCTCACATAGATACACCTGCGGAGGCCTGTTCAGTAGTTGTGGATGCGGGCTTTGCTTTTGTAGCTGACGGAGCAGGGGACCTGGCTATTGTCGATGTCCATGCCCCAGCCATGCCTGTCTTACTATCCCATGTCGAAGTACCCGGTACAGTTTATGATATCTTTTTGAGAGATGGGAAAATATACCTGGCCTGCGGGAATGCCGGCCTTCATATGTTGTCCCAATCCTGCTTCTGGAGTCTCGATGTTCAATACGTAAACTCTGAAGGAACAGAAATCAGAGCCCTCCTGCCCTCAGGACTTCCCCGGGGTGATTATACGCTTCGAGTCATTAATCCAAACGGCCTGGCTGACCGGCAGACGGATATCATTGGTATCAGCGGAGTGGTCTATATTGCTGAAGGGCTCAATATCTTAACGTGTCCGGACGGCGGACAGGGAATTCAATACTCGGATGAACTACTGGCCTATCTGGGCGAGGAATATGCCCATTCTGTGCAAATGTATGACCCGGTAAGTCAGAAATTTCGAATTACCTCCTGGGTACAGAATGAGATCCAAGGCGAGGGATTTCCCCTGGGTGCAGGGGACTGCTGCCTGCTCTACATGAAGCACGGGAAAATGGTAGATTTCTCCATTGACCAGATCGTCGTTTTACCCTTATCCTCTCTGGCTGGCAGCTTAAACAGTGGATTAAACCTGATCAGTACTCCCGCGGGTTTATTTCCAGACCATGGTAGTTCCTATGATCTTATAAATGGCCTCGTGGAGGCCAGAGATATTTTCAGCCTTCATATGTACCAGCAGCAATCCGGCCGATGGCTTTCCACCTATCAGTTTTTAGGCCGCCAGAGTGGGGACATGCATCCTCTTGACCAGGGAACAGGATGTCTCCTGTATGCTCCTTAATGGTTTATTCGCTCAGTACGCAATACATCAATTAAGCAGGCAATCGCATGAGCGGTAGTTCCCTGTGCCCCCGAATGATGTATTTTGTTAGCGATAGGACCAGAATTTTACAGATTTTCCTTCAAAATGGGCTCAAAATGAACCTCTTCAGGTATTCTGTCGGAAACAGATTTTCCACGGTGGCTTGTAAGGGCTTGGCCAGCTTAAAAATCCGTTCCTTGGCCAGGGGAAAAAGTGACAAAGTGACACATATAAAAAAGGGGGGGAAAGTGTCCAATTTTTATTCGGGCTGACAGGTGAGGAACAATTCGTCCGTTCCCTATCTTCTCTCTCCTTTCCTCTCTATCTTGACTAATCTTTCCGGTTCATGATATCTTCTCTTCAGGATTGGCCTTTCGATGTTTTTCACCTTATTTTTCATAGGTGGGGAGGATCTGTGGAAAAGGATGATATAAGGCAAAGACTGAATGAATTGAAAAAGACTACGTTCTATGAACTGCTGAATCTCATTGGGAGGGTATTTATCGTAGTCAGATATTCAGAAAACGTCATTATTGGAAACCGTGGATTTCTTCCCGAAGAAAGACAGAAAGGGCTCATTTTAGTCTTAAATTCAACGATGAATTTCATGTGGGACGATTATGGAATCTCCACCAAACTCGTCTTCGGCAATTCAGTAGAAAGGTGCTTTATCCCCACCGACGATATAGTCTCTATTTACTCTCCGGAACTGAGCTCCCAACTTATCGTAGGACCGCAAACGGCATCAGAGCCCCATGGTCCTGAAGGTACTGAAAAAACCTCTCATCCTCACCATATTGAGAAAGAAACTGAAGAGGAGTCCCCGAAAGGAGAGGACAGGAGAAAAAGCAAGGTAGTTAAGGTTGATTTCCAAAAAAGGCGGAAATAAAATCTTTCAAAAGTCAGGACAGGCCGTTGCTGACTTCCAGCTCATTCAGGAGGGAGATAATGTTCTGGCAGCAATTTCCGGAGGAAAAGACAGCCTGGCCCTTCTTGAGGTACTTCTCCACTTAAAGAGACGGGCACCGATCACATTCACCATAACTGCCTGCACTGTTGATGAAGGGTTTGGCGGCTTCGATCCGGAACCGGTCGCCCTTTACTGCCTCAGCAAAAAAGTACCTTTCATCCTGAAAAGAGAAAAAATTCTCCAGATTGTCCAGGAAAACAAGACACCGGGCACTCATTTCTGTTCTTTTTGCTCGCGACTCCGTCGGGGGATCCTTTATACCCTGGCCCGGGAAAGAGGATTTCAGAAGATTGCCCTGGCTCATCATGCCGATGATTTTATCGAAACGCTCCTTCTGGATCTTTTCTATACAGGCTCCGGCTGGAAAATGCCGGTACATCTGGTATCCAAAGATCAGAAAAACAGAGTTATTCGCCCACTGGTCTATGTCTATGAAAATGAAATCGAAAAATTTTGTTCAGACGAGGGAATTTCTCCTTTCCCCCATCCCTGCCCCTGGAATGATAGGAAAACTGCCAAACGTTTCCTGGTAAAGCAGTGGCTCAACGAACTGGGACGAACCAATCCTGCCATAAAAGGGAACCTGCTCAGAGCGGTTTTAAAAAACCAGCCGAGAATTTTCCATGCCGAAAACATGAAAGTACCCCAAATTACTGAATAATGATGTAAATTATGTACCATTTTTAGTAGTATAAAAAGCAAAATATACCGATCATTTTGTTGTAGAGCAATGAAGGCCATTGTTTAGAACATGAAAAACTGAGAGGAGTTATGAGGCAATCCCATGCGAGAAGAGGCGGTTGCGATTTGGCCGATGGGTCTATGGATCTGAAGACGTATACCTGTAAGAAGATTCAAATTTTTTTTAGAATAAAGGAGATAGTAAAATGAAAAAGTTTAACTGGTTCGATTGGCTCTCTTTAATTCTGGTCATTATCGGTGCTCTTAACTGGGGGCTGGTAGGATTTTTTAATTTTAACTTAGTCAGGGCTATCTTTGGCGCTGGACTCGAAAGAGTTATTTATGCTATTGTTGGTCTGACCGGATTGTATAGCATATTTCTGGGAATAAAAATTGCCCAAAGAGAGCAGTAACCAAGTAAACCCCCTTATATGAATGAAAAGATTAACACTCCTTGGGTAAAGACCAGGTCCGAGAGAGAGAAATCCCTCATCGGACCTGGAAGCCCTATGATTTTGTATTAAATTTTGCCATCCAGGCATTTCTGTTACCAAAAGAAACCATCATATGCAAAAAGAAAACACCAGAGCGGGAAAATGCGCTTTGAGTCAAACTCTTTTGGATATATATTTCTTCCTTTTAAAGGAGTATGGCCGTCAGGGATGGTGGCCCCTCATACATTACCGGGGATGCAACCCGACCAAAACAGGATCTGTAACCGGCTACCACCCTGGTAATTACGACCTCCCCGAAACCCGTGATCAAGTCTTTGAAATCTGCCTGGGAGCTATTCTGACCCAGAATACCAGCTGGCCCCAGGTTGAAAAAGCCCTCAGAAATCTCCAAAGGTCGAATGGTTTGAATCCGGAAGGCATCCTCAATATGGATATCGAAATCCTGAAAGGGCATATCAAACCCGCAGGTTATTTTAACCAGAAGGCTAAAAAGGTAATCGTTTTCACCCGATTTTTCTCAAGGCTTGGTCAAAACCAGATTCCAGACAGAAGTGAACTCCTTGGTCTGTGGGGCATCGGCCCGGAGACTGCTGATTCAATGATGCTCTATGCCTTCAAGGTACCGACCTTTGTTATCGATGCCTATACCAGGCGAATATTCAGCCATCTGAAATTTATTCATGAAAAGAGTAGCTATGACCAGGTAAAGTCCCTTTTTGAAGAGAATCTTCCCCGAGATCTGATTATCTACCAGGAATTTCATGCGCTCATCGTTGAACATGCCAAAAGGTTCTACCATAAGGGAGGCTCCAGGAAACAGTGTCCTCTTTTTTTAAAAGGAACTTATTCTTTTACAACCACCTCCAGGTAGGGGATTGGTTGACTGACTATGGCTGGTTTTGAAATCCGGCTAATCTTCCAGCCTTCAGAAGTCATTTGAAGGAAAATGGTTTGATATTCATTGCGATTGGCGTACACAATTTCCGCATCAAAGGCATTCTCCTGTGAGTTTTCACCTCCCCCCTTAAAAATTGATAAGCCTTTCATATCCTGAGCATTCTGCATGATATAGTCTCGAAAGGCCCTGGTATTCTTCTCTTCCATGGCTGATTGCAAAATAGACAGGGATTGGCCGGTAAAACAGTCAAGGTATTGTTGGACATCTCCTCTTTTGGCCGCTGAAAACATCTGCCAGATAACATCACTGTCTCTCTCAGGGCCTTTACGCTCCGGTGTAGTAACGAGCCGAGTGAACACAATCAGGGCCAAGGCAATAAGGAAGGCGAAGGCAATCTTCTTTCCCATTCCTCCGCCCTCCCTATTCTTCTAAATTTATAATCTTTAAATCAAGTGGCTTCTTCTCACTATCCTTGCCAAGGACAACCTTCTGTACCTTGGGCATGGTCTTTTCCATGCTCTCCAGAAAAAGACGATAGGAGGTTGCTTTCTTATTCTCCTTGAATTCACGATACATATCGGAAAATCTTTGAGCCTCTCCCAAGGCCACATTAACCTTCTCAGCCTTATACGCTTCAGCCTCATGTAAAAGCTTCTCCGCCTCTCCCCGGGCTTTTGGGATATTCTCGTGACGATACCCTTCCGCCTCATTGATATAACGGTCCCGATCCTGCCTGGCCGCAATAACATCCTTGAAGGCATCAGCTACCTCGAGAGGAGGAAAGACATTCTGAAGATTGATTGAGGATAATTGAACCCAACGTTTTCCCCCCATGAGACTATTCAGTTGCCGCTGTGTTTCTTCCAGAACTGCATTTTGAATAGCCAGCTTACCACTTCCCTTGAAGACCTCATCTACTTCCATTCGGGCTACCGTCCTGGTTAAAGAGGATTTGGCAAAATTCCTGATCAAACCGCTCGGCTCTCTGGCGGAAAAAAGAAAGGTAACCGGTTCCAGGATGGAATATTGCAGTACCATCTCCATTTTCATGATATTATTATCACCGGTAAAAAATTCCCCTTGCGTCGGAATAGAGGCACGACCAGTTGCCTGGTCGGCGAACTCGAATCCGACACTGATTCGCTTTTTCTCCTGGGCTTTCAGTCTATCTACTTTTTCAACCGGATATGGCAAGCGATAGTGTAAGCCTGGATTTACCCGGGCATTGACTACCTCACCGAATCTCCTCTTTACCCCCACCTCATCTGCTGAAATCAAATAAAATCCTGACAAAAGGTATGAGACTCCAGCTATACTGACCAGCCATTTCATCCATCTCATGAATGTCTGCTTATGCTTCATCTGTTTATCTTCCTATCTTTTAACTATTTTATCTTTCTTATCTGTTGGCTTGAGTTCCAATTTAACGGCCTGTGCTCTGCTCTCTGTATGCCCTTCAGTTAAAAGCTTTAAGAAATCAGAATCAGAAGAAAGAACAACGGTGGTTTTCTCATTCAAAATTTTCGGATAAGCCTCCAGAGTTCGAATCTCCTTGTAAAAGCCCAGATCCTGTGAGTATGCATCTCCATAAATCTGGATAGCTTCAGCATCACCTTCACCCCTGATAACCTCAGCTTTCCGAAAAGATTCTGAGAGTATCAGCTTACATTCCCTATCAGCAGCAGCCCGGATTTTCATGGCTTCCTCCTGACCTTCAGCCCTGTATTGCTTGGCAGTCCTCTCCCGCTCAGCCCGCATCCGGTCAAAAACACTCTGCTTATTCTGCTGAGGAAGGATAAGCTGCTTGAGTTCAATACTCGCTATTTCGATACTATAATCCATTCTGGCCCGCTGCCGGCAACTCTCCTCCACCTTATGAGAAATATCATTGATTTTCATCTCCCCGGGTTTGATAGACACAAGGGAAGATAAATTATATTCCCCGAGAATAGCTGAAACCTGGGAAGTCATAAGATCATCCAGGTAGTCTTCCGCCTTTGAGATATTGTTAACGGTAACATAAAAATCCAGGGGATCTATAACCTTCCAGCAAATGAAGGTATCAACCACCATGTTCTTCTTATCACGGGTTAGATACTCTCTTGGATTCGGATTGTACAAGAGGAGCCGTTTGTCGAGGTTAATCGTTGTATGGAGGGGCGATTTAAAATGTAATCCCGGCTCCGAAACGACGCGGGTTGGCCTCCCAAAAAAGGTAACAATTTTATGCTCAGTCTCGTCAACAATAAACAAACTCAAAAAAATCAGGATGAGGACGAGGACACTTGAAAGAAAGATGAAAACTTTCTGCCTTATTTTCTTTTCCATGAAAATATCTCCTGAAGAATAGCTAATTGTTTTTCCTGCCCCTGGCACCTGGGGCACTATTAAGGACATTGTTCAGAATAGCTTCTACCCTCTTGGAATCAAAAATAGTCAACTCTTCCCGGCCATTTCTTTTGTCATCGAGGACAAACTTATTCATACCCGGAAGTATTCTCTCCACGGTCTCCAAATACAACCGTAAAGAGGTTTCTTCCGGATGTTTATGATAATTCTCACACATGAGAGTAAATCGATCCCCTTCTCCCCTCGCCCTGTTAACCATTTGTGTCTTATAAGATTCTGCTCCCTCTATCTGGCTGATCCCCTTTCCTCTGGCCAAAGGGATCTGCTCGTTCTGGTAAGCTTCGGCCAGATTAATCAGCATACTTTTTTCCTCATGAGCATTGACTACGGCTCGAAAGGCATCAGCTACTTCCACAGGAGGATGGACACTCTGCAGATACACTCCTTTAATTTGGAGCCCTGCTCCAAGAGAATCCAGGTCTTTTTGAAGCAGGTCAGCCACGTGCATTTCTATTTCGTCTCGATCCTCTGCCAGGACCCTATCAGTATCTTTCTTCCCAACGATCTCGCGAATAGCGGATTGAGCATAGAACCTGACGAGGTTTGCTGTATCTTGAAATCCACGAATTTTAAAGAGATAGGCTGATGGATCTCGAACGAGATACTGAACAACCATATCCATCTCTATGAAACTCTCATCTCCGGTAAATACCAGGGCCTCCTCGATCATTTTCTGAAATTTACCGGTTCGGTCCTGAACTTCCCATTCGAAGGCCGTAAGTTGCTGCCCGGCTGCCCCACCTGTCTTATCAGCCGAACCGGCCAGTTTCCGGAACCCTATCTCAACCCGTTCCACCCCGCGCTGGACCTTGGTGACCTTATCAATCGGCCAGGGCCAGTAAAGGTATATCCCTGATTTCAGATTGCTGGTGATTTTTCTTCCAAATCGCTGCACTACTCCCATTTGATCAGTTGAGATGATGGTCATACCTGAAGCAAAATAAGCTATCAAAAGGAGAGATAATATTCCACGGCTGATCGCCCGGTGATGTGCTGCCCAGAAGGGCTGGAGACAATCACAGCCGAGGTGTACCAATCCTCCCTTCAACTTCCGCCACTGCCCGACCACAATCGCTTTTGTCCTCCCGGCCAGAAGACGTAAGGAATTCCCAACCACCAGGAGGGAACTTATCTGGTGAACAACAGCCGCCATCACGGGTGTAAGCCAGGTCAAGGTTGAGGCAGCCACCACAGCCAGGCCATTAAAAATGACAGCAAAGTAGAAGATGTTCTGCTTGATGGTTTTCACCGTTCTTTTGCCGATGACAACTGCCTGTTCCAAACGGGCCAGATTATCGGCCATGATGATCATGTCAGATGTTTCGATGGCGATATCCGAACCGATACCTCCCATGGCAATGCCCACATCTGCGCAGGTCAAAGAGGGAGCATCATTAATTCCATCCCCGACCATGGCCACCGTATGGCCTTCACTTTGCCATTCTTTTATTTTCGCCACCTTACCATCAGGAAGTAAATTGGCCCAAACCTCTTCAATTCCTGCTTTTTGGGCCACCTGCCGGGCTACCCTTTCATTGTCTCCGGTCAAAAGGGCCAGCCTCTTTATGCCCAGCGCTTTCAATTTCGGAATGATCTCTACAGCCTCGGGCCGTATCTCATCCTGGACCGCAATCACACCGGCCATCTGTTTTCCTTGGGCCACCAGTATGGGAGTTTGCCCCTTCTGATCTATTTCCCCTAAAATTCTCTGGCTGTTAAGGTCAAAATCAAGGTCATTTTCTTCTAAAAGTCTCCGGTTGCCGACAAGGAGAGGTTTACCTCGGAAGAGAACCTGGACACCAAGCCCGGGTTTTACGAGAAAATCATCGGTCTGACTGATTTCCACCGCCCTTTTCCTGGCCTCTTCCACAATAATATGAGCCAGAAGATGCTCGGAATGTTGTTCGGCCGTTGCGGCCAGTGAAAGGAGCTGCTGCTCGGAATATCCTTTAAAGGGAATAATACCTGCAACCTTGGGTTTTCCCTGGGTTAACGTACCGGTTTTATCAAAAGCCACCAGATCAACCTTACCCATTCCCTCCAAATAGATGCCACCCTTGACCAGAATACCCTCTCTGGCTAATCTGCCGATTCCTGCAAAAATGGCTGTAGGAGTAGCCAGAACCAGGGCGCAGGGGCAGGCAATAATTAAAATGGAAACAGATCGGATCAGATCTCGGGTTATCAAAAATGAGCTTCCGGCGATCAGAATAACAATGGGAACAAAATATTTGGCATACCTGTCAGCTATCTTTTGAATAGGAGCTTTCTGTGATTGGGCTTCCTCCACCAGATGAATAATCCTGGCCAGGAGAGTATCCTTCCCTACCCGCTCAGACTGGATCTCAAGGGCACCTAACTGGTTGATGGTTCCCGAATAAACAGTACTGCCGGGGCTTTTCTCGACCGGAATTGATTCACCGGTAATCGTGCTTTGATCTACCGAGGATTGACCTGAAAGAACTACTCCATCAACGGGAATTTTCTCCCCCGGTTTTACCATGACTCTGTCTTCGGAAGACAGTTCTCCGATCTCGACCGCTATCTCTTTTCCATCCCGCATGACCCAAGCCATTTTTGGCGAAAGGTCGATTAACTTCTTGATAGCTCCCCTGGTTCGATCCACGGCAAAGGATTCCAAGGCTTCCCCGATGAGCATGATAAAGATGACTTCAGCAGCAGCCAGGTACTGTTTAATAGCCAAGGCGGCAAGAGCAGCTAAGGCAATCGCCAGATCAACTGAGATTTTCCTTTTGAAGAGGTTTTCTAAAGCCCCGAAAAAGATTTTATACCCACCAATGAGAGTTATTATAATAGCCGTATTGACACCGAGAAAGGTAGAGAAGATTCCCAACCAGTTTAATAAGATTAAAAGGCCAATAACAATGGTGAAGATAGCATAGTTGAGAGATATACCTTCATCCCCTTCCTCCTTCATCTCATCCTTCAGAACCCTTTTCCGGCTGTCTTTCTCTTTGGCCATATCCATCATCGTTCCTTTTGTGATGATTGTTCCCTGCACGAATTTATTTTAAGTTTAAAATGGTCTTTTCACTGCCTCTGGCTAAGCAGACACTGTTTTTCGTAATCCAGACCACCTCCCTCCCCTCTACAACATCCCCTTTTTTAACCCTTTGATTATTAATCAAAGCCATATACCCTTCCGGAAAGCTCACAATCCCATTTAACGTGAAACGCGTGTATGGGGTGGCTCCGGTATCCCTCGGCAAAGGTCTGCCACTCATCGCCTGCTCATCTGTATGCATGCTCTTTCCTGATACAAAGAGATTTCTTCCCAGAGACCTTATTCGAAGATTTTTCTGGGCTGTGATCAGATCAGGAGAGGGTTGGCCAGGGAGATGGAAACTCTTATTTTCAGGGAAAGGATTGAGAAAATCTATCCTTTCGTGCGATAAGGTGGCCATATGAACCGAAAGATTAGCTTCCAGTACAGGAGAAGAAGACTTTTGGGATTTTGATAAAATCTCCATGGTATCAATACCTAAAAAAGAGGGCATTTCTTCAATCCATTCTAAAAACCGGTACACGTGAAAGAAATCTCCTTCCACATGAATCCTGAAGGGGATAACCTTCAAATAAAGGGCTGGGTCATGAGAATCCATCCCCCTGAGCAAAAAGGAATGATCAAAAGAAACCTCAACATCATCCACTCCAAAATCTTTGGCTTTCTGTCGCAGCTTTTGAGAAACATGTTCCAACTCCCCCTGGCGGGGTAAATAATCGGTAAGGTATTGAATGCCATTTTGAAAGTATGTGTACTGTTCATCCCATGCTGTTGACCGGTTAGATTGCTGATGAAGCTTTTCAAGCTCCCCCTGATTCTCCCGGATCTTCTGTTTAACTGCCCAGGTTTTTGAAAGATACGGTGAAAAAAGTTGCCAGGAGATACCAATCAACAGAGCCCATATAGCGATATTGAAGGCAATTATTTTTTTCATATCTTGCTTATGCTTTCAAGAAAATGTATAAGATGAGTGAGATCAAAGCTATTTCAAATCACAGGTAAGCGTGAAATCTAACCTTTGACCGGAACCGGTATTTATTTCGTTTTGATAGGTTACTTGTATATTTTGAAAAAAAGAGGAACTGTTCAAATGAGCTAAGATCTTGGGGAAATCATCACTTCCGTAAGTGTCACCTTTTAAGACCATTCCCTCAAGAACCAGTCTCTTATGTAAACTTTCTTCTTCCCTACCCTGGATTCCCTGTCTGATGGTATTTCCCAGGGATATCCTTTTAAAAAATGCATCTTCAGGAACGAAGTGGGTTAATCCCTTCAAAACACAGGCTATCGATAGCTTTTCACCGAGAAGGTCTTGATATAGTTTTTCCTGCTGTAATCGAAAGAGCTCTTTGGACTCAAAGATCTCAGGTGAAATGCATTTTGCCCGCATGGTCGTAAGGCCCGCAGACAGGGCTTCACATTGTGACTGATAGTGGCTTAATTGCCGAGATAGAAAAAGACAGCCAAGGGAAATGAGTAAGACTCCTATGAGAAGGGATAAACCACAACTTACGATGGCCGGACTCTTATGATCATCTTCCTCTGAAGGCTGATCATAAAATTCCTCACACTTTACATCCCCTCGGATAAATCGAATCAATTGATTCGTGGCCGCGAGGCTCTCCCCCTTTTTCATTCTCCCCCCTCAAGGCCTCAATGAATAACAATCACCCGGGAATTTTTGAACTTCTTTCCCTTCATTATCTCTAAGAAATCCCAGGCTTCATCCATTTTTACAAAAGGACCAACAGTAATGGAATATCTTCCTTTCCGGTCAGGCGATGTTTCCCTCTCAATATAGATACGATGCTCAAGATGAGAAACCTGCTGAATGCAGGCCTGAGCCTGGGACATGGTTTCAAAGGAACCTACCTGCACACCGTAAACATGGAAACCACTCTTCCCATCCAGAGTATCATCAAGAATTGGGAAATAGATGTTCTGCCCTGGTTCTATAAGATCGAGGTTTAAGATATGTGGATTTGCCTCTTTAATCAAAGATAAGGCTTTGTCGTTAATATCAGCCCCATACAGTTTGGAAGCTATCGATGAAATACTGTCTCCCTTTTCAGCCTTTATCATCCAATATCCTCTGATATCCTCTCGTGCCTGTGGGCCAAAATTCGAACTGGTCGTAAGTTCCCCAGGCTGAGGACCGGTCGTGGTGTGAGAGGAATCCTCATCTACTTTACTTATCGGAGCAGGGGGGGGAGGAAAATCGTTTCCTTCTTTATTTTTTTCTTCCAATCCGTCTCCTGGCGTCGACTTAATCTCCTCCGGCACCGGGAGTACCTTCATCTCCTCCGGCAGGGCGAGCATTGGCGGCTCAAGTGTGAGTTGCCTGTTCTGTAAGAAGGCAGGTATTCCTGAATAAGGTGATAATCCTGAATCAAAAGAAGCCGTCCTCTCATCAGCAAGATCCCTCTCCTCATTACCAGGAGGTACGAGGCCGGGCGATGTACTGAATGAATTTTGGGATGGAATTGCTGATAAGGGCGATGTTGCTGATAAGGGCGGAGTTGCTGATTGAGGTGGAGTTACTGCCGGTTGACTGTTCCCGGATAGAGGAAGATGATCCTGCCCTGTTTCTGTTGCCGGCCTCTGAGCATGATGGCGCGTTTTCAGAAACCCGAAGGTAAGAATAATGAGAACAATGGCTGCCAAGCCCCCTCCGGCGATCTTCCACCTTTGAGCCTTCATACGCCTTAGCCTTTGCATCGGGAACGCCCTCTCCGGGAAAAGCGATTCAGCAACCAGGTCGATAAGCTGCCTATCGAGGATTCTTTTTTTCTTAATCAACATAAGCAGGAGAGCATGATGGCAAAGGCTGACAATTCTCCTGGGATATCCCTGGCTGTAGTAATAAATCCTCCGAAAGGCATCTTTACCGAAAAGGGGCTGGTGAAAAAAATAGCCTGCTTTTTTTAAACGGAACTCTATCATCTCACGGGTATCTTCCAAACTCAGCGGCTTCAAAAAATAGAGCAGGTTGATCCGATCCATGAAATTTTTCTTTCCCTGGATCTTTTCCAGGAACTCCATTTGCCCCAAAATGACCAGTTGGAGTAATTTATATTCATTCGTTTCAAAATTTAAAAAATCCCTGAGCAATTCCAGGAAGGGATAGTCCATTTTCTGAGTTTCATCAATAATAAGAACTATTATTCTTTTCTTTTCCAAACCTTCCTTGAGCAGGTACGTGCGGATAGCTTCCTTGAAGGCTAAACACGTGTTCTCGTGAGGAATTGAGATTTGAAAAATTTTGACAAGGGCAAGGAGAAACTCATATTCTGAATTAAAAGAGGGATCAAGAATGAGGTGAAATCGAAATTCCTCATAGCCCTGAAAAAGTTGAATGAGAGCCCTGCTCAGGGTTGTCTTTCCTGTGCCGACATCCCCGAGAACAATATTCAATCCCCTTCGAAGGCGAATTGATAACTCAAGCTTCTGTAAACATTCTTCATAATCCTTTGATCGGTAAAAAAAGTTAGGGTCGGGAGAGATTGAGAATGGCTCTTTCTTAAGGTTGAGGAGATCTAG
>JBLIRT010000051.1:0-16206 GCA_049472445.1 bacterium
CTGCCATAATAGCTGCCGCCGTAACCGCCATAATAGGGGCTGCTGCTGCCATAAGAGTTGTAGCCACCATAAAATTGGCTGGTGTCGACATATTGGGCCTCAGTGACAGGGGTAAAGCCTAATACGAATGAAATAGTTACCACAAAAGCGAAAATAAAAAATCTTTTAAAAAACCCGCTCCTTTTCATACTCACGTTGCCGTCCTTTCCTTCTCTTCCCCCCCAGGAATCAATCATGAGAAAAAAACATCCGGTAGCATAAAAAATCACTCACGAGCATATCTTCTGCTATATTCTTTAAAAACCACCTCCTTCTTTATTCGCCTGTAGTGAATGTATCACTCAATGAGACAAAGTTTGATCACCATGGTTTTTGACCCAACTTATCTCCGCGTCTGAAAGTCGTAAGTATTTAGGAACCAGAGTCTCCACCGAATCCCGTTGCCCCTGAGTTAAACGACTCAATCCCAGACCAGCCACAATCGAAGCCCGCGGAAGGTTATGGTATGGAGGAGGAAACTCAGCCTGGGCACCAAATTCCGCTTGAATCAATTTACCGTATAGGAAAGAGCCATTCCCTGGAAAAATAGTCCTTTGTGAGCAATCTAACTGATGAATCATCTCAAGCGGAGGAATTGCTCTTTCGGGTATCAGTACCTTTAATTCCCCTTGAATCCATTGATAAAGGGCGGTAAAAACTTCATTCTTTCTGGCATCAATCATCGGGCAAATGTAGTGAGGAGTATAGAGAAGGTTATAAGATAAAGCCTCCAACGTCGATATTCCCAAAATAGGCTTGTGAATTGCATAAGCCAATGCTTTGGCGGTACTCACTCCGATTCGTAATCCGGTAAATGAGCCCGGTCCAATCGAAACGGCAATCGCATCACATCCTGATAAGGCCATTCCGGCATCAGATAAGATCTGATCTATACCTTTCAGGAGCCATTCAGAATGAGTGCTGATATGGCTCACCAGGTATTCAGCCAGGGACTCACCTTCACGCACCAGGGCTACACTCCCAGCCCTGGTAGCAGTCTCTATACCTAATACGACCATTGTGTTATCACTGTCTTCCTCATAAAAGGAAGCATTCTAAGAATGCCTATCCCAAAAATCCTAAGGGAGCGCATCGTCATTGGAGCTTTCTGAACTTTGGGATGGCATCTAAGTTAGAAAATATATAGCTTCACGTATATATGAAAAGGCTAAATCTGCTGCCCTGGTAAGGTTATAATAAACTTTGTCCCCTCAGGTTGATTATCTTCTACCGTAATGCTGCCACCATGATCGTTGATTATCCGGTGAACGATGGCTAAGCCAAGCCCCCGGCCTTCTCTCTTGGTAGAGAAATAAGGTACAAAGAGTTTAACTTTGTCTTCAGGAGATATACCTCTCCCGTTGTCACTAATCTCTATTCTTACTTTAGACGTATATCGATCATAGATACTTACTACCAGCAAAAATTTTCTTGGCTGATCCTTATGAACCATAGCTTCAATTGCATTGTCAAAGAGATTTATAAAAACCCTTTTGATTTGCTCACGATCTATATTGATGGCGGGGAGATCAGTTGAAAGCTGCTGACTGACTTGAATATCAGGATACATATGCTGGTAGCGTGAAATGACCGTGGCGATAAGATTATTGAGATCTTCCAACTTCAAATTAAGCAAAGGCATACGCGCAAACTGAGAAAATTCATCAATCATCGTCTTCAGATCGTTAACCTCCTGAATAATTGTCTCTGTACACTCCTCAAATACAGCCTTATAACCTGGTAATCCCTCGTAGAATTTTTTCCTCAGCCGCTGTGTACAAAGCTGGATCGGAGTTAAAGGATTCTTGATCTCGTGCGCTAACCGGCGAGCTACCTCCTGCCAGGCAGCCATTTTCTGAGCCTTCATAAGCTGCGTGAGATCGTCAAAAACACACACCATCCCCATATACTGATTTTCTTCATCAAAAAGAATTGATACATTCACTAAAAGATTGATTCCAACCCCTCCAACAGAGAGGTGAGTCTCTCTCTCAAAAATTGCTTTTTTCTTTTCTGTTACCTCGTGCAGCAAGAGATACATGGCCTGCACATCCGGTGAGTCAAAAAGAGATTCATAGGGGACTCCGATAGCCTCGTTCTTAGAAATGTGCAGTATCTTGGTAGCCGCCTTATTGATTGTGGTTATCCTTCCCTCTCTTCCAATGGTAATAACACCTGAAGCTATATTTTCCAACACCGTCTCAATATAATTTCTCCTCTGATCCAATTCCTGATTCGTAGTCTGTAAACTCCGGTGGACTGAATGGAGATCATCCGTCATTTTATTGAATGAGTCAATCAGTATTCCGATCTCATCATCTGCACGAACCGAAACCTTGTAATCCCAATTCCCTGAAGCAACTTTGCGGGTGCCCTCAGCCAGCTTTTGAATAGGTATGGTAATGCCCCTGGCTACATAGAATCCAAACCAGGTAGCTGAAAAAATGATCAAGAGGGTAATAAGTACAAAGGTAATGATATAGCTGCTCTTAACCGGAGTCTTGAAAATCTTCCGCTGCTTATATTCCTCATAAGCATTTTTAATGTCATTAATCTCTTCCATGAGATTGTGAGGGTCAAAGATATTGAAAACACAAGCTCCAACAATATCCTTTTCCCTCCAGCTTGAAGCGATGGGAACGACTCCGTCAATTAAATCTCCCTGATAGGTTTTCCGAATAACCGAAAACTCCTGACCGTTCAAAGCCTTCTTAACCAGATTTGATACTGGATTCATGAATCTACTTTCAGGAATTCCCGGGTTCTCCAAGTGAATTATCTCTTCTCCGGTAGCACTGAATATCTTAACTATACCAAGGCTAAAATCCTTCTGAAATTTTTGGATAGTAGCTATTAACTCATCCTTCCGACCCTCATTGAGCAATGATCCCCTGGTGATTACCTGGCTCAATTCACGCGCTTCAACAAAGGCCTTACCCAACTCCGCGTCGTAGTAAATCTGAGCCACCTTTAAGGCCTTACGTAAGGATTCCTCATTCTGTTCTGTAAACCATCGGTCAATACTCGTATTAATCAAATTACTGGCTACTAAGAAAAGTAAGACACAGGGAATAAGGGACAACCCGATAAAGGAGACAATCAGCTTCGTGCGGAATTTTGATCCTAAGACATTATGTTTCCGTTCAAAGTATAATTTGACCAGGTTCCGGAGCACAAGGAAAACAAGAACCATGAGCAGAATAATATTGAGGTTCAGTGCTACCAGGATGAGGACATTATCAGCAATGCTTACCTGGTTCCGCAACTGGAAAATAATAGTCTCAGTGGCCGTTAAAATAATAATCAGGGCCACCAGCCCCGCTATAACTTTGCCTCTATAGCCCTTATGTTCAGCTCGCTCCACCATGTGCATATCTTATAACGTTAAAGAACGCATTGTCTGTTTTCAGGACTTACTCTTTTGGACAGGTTAGTAGCTGAAACGTTTATTCATGAGATGCTCTAGGTATTGGTGAGGAAACCCAGGGGGTATCAAAGTCCCAAAATGAGATATAAAACAAGAGAAAATTCAAGGGGAATGGCATTTTGATACATTTCATTTCCGCCTTAAGCCTGACTTTATACCTGGTCACAGGCTGTATTTTCCTTGAATCCAAAAACCTGTAGGAATCTATGGTTGTCATCCATCTCCTCATCTCCTCCTCGCTTTTGGTGACTCTCACCTGTGAGGATGCCCCATCATCTATGGTGACCTCATACTCCTTCTTTAGGGTATCGTAGGCTACCCGATACTGAAGTACCTTTCGATTCGTCTTTCTATCGAACCAAAGATGGCGGGGTGCAACGAGTTCAAGGTAATACTTAAAAGTTGTTGGAATCCCACTGGTAATAGCCTCACGAATCCCCTCAGTGAAAGCTCCTTCCAGCTTCGCTCCAACATATACATAATCATGCTTGTTGGAGAGCGTAAATTCTCTAATTTCTGCCTTGGAAGCCCATGCTCTTCCTGAAAACAAAGGAGCTGAAAGGATAAACAGGACAGAGAAACAGAAAACCGGATTTATTTTCCACCGTTGCATATTATTCCTTTTGCCTCAGGCATCAGACCTGCATTCCCTCCAGATTGAGATTTCATCAGGCATGGAAAATAACCCTTTGGCCAGGTATTTAAAATTTAAATATAACCACTTATATGAGGTTTGTGAGTTAATTTTATCAAAAATTCAACATAGTGTAAATCTTTATTTCTCCATAATGAGTTGACGGAGCAAAATTATTTCTATACAATCTGGGAGAGTAGATAACTATCTTATGTGAGAAGAGTAAATCTTTATGAAGAATGAATATGTTGGTACGTATCTTCTCATTCTCCATTTCCACATCCCGTATGTCCTCCATCATGATCGGATGAATGAGGAATGGCTTTATGAAGCCGTAGCAGAGACATATATCCCCCTGCTGAATATCTTACACAGGTTAGCCAGAAAAAATATCTCGCCTAAAATTACTCTGGACATCTCCCCGGTGCTGGCAGAACAGTTGGCCACCCCTTATTTTGTCAAGGAATTTCAGCATTACTGCCATCAGAAAAGCGCTCTGGCCCAGGAGGATAAAAAAATCTTCGCCCGGAGTAATCCTGAGATGGAAAGACTGGCTACCCTCTGGCAAAAATTCTATTATAAAACAAAACATCTTTTTACTGAGCAATACGAGGGGGATATCATTAAATCTTTCCGGCACCTTCAGGAAAAAGGCCATATTGAAATTATGAGTTGTGGAGCCACTCACGGGTACTTCCCTGCCTTTGCAGAAGATGCCAGTATCAATGCCCAGATCCGTATGGCTCGATCAAGCTATGAAAGGCTCTTTGGTATATCCCCACGCGGCATCTGGCTTCCTGAATGTGGCTATCGACCTCCCACCCATTGGACTTTCCCTTTAACCTCCCGCAAACATCGCCCTGCCCGTTTCCGGCGAGGGATTGAGGAGTTCCTGGGAGAAAATGGATTTCATTACTTTATTATCGATCAGGAACAATACCGAAAGAGCTCTTCCAAAGAGCTTGATAAGACTCCCTGGGACACCTATTACCTTCAAAATCCTCGTATGCAAAACCCTGTCAGCCTTTTTGTTCGAGATGCGGACCTGTCTGAGCAAATTTGGGATTTCAGAATCGGCTATCCGGGAGATGGAAGATATCTTGACTTTCACAAGAAGCATTGGGGAAGCGGTAATCGATACTGGAGAATAACCGATAAGCACCTTGATATGGCCTATAAAGAAATCTATGCTCCCGAATCAGTCAAAGACCTCATCACCCAGCAGGCAGGCCATTACAAATGGTATGTCAAAAGAGCCTTAAAAAGGCGGTTTCTCAAAAATAACCTTGGCGGCCTCAAGGTTACGGCTTTTGATGCTGAGTTATTTGGGCACTGGTGGTTTGAGGGACCTGCCTGGCTTCATGAGCTCTTGAAATGGATCCATGGAGACCCGGAGATCGGAACCTTCACCTGCTCCGAGTATAGGGAAAGATATCCGGCCAATCAATACATTCAATTACCTGAATCATCATGGGGAAAAGGTGCTGACAGCAGTACCTGGATAAATCCCGGCCTGGAATGGGTATGGGAACGGATCTACTCGGCAGAAGAAGAAATGCGTCACCTGGCCGACCACTTCAAGGATCAAAAAGATCCTTTCCTCCGGAGAATCCTCCAGCAGTGTATTCGGGAATTACTCATCCTCCAGTCATCCGACTGGGAGTTCATGATTTCCACAAACAGCACCAAGGACCACGGCGAGAGGAGGATCGTTGAGCACCATGAAGATTTTAAAAGATTGGTTCATCTGGCCTATACATGGGAACACGACCCGAATCTGAGCACCGAAAACCTGAGGCTTCTCAAGGAATGTGAAAAACGAGAGTGCATCTTCACGGATCCTGATCCTCATTGGTACCTTTAATCAGACATCACTCTCCCTAACAGCTGACAGCCGGATTTTCTCTGAGCTTCCCCATGACCAGATCCTGAATCTCCTTCAGACTTTGCTCTGTTGTGGCCTCAAAGCGTAAGACCAAAGCAGGTTGAGTGTTTGAAGCCCGAATGAGTGCCCATCCATGCTCGAATAGAATTCTGATGCCGTCAATATCAATCAATTTGTATTTTTGTTGAAACTGCTCCTTGAGAAAATCCACCACCCGAAATTTTTCCTCATCGGAGCAATCAACCCTGATTTCAGGTGTGGAAAAGGTTTTCGGCAGATCAGAGAGCATCTCTGATATTGTCTGTGAGGATTCCGATAAAAATTGTATCAATCTGCATGAGGCATAAATAGCATCATCAAATCCGAAATACCCCTCAGCAAAAAATAAGTGACCACTCATCTCTCCGGCTAACAGGGCATTTTCTTCTTTCATTTTCTTTTTAATGAGGGAATGTCCCGTTTTCCACATGATGGGCTGGCCGCCGTGCTTTCGAATGTCCTGTTCAAGGTTTTGCGAGCATTTCACTTCAAAGATAATACGTGCACCCGGATTGCGGCTCAGGATATCACGGGAAAAGATCACCATAAGCTGATCCCCCCAGATAATGTTCCCTTCATTATCTACCACTCCGAGCCTGTCAGCGTCCCCGTCATAGGCCACTCCCAGATCCGCCGAACTTTCCTTCACCCGTTGAATCAGCGTCGTAAGATTCTTTGGAACCGTAGGATCGGGGAAGTGATTGGGAAAATTCCCATCCATGGTACAAAAGAGCCTTTCTACTTCACAGCCAAGATCTTCGAGTAAATCAGGTGCAATGAGGCTGGCTGTTCCATTCCCTGCATCTACAACCACTTTGAGCGGCCTCTGCAACCGTATCTTCTCCCGAAGCATGTGTACATAAGGTTCAATGATGTGATTGATGGTCAGAGTTCCGCAGCCCTCGGAAAATTCACCCTTCTCCAAAACCCTCCTGACATCCTGGATTTGCTCCCCATACAGACTGTCTTTACCGTCACTGAGCTTAAACCCGTTAAATTCAGGGGGATTATGACTGGCCGTAATCATCACCCCCCCATCCGGGTTGAGATAAAAAAGAGAATAATAAAAAACCGGACTGGGACAAAGCCCTAAATCAATAATATCACATCCTGTTGATAGGAGACCTTCGATTAAGGCATTTCTAAAACCCTCGGAACTGAGGCGATTATCCCTCCCTACGGTAAGCACCTTTTTATTCTTTTGCCTCATATAGGTGCCAAAGGCTTTTCCTAAATACCTTACAACCTCGTCGGTCAGATCTTTCTGAACTACACCACGGATGTCATACTCACGAAATATTTGGGGATTCATAGTAATCACTGATCTCTTATCTCCCTTGTCTCGTTGGTTGAAGAATAAGTACCGCTCTTGGGGTCAGGTCTTGAATCTTGAATTTCGATTAAATTCAAGATTCAAGACCTGACCCCATAAAATGGTTAGGTGATCCCTTCCGCCCGGAATTCGAAGACTGAACAGTTCCAGCCCTTCGATTGAGAGTCCTCACACATCCGAGGCCGTAATATTCAATCGAAAATCAACCTTGTTGTCAGTGCCCTTGACTTTGGCACTTTCAACTACCGTCTGGGCATATCTTTTCAACTTCTGCAGGCTGTTTTTCAGTCGATCCACCGATTCGAAAGAGTCAGCAATTCCCTTTATTTTGATCTGGTTTCTATCAATTGACAAATCAATCAGTTCAACCTGAATTTCACGAGGTACCTGAAGACTCAGGTCTTTCATAATCTCAAGGTGAGTTAAGGCCCCCTGGAAGAAGACACTATATACCTTATACTTTTCTTTTTCCGCCCTGAGAACCTTTCTGGTCTGTAAGAGCTCATCTTCAGTGCTGGCACCCTTGGGAAAGAGCTCTTGAAAAACGTGGTGAATCTTTTCATTAATCCGGCTCAATTTCTCTCGTTGAATGCCGATGCGATAATGAATATTTACCATTGACAGGGAAATAGCCAGGCCGAGCAGCAAACCCAAAACCGCAGCCATCCCCTTAAATTGGCTATACTTCTTCTGATACCCTAATTCCTCCTGTCTGAGGTTGAACTGATTCCTCTTACTTCTCTTCATTTCCATGGTCAAACCGAGGGGGACAGCCCAACCGGCAGCCTGATCATGGAATTGATTATGCTCCTTTTCTAATTTTTCCATAGCTTCAAAGGGATGAAAAAAGCGAGTCTCAATGCCCAAGTTTTTCGTAAAGTAATCACAGATTCCCGCTTGAGCAGCTATCCTGCCGGTCAGCCAGACCCTGGAAACAGAAGCGGTTACCTGCTCATAGGAAAGGGAATAAAGGGTAAAATCTATCTTTTCGATAAGTGGATCCAGGGAGCTTTGAGATACTCCCGGCCTGGACTCCGGAGGCCCTTCCAGGGCCTTGCCTCCGCCATCGGAGGGCGGGCCGCCTTCCGGCGACAATCCGGCTGAGTCATCCGGTTCATCAACCATAGATTTCTGGGCATAGGTCGAATTATCATGATCAAAACAGAATCTGTGCGGATTGGAAATATTCCGGCAAAAAAGTAAATGCCCTCCCTGAACAACCACAATTAATGTTCTTTCTTCACCGATATCAATCAGGGCAATAATCTCCCGGGGGTCGGAAGATGTGTGGATGGCGGAAGATGGGGAGTGAAGATAAATATTATAAAGAGCGATGCAATCCAGCATGATATACTGAGGATCCAGTCCGGCCGCATGTAAGGATTGACACAGGGATCTTACCGTCTCCTTTTGAACGGCTCCGACGAACAGGTTTGAACTTTCTGCCCCCGCCTCATGGCGAATTTGAGAGGTAAGGGCAGTATCTTCAGATGAATAGGGTAAGTATGGTTCCACTTCATACCTCATGATCTTGGAGGCTTTATGTATATTCGTGAAGGGCAGGGAAAGATAACGAAAGGCTGCCTTTTGGCTTGAAATTCCTACAACCACGAGATCGCCCCTGATTTTATGTTCCTGTAACATTTTTTTGATCACGAAAGAAAGATCATCTTCAGGGCTGATGGAACATTGATGGAACTGAAGGATTTCAATTGAGTTAATCTTCTTATTTATCTGAACTACTTTTATTTCCCCAAGGCCGATCTCAAGCCCCACTACATGAAAAGACATTCCTTATAAACTCCCGCACGTTCCCTGCCTGGATGTTGGAGACATTCACCTTGCCCTCACCTGGCAGGCAAAGGCTATTTACAAGCATTAGCTGAAGGATCATGGATAAGTAACTCTTCCGTTACCGGATAAAATCGATCTGCAATTTCCTTCAAATCAATGGCCGTATTGTAGGCAAAAGAAAAAATTTCCACCCTTACTCCTCTCTTTTGAAACAACTTGACAATCGGGACAAAATCACCATCTCCACTGGCTATAATCAGAATATCAATCTTATCGATCATACTTAAAATATCAATGGCCATGCCGACATCCCAATTGCCCTTGGCAAATCCACCCGTACCCGTCTTTAAATCCATGGTTCGAACTACGTAGCCAATACTTCGCAAAAGAGAGATAAATTTTGTCTGATTAATTTCCGGAGTCTGGACAATATAAGCTGTGGCCTGGACCAGGACACGGCCTCCAATGGTAACCTCTAAAAATTTCTCGTAATCCAGCCGGCCGTTATAGAGATTCTTAGCCGAATAAAACATGTTTTGTACATCAACAAATAAGGCCACCCGGGCATGTCTGCCCACCCTGTGCCTCGTCCGGGTGGTCACCCTCAGTCTCCTTTCGATTTCCTGATAATCTACAGGAGTTTCGCGAATCAAGGTCTTCAGTCGACTGATCCATTCATAACGATCAGTTAAAACCATCTCGACCATATGTGATATCTGCTTTTTGACCTCTTCGTATTTTACGCTGAGTTGGTTCTTTTCCTCCTGTAATTGGTTCAGTTCCTGGATTTTTCTCTTGTACCCTGCTATTTCATCCACCATCTGTTTATTTTCATTTTCCATCTGCTGATACTTTTTGAGCTTGCCAAAAGCTACCTTGATCTTTCTCTCCAATCTCACATTCTTCTGAATAAGATTATTCGTTTCCCTCTTCTGATTATTCCTTTCTCCAATGACTTTTTCCAGGCTATTCTTTAATCTCTTATTTTCCCGGTACAAGTATTTGTTTTTTTCGATTAATCTTGCCTTGGCAGTATCAGGCTCACGTGCCTCTCCGGCCATTTCGGCCGACTTACTTTCTATTAACCCATCCATTTTTATTCTCACCAACCAGATAAATAAAGTTTCGTTTTAAAGTTTGAAAGTCTGGGAATTCCAAAAAATGAAGGTTCCAGCTCTGGTCTGTCTGCTACCGCAGGGAATGAGCAGAAATAATGGTTTTTCTTTTTGTTGGGAATATTTCTGAACATTATGTCTGATATTCTTCATTTTTCTTAAGGCCTGCAATAGGCCACGTCTGTAAAAACCGTATGAGCTGATGATCTGTTAAATCAAGACGAATTGGAGTTATGGAGATTTTTCCCTTTTGGACAGCCTCGATATCTCCTTCCATATGTTCCCCATCACCTCCTTCCACGATATGGATCTCCTCCGAATCCAACCAATAATAGGTTCGGTTCCTTGGATCAATTCTCTCTTGAAAGTTATCCTTCAGACAGCAGTTAGCCTGTCTCGTTATAGCTACCTCAGGAGCATCATCCAATTCCGGAGGCGGCATATTTACGTTTAAAAGTGTGCCCGGAGGCAGATTCCTCCGGAGGACAAGAGAAGCAAGTTTCTTAATGAACTGAGCGGTATGAGTATAGACAGGGGGGCCGATCGGAGCAAGTGAAACCGCTATGGCCGGAATACCCAGGATGGCAGCTTCCAGGGCCGCCGAGACAGTCCCGGAATAAAAGATATGGACGCCGGTATTCAACCCCCAGTTGATACCTGAAATGACCAGGTCAGGCTGTGATTTAAGGATAACGCCGACCCCCAGTTTCACACAATCAACCGGCGTCCCGCTGACTGCGTGCCCATACAGTTGACCACCCTTTTGAACCAGCTCAACTCTTAAGGGATCGGACAGGGTAATCGCATGGCCGAAGGCGCTTCTTTCCCCCTTGGGTGCAACAACGGTCACCTCGGCGGTATCCTGAAGTTCCTGGTAAAGGGCATATAATCCCTCAGATTCAATTCCATCATCATTGGTCAATAAAATCTTTAAATTTTTCTCTTTTTCTCTCTTCATTTTTTCTCTTTTAACGAATCGCTCACCTCGGATAGCTCCACGCTTCGATTATATACCGTGTTAAAACTCTTCTTCATAAAGCTTAATAGGCATGATAACATATAAATAATCGCGGCTGTCCGCCTCACGGATTACCCCGTGGGATTCATGATCACTCATTTCCATGACGATATTCTCGCCGTTCAGGATATTTAAAACATCCAGGATAAAATTTGAATTAAATCCGATTTCTAAAGGAACTCCATCATACTGAACGATGAGTTGATCCTCAGCATCGCCTACCCCCAGATTCTGGGAACTGAGATGGATGATTCCATGTTCCAGCTTGAGCATGATATATTTCTCTTTCTCCTCGGTAAAAATCGAAACTCTTTTGACTGATTGCCGGAAATCGTGCCGATTAATCGTCAGGATCTTATCATTCTCCTTGGTAATTCTCGGCCGAATGTTTGGAAAGTAGGTCTCAAGGAGGCGGGAAAATAATTCAACAGTGCCGACTTTAAAAATGGTTTGATTTTCGAAAAAGCCCACCGAGACGCTCTCTACGTTTTCGGTATCATCCAAAACTTTCTTCAATTCATTCAAAAACTTTTTAGGGAGAATCACCCTGACCTTATTCTGCAATTCATCAATTCCAGCCTTTTTTATGTAGGAGAGGCGATGGCCGTCAGTCCCCATCATTTCCATAGACTCTTTACTGACCTCTAATAAGGCACCATTCGGTGCCCCAAGGTGTTTCTGTTCTACCATAGGGACGGTAACGCCTACCTTGATGATCATTTCCCGGAGTAAATCACTACAGATATGAATCATATCCTCCGGATCATACGAGGGAAAGGGAGGAAATTCCTCAGGAGGCAGCCCTACCATATGAAAACAAATCTTCCCGCAGGTAATCCTGACCTGATTATTTTCTTCTAATGAAAAATGAACCTCTGCTTCTGCCGGTAATTCCCGAAGGATGTCAGCCATCATTTTTGCCGAAAGGCAGATACTTCCCTCCTCCACGATGTGTGCCTTCGCCTCCGCTTTCATACCCAGTTCCAGATCCGTTCCGAATACATAGATCCGATCATCCCTGGCCTCAATGAGCAGATGCGACAGGATGGGCATGGTACCCTTGGTGATGGTAACACTCTGAGCAAGGCTGACGCCTTTTAAAAATTCGTCTCTGTTTACTTTTAACTCCATAATCTTTTTACGCCTCCCCAATCAAATGCTTGTTACGAGCTGAATTATTAACTAAGTTCATGTATAGCCTTAAGATTATGTTGTATAGATCATCCGGTAATTGATAGGGCGCGTATCCTTAACGGATGGTCTGGGCATCAGAAATTGATGAGCAACGGCCAGCCATCGGTAATCGGGGTTTAAAGGACGTATCCTCCCATCGGCCGGCGGCTTCGAATGGGCAGTGTGCTCATAAACAACAAGGAGGATCCCCACTCCATACTCCTTTTCTTTATGAATAATGAAGTGATTCTGAAATGTCTTAAACCGCATATGATTCATCCTGGCTAATTTCTGCATATCTTGATTTTTTAACCTGACCAGGAGGTACCTGGAAATATCACGTTCTGTAATTTTCGTTAGATGGCGAGCCGCAGAACTGGACACATAAACGGCAAAGCAAAAATTCATCCGCCTCAAGAATTGGGCCGCTACTACCGCCGCAGTTCGCCTCCCTCCCACTGAATGGTAAAATCCATAGTATTCAAATAACTTCTCCTGTAAACTTTCCGCATGGCTTTCCCCCCGTTCATAAAGCTCATTGGTCAGATATCGAAGCTCCCTGCCCAGATCTTCTGCAGCGTCTGACACCGGCCAATCAATTTTAACATGAAAGTGTGAAAGTACATACCGGTTTTTTGCTTTCGTTGAAGCATCCCTTTGAATAAGAAGGGCATAATCAACTGGCAGGAGAGCAGACAGGAGCCTTTTGAATTGAGGGCTTTCGAAATATTTTATATTCAAAAAAAAATCATCGAAGATGGTAAATCCAAGATTTGATAACAGGTTTTCCTTGGTCACCCTGGTAGAATCAAAGAATCGAATGTATCTTTTATACATATCGGGAATGGTCCCCTCACAGAATAAGACCAGGAAGCTATTCTGATATTCATACTCGCGGTCGGGAGTTCGGGCCCTGGGCTTTAACTCACGCTTTTCAACGAACGGATAGGGATGATGGTGGCCTGCAAAGTTCCTATATGAGTCTATCAGTGCATATTCCATGAGATCTGCATCGAGTTCATCTCTTATGGTTACATAAAGAGATCTTCGAAGCTTTTCATTCCAGCTTAAGTTTGTCCTGCTGATTACCATATCCAGGGAAAAGGTATAATCCTTAATAATTTCAAAATATTAAAATAAATTAATTATATCCTAAAAATATTTAAAGACTAATACTCAAAAAAATACGATTTTATTATATAATTAAAATCCGGTTTCAGCAAGCGGTTTTACATGGTTTTTTGAGAAGGTCGTATCAGGCACAGCTTTAGAAAAATTTTGACAAGCAAATGAAAACATGCTAAAAGGAGAGGGTTTTGTGTAAACAGACGGGTCCCTGAAGACCGATACCGTATTCGAATAACATATTGAATTATATAATAGTTAAAAGGCTTTAAAAAATGAAAGTCTGCATACTCTCATATTTATTTACATTCATGGTGGAACAACAATGGCAAATGTTATCGCAGTAGGTGCCCAGTGGGGTGATGAAGGCAAGGGAAAGATCGTTGACATTCTTTCTCAACATGTTGATGTTATTGCTCGGTTTCAGGGGGGGCATAATGCCGGCCATACGGTTTGCAAAAATAATAAAAAGTTTATCTTACACCTCATTCCCACAGGCATGCTCCACCCTGAGAAGGTTTGCCTGATAGGAAACGGCGTGGTTGTCGACCCTGCAGCTTTAATCCAGGAGATAAAAGATTTAGAGGACCAGGGGGTTGTCATTCATCCACAGAATTTACGCATCAGCAAGCGAGCTCACCTTATTGTGCCGTTTCATAAGGCCATTGACCAGGAGAGGGAGAAGGGAGAAAACAAAATCGGGACCACAGGGAGAGGAATAGGTCCGTCATATGAAGATAAGGCAGCCAGAACCGGGCTGTGCCTTGGAGATTTGCTGGATGAAGAGCAATTACTTCACAAAATCAGGAATGCCGCCTTAGAAAAAAATCATCTCCTGAAAAACCTTTATCACACCACCACCATTTCTGCTGAAGATTTATTTGAAATCTGTAGAAGCTACAAAGACAGGCTGGCAGACTATTTAACCGATACTTCATTGATCATAAATCAGGCCATTTCCGATGGGAAGAATATTGTCTGTGAGGGTGCCCAGGGTACCCTGCTTGACATAGATCACGGCACGTATCCCTTTGTCACGTCCTCAAACTGTGTTTCCGCCCAGGCCTGCCTGGGGTTAGGTTTTGGGCCTCAATATATTGACGGTATTCTGGGCGTAGCCAAGGCTTATACAACCAGAGTAGGCAACGGGCCCTTCCCCACGGAAATGAAGGATGAAATCGGAAACCTGATCCAGCAGAAGGGGCAGGAATACGGTGCAACCACCGGAAGGCCGAGGCGGTGCGGATGGTTCGATGCTGTTGCCCTTCAGTATGCCATCCGGATTAATGGATTGCAGACCCTTGCCCTGACCAAGCTCGATGTCCTGGACTCTGTGAAGACCCTTAAAATCTGCACCGGCTATAAATGGAAAGGAGAGGTCTTCCGGGATTTTCCTTATGAGCCTCGAATTCTCCAGGAAAGTACACCTGTCTATGAGGAGATGGATGGGTGGGAGGAGGAGACCCACGGTACGCGGTGTTATGAAGATCTCCCCCGGAAGACAAAAGATTATCTGAATCGATTGACTGATATGCTGGAAATAGAAATATCAATGGTCTCAACCGGTTATGAAAGGGATGAAACTATTTTCATCCGGGGTTCCCTTCTCGACCAGTGGTTACCTATGGTGAAAAGCTGAACATGAGTGACTTTCCGGTGAGGGGGCATGTTGACAAACAGGCCGGAACTTATTATCATGTGAACTCCTTGCAAGGTTTCCTTTACCGGCTGAAGATACGTTGTAAAAGGGGCCGTTAGCTCAGTTGGCAGAGCATCTGCCTTTTAAGCAGAGGGTCGCTGGTTCGAATCCAGCACGGCTCACCAAATAAATCAAGGGGTTAGGTCGCAGGGCTTAACCCCTTATTTTTATCCGGGTGTGAATTTGGGTGGGACTTTTTCCGAGATTGCTCGTAAATGTCCATAGCCAGCCGCTCTTGAATCCCTACGCTGTGTAAATAAATTTCCGTTGTCTTCTGATTCTCATGCCCCAACAGTTTCTGAATTGAACGTGTTGGGACATTATTGTTATCCATAATAGAGGCACTTGAATGCCTTATTGGATGAAAACGAAAATATTTAACCCCGGATTTCTTGCAGAGAGTCTTCATGAATTTTTTCCTGTCCTGATAGGGGCCTTCTACCATCATTCCGGCATTCCTGCTATAGTATACATGCCAGAATACCCAGGGTTTAGTCACATCCCTTTGGGAATATCTGCGCAAGAGAACTTCGTAAAGCTTCTCAGTCATTGGAATTTTCCTTGGAGTCAGGTGACCGCCCTTTTTCTTTCTGGTATACAGGAACAGAAACCGCATTTCCAGGTTGATATCATCCCAGGTCATCCGGTTGATTTCGCTCATCCGGCCTAATGTTTCTCTGATACACCAAAGGTAATCCTGGATATCAGGATCTGCAATTTCAATCACTTTATCGATGTCTTCTGCTGGGGGAACATACTTTATCTTCTTTTCTTCAGGGAGAAATTCTATCCCATCCACAGGCTTATCAATTATGAGTTTTCTCCTCTTCCCGAAATTAAAGGTCGCATGCAGGTCTCTGATGTGCTTGTTGGCGGTATAAGCTGAGATTTTTTTCCTCATATCCAAAATAAATTTTTGCACCAT
>JBLIRT010000052.1:0-16204 GCA_049472445.1 bacterium
TAGGGCTCCTTTCATCGGTCACCTCTTGTTAATTCCATGATTTCATCAGTCGTCATTTTGACTGTGGCCATTCCTCTCATTTTTCTGAATTTGCGTGTTGTCATATCCTCCCCCTTTTTCTTAATTAAATAGACACGTCCTTTTTCTTCTATAAAATCTATTTCTGAGGCAGGAGTGATTCCCAGCTTTTCGCGGATATGCTGCGGGATAGTAACTTGTCCTTTGGTGGTGACTCTCATACATAAACCTCCAGTATGGTGTAATACCAGTAAGAGCATAATGTAATACCAGTAATGGTATTACTTATCATGGATTATGTCAGCATTCAATAGCTGACAGGCTGATGATTTGCGGAACGTTTCTTCTCTGGCTGTGCAGGCTGAGGTGTCTCCTACCCTGGCGATTTTTTTTGAAACATGTTGAACTTGGGCTCGATTTGAATTAGCATATGAGCAATCACTAAAAAGGATTCCCTATGAGTGACCCTCAAAAATAGCCTTTATCTTTAAGACCTTATGATAAGTAATAACGAAAGAAGATTGGTACAGAGAGATGAAGATCGGCTCTTTTGAGTTTAACCTTCGCGAGCTGGCCGGCTCCATGGGAGACTTTGGAACGCTGTTGCCCCTGGCCATCGGCTATATCATTATCTGCAGGATGAATCCGGCCGGCCTTCTGGTCATGATGGGCCTGGCCAATATCGTCACGGGCTTGATCTATCGGCTGCCGATGCCGATTGAGCCCATGAAGGTACTGGCCATCGTAGCCATTGCCCACCGATGGACTCCGCGGAAAATTTACACCTCCGGCCTGGTCATGGGAATAGTCTGGATGATCATGGGAGCAACCGGGGCCATGACGTATGTGGCCCGCTGGACGCCCAAAAGCGTGGTGCGGGGCATACAACTGTCACTTGGCCTCCTGCTGGCCCTTGAGGGGATCAGGATGGTGAGAACATGGTGGCTGCTTGGATTTGTAGCCTTGGTGATCGTTCTTCTCTTTCGCCGGAACCGCTATGCACCGGCTGCTCTTGATCTCATGATCCTCGGCCTCGTTATTATGGCCCTCAGGGGGCATATGAATGGGGTGAATGGTTTTACCCTCTCACTTCCCCCTTTCACCATGATTGATCCTGGTGAAATCTGGCCTGTTTTGCGGGAGGCCGGATTGGCCCAGATTCCCCTCACGGCAACCAATGCGGTCATGGCCACCTCGGCCCTGATCTCTGCCTACTGGCCCGATCGAAGAGTGAGCGAGCGACAGCTATCCTTCAATATGGGCATCATGAACCTGGTTTTTCCCTTCCTTGGGGGAATGCCGCTTTGCCACGGCGCGGGAGGACTGGCCGGTCAATACTATTTTGGCGCCCGCACGGGCGGCACCAACATTCTTGAGGGCCTGATCGAGATAAGCCTCGGCCTGCTTCTGGGCGGAAGCATTGCTGTGATTTTTGCTTCCTTTCCCCTGGCCATTGTAGGAGCCATGATGTTCCTGGTCGGGATCGAGCTTATAAAATTCGGCCGTGACCTTCGCCTCAATTACGACCTGTTGCCTGTTCTCGCCACGGTAGCGGGCTCTGTAGCCTTCAATATGGCCGCAGGCTATGGCGCCGGATTGCTGGTTCATTATCTCCTGGTCCGGCCCTTCGGGAAAAAAGCCGGTGGCGACTGATGAAGAACTTATGGTCTTAGTAGCCAAAGGCAGTTTAGAAGCCTTTGAGCAAATTATTGCCCGGTATCAAAGCTCAGCCTGGAAAATAGCCTATCAATTCCTCAGAGACTCAGGGAAGGCGGAAGACATGGTGCAGGAGGCCTTTCTTAAGATCCTGGATGCTTGCACCACGCTACCGGCCCAAGGATCCTTTCAGGACTTACCTGTATCGGATATTGAGCCGCCTTTGCCTTCAGGATCACCCGGCCCAACTATGGCCGACGATTAAAGGCAGACAATTTGATCTGGTGCCCGCTACATCGGACGATTGGTATAAGTGAGGGGCAATGGCGGCAGATCGAGCCTTTATTAACCGCCTTTCAAGCCAGGGCTAAAGAACAACGCCAAAAAGTCATGAGCCTGCGGATGCAGATGATTGATCTCATGAAATCCCCAGAGGTAAGCCAGGAGGCAATCCGCGATAAGAAGAATGAAATCCTCACTGCCCAGGACGCCATGAAAACTATGGTAATCGAGTATCTTTTGGCGGAAAAGGGGATTCTTTCTAAAGAGCAGCAAATGAAATTCTTTGAAATGATCCAGGACGAATGCAAACAAGCAGGGAGTATTCCTCTTATTGGCTCGCCGGATGAATGTGTACCAAAAGGGAAATAAAAGGGATTTTTTTAAGAAAAGATCAATACTCTGAAGAACTTGAATGGTGAAAAAAGCATTGATATGACCTAAGTCATATTCATGGCCTCTTTCTTAAGGTAATATTCTGGAAAACCAATAAATTTTTAAGGTTAAAAAGTTACAGGGAAGGGGTTTTAAGGAAAAAAACCTTTTTCAACAAGGAATTCGACCTGAGGGAGATAGGCACTATGATAAAAGGAAATAATAAAGTTATTGAAATTAAAGATCTTACCAAAAAATTCGGCCATGTTACGGCCGTCAAGGCCATTTCTTTCAGTGTCAATAAGGGTGAGGTCTTCGGTTTTCTCGGCCCGAACGGGGCCGGCAAGACCACTACCATCAGGTTATTGACCGCCCTCCTTACTCCTGATTCAGGAAGTATCCTTATAGATGGAGTTGATGTGCAGAAAGATCCGATCAAAGCCAAGCTGAAGATAGGGGTTATCCCGGAAACAGGGGATATCTATGCGGATTTAACTGCCAGACAAAACATTACCATGGCCGGTAAATTCTATGGAATTCCGGGAAAGGAACTTGAGAAGAAAGCTGATCATCTCTTACAACAATTTCAACTCGATGAGAGGAAAAACGACCCTGTCAAAAGATTTTCCAAAGGCATGAAGCAGCGGGTGAGTATCGCCAGTGCCCTTGTTCATGATCCGGAAATCCTTTTTCTTGATGAGCCTACCTCGGGCCTGGATATACAAAGTCAACGTCTGATTAAAACCATCATCAAGGAAAGGAATCAGGGAGGAACAACCATCTTTTTAACCACCCACAATATTGAAGAGGCCAATATCCTTTGTGAAAGAGTGGCTATTATTCATAAAGGCCGGATAGCAGCCATTGACACACCCGAGCGGTTGAAGAAAACCTTTCAGGAGACCCAATCAGTAGATATCTCTTTTGATAAGCCGGTAGATGAGAGTCTGATCGAAAAAAAAGGGGCTTGCGGACAGGGTTGAAAAGATGGGAGATACATGGAAATTATATACAAATGACCCTGACATGCTCGTCAAGGGCCTGGTCAAATTGGCCCAAGACAGGAATTTAACAATAGAGTCTCTGGAAATATGCAAAGCAAGTTTAGAGGATGTATTTTTAAAATTAACAGAAGGAAAGGTGAAGGCGGATGAAGAATAAGTATATGAATAAAAGGTTTTTCCGTGGGGTATTCGCTGTCACTGAAAAAAACATGCGCATCTATTACACCAAGCCCCCGGTAATTATCTTTGGTCTGCTCTTCCCCCTCTTTATGTTTCTGGCTTTTTATCTTGGTCGAAAGATTGATTTCCCAGCTTTTTTCCCGGCTCTTCTGGCCATGTTTCTCTTTTTCATTGCTTCATCAGTAGGCCCCCTCATTACCCCCTGGGAAAAACAGGCCAGGACTTATGAAAGGCTGCTCGCCTTCCCGGTTATCATTGACACGATCATTTGGGGAGATGCCCTGGCAGGTATGTGTTTTGGGATTATGATTAACCTGATTATCCTGGCTATAGGGCTGATATTTTTTCATTATCATCTAAGACCGCTGCCTCTGGTTGCTGGTTTGTTACTGGGAGCATTATGCTTTTCCACCATTGGTGTTTTTCTGGCCTCACCATCTGTACCCAATCCATCACATGTGATGATGCTTTCCAGTCTTGTCCGCTTCCCCCTGATTTTTATAATTTGTAGTCTTATCGTCCCGGTTACATACGAAAAATCTCATGAAGGGGCTATAAGGCGGTTGTGCGTTTTCATGGGCAACAAATCGAAATCCTAAATCATGCCCTGCTTGAGGAGATGATAGAGTGAGCAGGCAGTGAACCACATCCAAAAAGGAGAGGTTGAAATTAACATGGGCCTTCGGGTTAATCAATCCTTTCATATTGAAGACATCCCTGATGATCTGCACAAACAGGAGATAGCTGATATCGACAGATGAAAGGAGGAAGTCAATGAAAAAAGCAAGAGGAATAAAACTCACCCTTTCGATCATGCTCCTTTCCGGTGTGATCATAGCCCTGGTCTGGTTGTGGCGGAATACAGGTTTGACCAGGCCAATAGAAGCAACGCCGGTCATGGTGACCGCATCCCGCCGGAATTTTACAGCCTCGGTTCTGGCCACAGGTGCCGTCCGGCCGCAGATTGGCGCACAGGTGCATGTCGGGGCCAGAATATCGGGCAAGGTGACTCGCCTTACGGCCAATATCGGGAATGTGGTTCATAAGGGACAGGTGATAGCCGAGTTGGAAAAGGATGATCTTCTGGCCATGGTAGCCCAGCGCCAGGCTGAACTGGACCTGGCCCAGGCCAAACTGTCAGCCCTTCATGCTTTGCGTCCCAGGGAGATTCCCAGAGCCCAGGCTGAAGTTGATCAGTGGGAAGCCACGGCGGCCTTAGGCCGCAAAGAGCTTGAGCGTGAAGACGGGCTCCTCAAAGGTGATTTTACTACCCGGCAGGCACACGATCGCGCCAAAGAAAGGCTGTCTGTGGCAAAAGCTCAGCTTGCGGCTGCCAAAAAGAGGCTTGAGGCCCTAGCTACCCGCTATGATCAGGACTTAATCCAGGCGCAAGCAGAAATAGCCCGCTGTAAAGCCCTCCTGGAGCAGGCCAGGGTTCAACTTTCTTACGCCACTCTTGTCGCCCCCATTTCAGGAGTCATTGCCTCTGTTTCCACGCAGGAAGGTGAGACCGTGGCCGCAGGCCTTAATGCGCCGACCTTTGTCACCATAATTGATCTTAACCGCCTGCAGGTAGATGCTTACGTGGATGAGGTAGACATAGGCAAGGTCAAAGTTGGCCAAAAGGCCGTGTTTACGGTTGATGCCTTTCCCGGGCAGGAGTTTTTCGGTAAGGGTACAGCCATTTATCCGAATGCAGTTATCCAGGAAAATGTGGTTAACTACGATGTGGTCATTGAGATTGACAACTGGGATGCCGCTATCTTGCGGCCTGAGATGACCATGGAGAAAAAAGTCATGAAACGGGTCAAGAGCGTTGGCACAGATATGATCATGGTGACCGCAGGAGGCGGCAGGGGTTTTTCGCCCCCGCAGATAGGTGTCACCACTTTAAGACTGGAAGATGCTGAGGCCATAAGAGAGAGGATCAGGGGGGCAGAAATCGTCTCTCCTTTTGCCATGAAAAGACAAGTGCCGGTTAAAGGGAGTATGGGACAGACCCCGGCCGATCATGTGGTTGCGGTAGAGCCTAATTTCCATGAGGCCTGGAACTGGTACACACGTGAAGGTGATCTTATCACCCCGGAAGATACAGCTACACTGTCACGCGTCTGCCTTCTAGGCAAGACCCTGAAGAGGGACCTTTTCGGAGAAGGAAGTGCCATTGGGGAATATGTTCAGGTTCATAATATCCGCTTTAAGGTCAAAGGGATACTGGAGAAGCGGGGGACAACACCCATGGGTGGAAAATTCGATTCCTGGCTGCTTATTCCCCTGACCACAGGCCTAAGGCGCACCTTCAACCAGGATTATATTACCAACATCCGGGTCAAGGTCAAAGATCCCCGACAACTTGGTCCAACAGGAGATGAAATCCGCCAATTATTGCATGAGCGCCATCATATCACTCCTCCCCAGGAAGATGACTTTGCTGTTTTTTCGGCTGTGGAAATTGCCATGATGGCCCGTGGCATCTCCGGCACCCTGAACATTCTCCTTATTGCCCTGGCCGGTCTTAGCTTAATAGTAGGCGGTGTGGTCTTAATGAACATCATGCTTATTTCAGTGAGTGAGCGAACCAAAGAGATTGGCCTGCGGCGGGCAGTCGGGGCAACTCAAGGTGATATCCTTCTCCAGTTTCTGGCTGAATCCCTGACCGTGACCTTTCTGGGAATGATTTCAGGGAGTGTCCTTGGATCAGGCCTTTGCCTTATTCTCAGGAAAATGACTAAGCTCCCGGTGGTCATTTCCTGGGAGCCCTTGGCCCTGGCCGTAGTCTTTTCCTTTTTGGTCGGCATCTTTTTTGGTGTTCAACCTGCACGCCGTGCCAGCCGTCTTCATCCTGTAGAAGCTTTGCGATGAAAATCATTCGGTAAGGTCCCCTTTGAAGTTATCGGCGTTAGTGCACGAAAAGGCACGGACATAAACGGCCAGGATCAGGATGATGTGATTCTTTTGCCCATGAAAACTGCCTTGCGCAGATTGTTCAATGTTTCCCATGTGCACCTTATCTATGCCCAGGCCAAAAGCCTTGAAGATTTGCCTGCTGCTGAGGAAGAAATAAGGCAATTGCTCCGGCAGCGCCACCGGCTTCGGAATAAGTCGGATGATTTTACCATTCAGAACCAGGCTACCTTGATCGAAGCCGAAGGAGAAGTCATCCGTTCCATGACCCTGCTCATAGGAGGTGTAGCCGGAATTTCCCTGCTGGTAGGAATCTTCGGGATCTTGGCGGTCATGATTATAGCCGTGCGTGAGCGAAGAAGAGAGATTGGTTTGCGCCGGGCACTTGGGGCCAGCCGCCAGGACATTCTTCATCAGTTTCTGATCGAATCCTCCATCCTGACCACAACAGGCGGATTGATCGGCGTCCTGGTCGGCATCGGCGCTGCGTATGGTGTAGCAGCCCTTGATTGTTGGGAGACTCTTATTTCCTGGCCTGCGGCAGGTGCGGCCCTGTTTTTTTCTTCAGGAGCAGGGCTTCTGTTTGGAATCTATCCGGCGGCTCGGGCAGCCGATCTTGAGCCTATCCAGGCGCTTCGGGCGGAATAGGATGAGGCTGATGAAATCAGGTGCATTTCAAAAATCCAGACTTGCGGCTGTTGCCTCAGGTGTAATTATGGCTGGGTTGCTCATCTATTTTCTTTATCCTGTAGTTTTGTTTTTAATTCCGCCAACTATTATAGTTTAAGATACCATAATTTGAAACATTTATCCCATGATACGTCATCAAAGGCTGGAGGGCGAAACAGGTGTGCAGTGTGGATAAATAGAGGAAGGCTGGAATATTTATGAATATTTCAGAATTATAGATGTTAGGCAGTGAGGAGGACGTATTACTTTGGGAAGTCCTTCCTGCGAAACCGGCATGTATGTATGGCTGTATCTGATAAAGCAAAGGGAAAAAAGAATAGGCAGTGAAGAGAGGAGATGAAATATTGATAGGGTAGATCCCGGAGGAACCTTTTAGATAGTTAAGATTCCGGATTAAGCGTCTTTCGGCGGAAAAGACTATCGATGCTTCAACTGCTGCCAGGGGATTTATTACTCCCCATCCATAATATTGATCCCATCCGGGGTCACCACAGTCTGTGGCCGTATTTTGCAAGATATCTCTTAAATCCTCCGGCGTAAGGGGATACGTGGCTGCTGAAAGCACAAGGGCCGCTACCCCGGATACAAAAGCAGCCGCAGATGAGGTGCCCTCAGCGTAGTAAAAGTCAAAAGACAGGAAATTCTTCCCGTCATGCGTTTCCTGATAGATCCCATCAGGTTCACCATCCCCATTGAGATCCTCGGTCACGTCTCCGCCAGGAGCGCAGATGCTTACCATAGGCCCATAATTTGAGTAAGCACGGGCAAAGGATTGGTCAAATTTGCAGGCAGTGACACTCACCGTTGATTCATAAGCTGCAGGATAGCTGGCAGCACTCGATGCTTCATTGCCGGCTGAACAGATCACCAAGGCTCCCTGGGAGAGAGCATAATTCAATGCCTCTTCTTCAATATCAGATCTTCCGCTCCTTCTTCCCTTATTAGACCGTGCTCCTCCGAGGCTCATATTGATGATTTGAGCCCCATTATTCACCGCGTAGTAGATGCCGTCAACAATATCAGCAGTATCCCCATAGCCTGTTCTGTCAAGGACTTTAACCGGCATGAGAGTGCAACCTGGAGCTATGCCGGCGCCGCCCAGAAGGTTATTCGTATTTTGAGCAATAGTCCCGGCCATATGGGTACCATGCCTATTGTCATCATCGGGGAAGGGATCATCATTCACAAAGTCATAGCCGGGAAGAATAAGGGCATTCGCCAAATCCGGGGCCTTGGCAAAGCCGTCCATATCCCTGTAAGCGATACCGGTATCAATTACCGCAACCACCACATCGGCCCCTATTGATAAATCCCATGCTTGTTGCATGGCCGGATTATTTAGATGCCACTGGTAAATATAAAGCGGATCGTTTGGTATATAATGGGCAACCTTCATATAGTTTGGTTCAGATTGGGCTATGAAGCGGTTTTGCTTGAGGATGTCGGCTATCAATGCAGTATCTAAGGTTAGAGGTACTCGGACTCTTCTTGCCCCACTATAGGGGCTATAGCCAACCTCAAAGAGACCGAATTGCTGATAGATTGAAGCAATATCGGATAAGGCTGTACCGGGCTTATATCGTATCAGTATCTCTCCCGGTTCAGGAGCAAGATGAGGCGTAAGCCGGGAAAAAGCACTCCCTTCTTTGGCACTCATCACGATCGTCAGGCAAGGTAGCCAAATGAATGAAAAAATCCAGAGGCTTGCCTTTTTCATTCTAAAATTGAACATTATCCCCCCACATGGTAACAAACAGACTATCCTTGAAAGAAAAAGCAAATTTTATACCAAAGATCTCTCACCGGGGCTATCTTGCAGTGCCTTTGTCAATAGTGAGATTGTGATTAGCAAAATTGATACAGAATAATCCTTATAGGCCCTTCATAATTGATATGACAGCCGCGACAGGCAACCTCCGCCTCCTGATTGCTTATTACTTACCATGATGTATCAACGGTTAAAAAGTCTTTTGTCGTAAAAAAAATGCGAGAAGTAATGGCAAATCCATAAACAAGTCCATAAGTAAATCCATAAGCAGGCCATAAACAAAAAAATATCCATGCTTATATACTCTCAACGGCAGCTAAGAATTCATATCTTCCCCAATAAACGTTTAATTTCAATCCATTTGAAGTATAGGTACAATTAATGCATAATATCAGGAAAATATATTATGAAAAGATTAATTCATAAGCAGCTTTTTGCGAATTCAACCCAAAAGCTGACGTACTGGCTAAGGACCATGCGCATGAAATACGCAGCCGGATAGCCCCCTCGCCCTGCCCTCTCCCCCGGGGGGCGAGGGATAAAGGAAGGCGACCTTCCAGGCTAACAGGCTGCGTAATTGCCGGTACGTGTACTCAGTTTTTGGCCTGTGAAAACGGACAAAGAAACAAGGAGGCCAGGATTTATGGAATGAAACAAGAGTAAGGTCTTGACTGGGCTCGTGTGGATGTGAAATGCGGTTACGGAAATGAGTTGGATAGCGGAGAACGATTTACCTAAGGAGATGCGTAAAATGAGAAGGTCTGGCCTAAGGTTAAGTAGTATAAAAGATATTATCTGTCTTAAGGTTGTATTGAGCACCCTTCCTCGGTTGTTATCCTCTATACGTAATCATACCTGTAACATTATCTTTATCATGTGTATAAGCTCGAATATTTTTTTTACTACCCCGGTCTTTTCTTCCTTGCCCACCCAGAGGTATTTAATCCCCTGTAATATCAGGATATTATTTGATCTCAAAGAAAAAGAATCGCTCACCTTCGATGGCATGGCCGAGGTTACCGAAGGTTCAATACATGGAATAACGGGGATGGGATTTGAACATGATGACAAAATCTATACCCCAAATAATAGTTGGCGTTGTATCTTAACGAAAAAGCCGTGTGGACCATGTGGTGTAGCTGTCAGCAGCAAAAGCGTCATCCTGAATATTACCGCTCCGCCAAGCGCCGCCCTGGTCCTGGTCACCAAGGCGGGTAACTTTCATGTACCTGTTGATGAGTTATGCCTTGGCAAAACCATGGCCCGATACGATGGCCATTTTCAGATCGAGTTAGCCCCCAGAGATTTTCTCCTGTCTAAAAATAATGCTGAAGATGACTCTCCTTGTATGGCCATGGATAAGTCAGGAAGAATATGGACCTGCTGGGTTTCATATGAAAATGAGAAGGACCGGATCCTGATAAAAAAATATGAAAACGAAACATGGTCTGATGAGATAGAAGTAACCACAAAACCGGGAATATATTATAAACCTGTAGTAGCGGCAGATTCCCGAAAGGGGATATGGGTTATATGGTCAGCTTTTGAAAATAGGAATTGGGATTTGTTGGCCAGGAATTACCATGGTTCTCGATGGTCAGGGATACAGAGGTTAACCAAAGATTCCTCTAACGATACGAATCCGAAAATAGCCACCGATCCTTCCGGTACGATATGGCTATGCTGGGAAAGCTATCGACAGGGTAATGCGGACATATTTATGAAATACTTTTCTGATAACAGGTGGTCCGATGATATTCAAGTGACGAAAAATCAGGACAATGACAGGCAACCTGATCTGGCGGTTGATAATCAGGGAAAACCATATATTACCTGGACCCGCTTTACCAACGGCCGATATCAGGTTCTTTTAAAAGAAGGCGACCTTGAAAGAGAAACTGAAAGGGAAATAGCTGTATCTCAGAATCCTCTGGCCAATCCTGATATTGCCTGTAATCAGGATGGAGTATGGATAGCCTGGGATGAAATAAAAAATACCAGGTCTGATCTGAGTGAGGAGTCTGATCTGAGCGAGAAGACTGACCTGAAAGAGTTTTTCTATGCCCGGCGAAGCATTACCCTGCGTTGTTATAAAAACGGCTTTGTCTTTGAACCAGCCACGGATTTCTATCGGGATTTACCCTTTCCTCTCAGGCAGCATGCGGAGTTACCTCATCTGTTTATCGATGATAAGAAAAGATTGTGCGTCTTTTTCCACAACTATGTAGCCAGCCCGCCTCATGGTATCTGGCGGATATATGGGATGTACTACCAGGGTAATGAATGGTCCCAACCGATACTCCTGCCTCATTACACCTGGAAAAATGTGGCTTCTGTGTCTACCTGTGGTGATGACTCCGGTAATGTGTGGGTGGCCTGGGGAAGTGATAACCGTGATATTGGAAGCAATTTTCTCTCAGACCGGGATATATTTGTCGGCTGTATGAGCTTGCGGAATAAGGCCGGAAGTTTCGTTTCTCTTAAGCCATGTAATTACGAAGAAGAGATAGACACAGGCCAAATCCCTTTAAGAAATAAGCAGGGAATCAACGGCCGATCGAAGATTGAGGGCCGGGATTATAAGCTGGTCTGGGGAACTCTTTATCAACCGAATGATGTCAAGGGGTATTTCGGGCTTGATGGTTTCGTCATGGATATTTATCGAACTGTTATGGATGAATCAGGCCTCAATTTCCTGGGCATTGGTAATTCCGCCAAGTTTGAGCGAGGAAACTATTCCCGATGGCAAGCCCGGAAGGCAAACTGCCTGTTCAGTCAAGCAGATCAATTTATTGCCGTTACCATACCGCCCGACTTCCAGAACCAGATCTACAAAAGCATTGAGGATATGGCTACCCATCAGGAACCGGCCATTATGGGGGCTCTGGTCAAAGATCTTTCCCCGGCCTCGATGCAGGAGGCCTTAGATAAGAAAAGAGTCTACATGGCTACTGACAAGATCATTCTTGAGGCCAGGATCCTGGGTAATCCTCTGGGAGATACTATGAACACAAGGGAAGCAACCAGTAAAATTGAGGTCATGGTGGAGGGGACTGAAGAATTATACCAGGTGGACATCCTTCGCAATGGTGCGTGTATATATACCAGGTTCCCCAGGGGAAAGGAGTCAAGATTCACCTTTTTGGACCTCAAGATGCCCAGAGGTACAAATCAATACGTTATTCAGGTCCTGCAAAAAAATGGGCAAGCGGCTCGGACACTGCCCAGTGTGATCAATGCTCGATAAAAGAGAACAAAGGATTCAGTGAAGTGAAAAATGCTTCGGCAGGAAGGTATGGGAGGTCTTTAACATGAACGAAAAAATCTTTTCCATCTTGATTATGATGGTTTGTGCCGTAATTCTGGTGAATGCTCAACTGAAAAAAGATCCTTTTATACCACCGGAAAAGGTAATCCTGGGGATGGTCAAAGCCTCAACAGAGAATGATGCCAGAACCTATCTCTCCTGTTTTGGCGGAGAATTGAAAAACCTCCTTCAAGAGCAAAGAAATAACCTGGGAGAAGAACTCTTCAGGCAACGCTTCATGACCAATTATCAAAACCTTATGGGAGTGGTCCTGAGTAATGAAGAAAAAATCAGTGAAAACCTCACCAGGGTCATGGTTGAATTTGTGTTTCAGGATACCAATCAGTTCAAATCATATCTCTTTGAAAGAAGAGGTAATGATTGGAAGATCAAGAAGATTATCGATATGAGCAATGGTTAGGCAGGTTTTGGAAATAACCCTTACCGAGAGGAAAAAGGAAATGAGAAGCATAAAAACAGTGACAGGATTGGCTCTTATCCTTTCGGCCATATTCTGGGCAGGAATATCTGCCAAAGGCTATTGGATGATGATGCTGGCTAAGAAGCATTATGATAAGGGAATGAGTCTGAGGAAAAAAAATGATATCAACAAGGCCTTAAAGGAATATGTACTGGCCTCAAACCTGGCCCCTGAATTTACCCCGGCTCTCTATGAACTTGCCTTTACCTTCAATGAGTTAGGGCTTCCGGATCAAGCCATGGAAGAGTATGGAAATCTCCTTGGCCACGATCCCGACTATCATCCAGCCTATAAACGCATAGGAGATATTCATCTTAACCAAAACAGATTTGATGAAGCTATAGCCGCTTACCGGGAATATCTGGCCAGGAATCCCATGGATTCCAAAGCTCATTATGACCTATGCTATGCTTATGCAAAAAAGGGTGATCTTGATTTGGCTATAGCTCAGTGTAAAGAGGCGATCGGGATCAATCCCTCCTGGGCCAAACCCTATCAGAGCCTCGGAAATATGTATTCACAAAAGGGTGAATTCAGCCGGGCTATTGATATGTATAAACGAGCCATCAATATTGATACGTATAATCTGGACCTGTCCCGCTCCCTTGGTATGGCCTGTTATCAGTCAGACAGGCTCGATCAGGCTGAGATTGAATATCAAAGAGTAATCCGGGAGGATCCGAACTGTGATATCAGTCATAAAATGCTCGGGGATATTTATGCCCGGAAACATAATATGGAAGCTGCTCTCAGAGAATACCGGAGGTCTCTTGAGATAAATCCCGATCAAGCCTGTATTTATGCCCAAATGGCTAACCTTTACAATCAAAAAGGCAAGCTCGATGAGGCCATTGACCAGTTTACCAGACTGGTGTCTATGAATCCTCTTGATGCAGAAGCTCATTCCTGTTTAGGTGTTCTCTACGGCCAAAAAGACAGGTACGATGCCTCTATTTACGAATGTAAAAGGGCTTTGGAGATCGAGGCTGACAAGGCCAAGGCACATTACACCCTGGCTGTAAGTTACTACCATATGGATCAACCAGCCTTGTCTTTGAAGCATCTCAGAAGGGCACAGGAATTACATTATACGATCAATCCGGAATTCCTGGCCAAGGTGCAAGCGGCTCACTTTATGAATAAGCGGGCTTCATTTCAGCCTTAGGAGCTTTTCAGGCATGAATTCCGGCTTATGATCGGCTTTGACCGGTTTATTGATTGGTCTTCTAACCAGGTCAATGTGGGAAGATTCATGGATTGTAGACTCCCTCGACTTGGTAAATGAACACTGGAGGGATGCTTATGGAAGATTAAGGGTAAGGAAAAAATATCCGGTCAGGTTAAGAGAGATCAGGTTCAGTAAGAAGAGATGATTACCAGTGAAGTATGCGAATAGACGTTATTTTACCCCATGTTGGTGACATGTGAAACGCTTTTACTTGGTTAAGGAGATAAGGACAATGAAAAGACAATCTTCACGGTTATCTATGAGCTTCGTTGTATGTATTCTTCTGACGCTCACCGCTACCCTTGGTTCTGTACCTCTGACTCATGCTCAATTTCTCCCCTATCCCTCACTCGATTATCTTTTCCTGGTTAACCTGCCGGCCTATTACCCCCCGGTAAGTCAGCTGCCAATAGGATCAGGGCTGGCCAACCCTTTCCAGGCTATTAACCTCCAGGGCTACCGGACAACGAATTCCGGATATTATCCTGATAGTACCTATTATGGAGCACCAGCCGGCACGTTGCCTGCAGCAGCCAGCCAATATATAGCCAATACGACTGGCTACTACACCATTGAGAGTGTTGGCTGCAGCTGCAACTTATAATAAGGCAGCTCGCCCCTGCCCCAGCTAAAGGTGGGGCGCCTTCTCTTATCGTTAAAGACGAGGGAGAGGCGTACCCCGCCTTGAATTTTTACTCTTTTATTCATGAGTAAAGAGCATTCTCAGGTAATAAAGCACGGGCTCGGGCTAAGAGGTTCGTTCATCTCAAATCATAAGGAGCGATAGAGATGTTGAGGATAAAGAGAGTATTACTCTGCGGTATGGCAGGTTTTCTTGTTCTGGCTCTGGCTGGTCTGGGCAACGTGACATCAGCACGGGCACAATACTGGCAAGCCCTGCCACCTTACAATGTTTTATGGCCTTTGTGGTCAACAGTATACTCACCGGTTGATCCGGGTACGGGCTTGAGCACCCCGTTAGTCACCGAGCTTTCAAGTGATACGGTACTTCCCGTACAGCCGTCCCTGGTTTGGGATCCTGCCATGGAATTTCCCTTCCTTCTTTATAACGTCCCTGCCGATTTAGGAGGCGGACTTATGTATTTTACCCCGTTCTATGGGCTCAACTTCTGGCCAACTTCGTACCTGGTAGATCCTTTGACCGATAGCCCAATGCCCATCACCTTACCGCTCGGCTATGAATCGCTTTCTCCAACGGACATATTGGCCATTCGGACCTTCTATAATGCTGCCAATACAACGTATGCCATAATATATCCCCCGGCTCAATTTGGTTATTCTTATTTCGATTTTCTTACTCCGGCAGAAGTATGGGGGCTGCCTCCCTTATAAAGGAAAGTCCGTGTTACAAGGGGTCGTCTCATGAGGTCAAAAGGCGACCCCTTTTTATCTCTATTCCTCTCATAGGTAAACATTGGTTACCTCAGGCAACCCTGGTTACTGTTTTGATATTCAGCTCCTTTTTAAAATAATAATGATTGTCTTGATATAGGCCAATGTAAATAATCTTTACCTTATCAATATCCGGTGATAGGGGGGACAGATAAGGAAAATATTCTCTAAGTCCTTATAAAATAATAAAATAATTCCTATCTTCGACAGGAACTCCCTAGTCTGGCATGTAATATGTAATCTCTATCCGGTATACATACTGCAAGCCTGAAAACAGGCCCATATCCATCAGCGTATTATCTTTGTTCATCTTCAGCTCTCAATTCAAAAATCAGGAAAGCGGGAGGGGGGAATGGGGACAGATTTCAATCTGTTCCCGTTCCCAAGAATGGATTGAAGCATATGAGCTGAAAGCTCCATACATTCAACCTTCCTTATATAGCACCTTCCCTTTAATGGGGAGGTTAGGTGGAAGGCTCTCATTCCATGAGTGGGGGGAGCCAGGTGGAACAAGGCCATGGCCTTATAACTCGATGGGGGAGGACGGGTATGATATGAAAACTGGCAGGAAAAGATGATAACTTGAGGATTCATGAGAGAAATGAAAAAGGAGGTGAAAAAACCTGAATAACAGAAAAAGGTAAATTTTTTATGAGAAAATTCATTACTTTTTACTATGGTTGAGGAGAGAAAGATGTCTCAGAAGGCTATCTATAAGAAGGCATTATCATCCATCATTATTTTTCTCTTAAGTATCGGGCTGTCCCTTACGGCTGACACACATTCATATGCCCAATATCTTACCTCATATTATTCAGCTTATGCATCACCGTGGAGCACGCCCTATAGTAACTATATAACCCCTGGGTTCAATTCCTTTGACTACTCATACGGTTTATAT
>JBLIRT010000053.1:0-16045 GCA_049472445.1 bacterium
CAAGTTTATGGAAAATCCTGAGGATCTCACAAACGCTGAGCTGCATATGGATCTGATGGGAGCGGCCAATGCTTTCCGCATCGATTTATATGTAAACGCCAGCAATGGAAAGAGATACTTCCTCACCTATATACCGGATGGAGCAAGCTCAGACGACCATACTCCTGCCAATCCGCTCAGCGGGCTGTACATTACCCATTACCTGGGTTGGAAGGATAAATCTGCGACTGAATGGTATCCTGTGGTAAGAAACCTGAACCATGATATGCAGGATGCTTTAGGCAACGATGTGAGCTTCGGCAGCCTTATTGGAGTGGTCATCCGAGGTGCTGTTTGCATCGATGATATTGAGCTTGGCAAGGCCAAGGCGGAAGTTATCGATCTGGTGGCCAGGCCGGGTAATGAGCAGGTCACCCTGCTCTGGCGATCCGATCTTGATGGGATTGGGGTTGATGATTTTACCATCCTGAAAGATGACACGGTATATTCTGCTGCCAGTGTTCAGGAGAATTCCTTCCATGATCAAGAATTTTCCTGCACGATATCCGGCCTGCAGAATGACAAACTCTATGAGTTCACCGTCAAGCAGAAGATTGGTGAGGAACTGAGCAGGGGTATTACGGTATCAGCTACCCCGCGCGACATCATCCTCATTGACTCTTCCGTTGGATGGTTGGGGGATGATTTGGGCTGGAATGATGAGAAAGTACCCTTGGGCGATTTTTACGAAGAGTTCGACCTACAGACCCATAGTGATGTGCTTGTCATCGACCCGAATGAGGACAGTGTCAATTCAAGTGTCAGTGGAAGTTATCCCATCAGATACTTTGTTGAATGTCCCATCTTCGAGGCCGGTCATAATATGGTGACCTTGCGTATGAAAGCCGAGGCCAATAAGAACTTCGTCCTCTGGTTCAAGGTATGGGACAGCAGTTATGTCGAATACAATCTCATGTACGCAACCGGCGGGACGGCCAGTGCCAGTGGAGCCTACGGTACATGGGCCTACGGCTATCTTGGCTCCACCGATCCCAACGGAGGGAAATGGACGGACGGCAAATGGCACAATCTGACTTTGAACCTGAATGACTTACTCCAGGGCAGCGGCGGATATTACGGCGTCGGGCTGGCCGGAATTGAAAGTGTCCTTATCGGCGGATACGGTAAGGTATATGTCGATTCCATTGGGATACATTAGTCTGATCTTCACCATACAGCTTATCATTCGTGAGCTGTATGACGGTCAGCCAAACTAAAATGGGCTATACAAAAGGGGCAGCCGGAGAAAAGGGTGCCCCTTTTCACTTTCACCCGCCTTTCGACTCAAACTTCAGTGCTGAAGGCTCTCAAACTCTGTTTGGCTGAAGATGTAATCCTCAGATCCGCGCATCACGGCCTCCTGAAGCACAATGTGCAGAATTACGGGAATCTGGAGGAGCATCCATCGCTGCGATCCTTCCAAACCATGAAGACTCCGTCCGAAAACTTCCGGTAAAAGGAAGGACCACGAAATCCTCATCCGAAAACCTCTTCACCCTCATCCTCTCCCCCTGGTGGCGAGGGCAGGGTGAGAGGGATTCATGTTGAGAGAGTTCATGAGCGCTCGATAGTTATCTCATGATCCATGTTTTAAGGTCGGGTGGTCTCAATATCAATTGTGTGAGGTAATCAGATAAAAAAGAATGGATTCAGGATATGTTCTCCCTGCTAGATGGATGGCTTCCCAGGTCATATGCTTCCAGCTCAAGATAGTATTAATCGATAGCTTTCCAGGGCATACGCTTCCTGATGAGATAAGACGAATCGTGGAAGGTGGCTGATTCACCTTGTATAAATTGGGCCTTAACCATCCACCATCTAAAAAAGGCGGGGAAATTTCCCCGCCTTTTTGAATAATCGATGACAACCCAAAAGGGTAATTGTAAACAGGCTAAGGGTCATCACCGCAGGCCTTCAAGCCTATCCGAGATTCCTTGTCGCCGGATATAACCCCTAAGCCGAAGCAAGGCTTTCGGCTAAGCGCCTGGGGATGCTAAATTACCGGTGGAGGTGGTGGTACCGGCGAATTTTCAGCCGGAGGTGCAGCATTGACAAGTTCCATGTTTTTCGTAATCTTAGCCTTCGCCTTAAGCTTTTCAATATAGTCGGTGATCTTCTTTTCCCGTTTTTTGTAAAGGAGGGTAGGTTCAATGATATCCTTGATGTCTTCAAATTTATTGGCCCCGGCCGCCTTTTTATCGGTAACCATAATGATATCGTAAGTCTTCCCGGAGCCTCCATAATTGGCGCGCTCGATTTTCCTTACCTCGCCGGTTTTCATGCTGAAGGCAGCCTCTTCAAACATATGATCCATACGGCCGCGCTGAATATAGCCGAGGTCCCCTCCGTTTTCAGCGGAAAACCGGTCTATGGAATGCTTCTGAGCCAGTTTTCCAAAGTCAGCTCCCTTCTTCACTTGTTCAAGAAGGCTGTCAGCCAGGGCGGCATCATTGAGAAGGATATGTTTAACTTTAACCCTTTCCGGTATGTTCATAAATTGAGGATCATTCTTGTGCTCTTCATAATATTTGCGGTATTCATCCTCGGTGGCCTGAACATCCTTACAGATGACATCCATAGCAAATTTGTTGGCCAGTATGCCATCAGCAAAGATATGGATTCGTTTCTGAAACTCCGGATCCTTATCCAGACCGATACGGTTCGCCTCATGAACAAAGAGGTTACTCTTAATCTTATCCTCAATCATATTCTTAAGAAAGGCCGGATTCTTTAAAAGGGGGCTGTCTAACGGATTGCCGTAATTACCCCCCTGGCTGCCGATAAGGTCGTTCAAAGTAATGGCCTTTCCACTAACTTCGGCCAGCTTAAGGTCAAGCAGCTTTTTATCATCCCCTTGTGACTTTTCAAATTTTTCGATGTTTTCATCAAAGATTTTAACGGCTGCCTTGGATCGAAGACTCTCCAGGAGGGAACTGGTAATTCGGTCTGTCTTCTCTTTGGAAAGCTTAAATTGCAGGTAGTTCTTCTTACTCTCAAGCTCTTTATCACTCAAATCCTTTCTTTCAATAGCCTTAAAAATGGCATAACCCTCACGTGTTTTGATAGGTTCACTAATCGCCCCATCCTTCAGTTTAAATATAATCTGCTCTACCTCTTCAGGAAAGATATTGGTATTCGTAATAACAAAGCCAATATCTCCGCCGCTCTTTGCGTTCCGTCCGATGGATTTTTCAGCGGCTAATTTTTCAAAGCTTGCGCCCTTCTTTAACTGGTTATAAATATCAGTTGCTTCCGCCTGGGTTTGGGCCACAATCTGAGCGAAGCGAACCTTCTTCTTTTCATGAGGAGGAATAAGACTATCTAATTCTTTGTCAGAAACCTTTGTCTTTTCAGTCACCTTTTTTTGGTAAAAGAACAAGGCCAATTGTTGGTCAGTAATCAATTTTTGCTGCTGCTGAACCGTGGGATCCTTATCCAGACCCTGTTTTTTAGCCTCCTGCGCCAGGAGTAAACTGGCTATGATTTGATTCAGTAAATTCTCTCTGTCTGTACGACCTTGAGCAATTTCATTGAATTCGTCGACGGTAATTTGCGTCCCATTTACTTCAGCGATAATCTTTGACGAATCAGCCCAGGAGCCGGTTGCTAAAGAAAGCAGAAGCCCCAAAGAAATAACAGTAATAAGGGTTTTTTTCATATTCTCCTCCTTGAATGTTGTAACTGATGGCTCATATCACATTATCAAAATATTATTCAAGTAATTTTGACTTTATGCAGCTTTGTTTCATGGCGTTTGTTTCATGACGTTTGTTTCAGGGCGAAGGGGGAAAAGGTATTCGTTTTGTGCATTTGGCTTTAACTATACATATATATTCACTAAATGTCAACCAGTCTGCCTGGGGTATATGGAGATTTTTTTCTGAAGAAAGCCTGATCGCGGCTGGATTCTTCATTGAATTTTGACCGGAATTTCTTTAGAATTATGAAGACCCCCTCCTAAGGAACACATGAGAGGAAATTATCCGTTACAGGAAGGGCCTCAATACATCAGGTCCATACCCATTCTTGTGGGGGGAAGCATGATCTTGTGGGGGAAGCATGATTGTGATCGGCATAACCGGAGTTCCATGCTCCGTTAAAACGACAGTAAGCAATATGTTCCGTGAGTTGGGAGCAGAAGTCATCGACGCGGATCTGATTGGGCATCAGCTCTTATCCCCGTTTACTCCAACCTGGCGGAAGATTCGTCAATATTTTGGGCCAGGCATAGTCGACAATAACACTGGTGAGATTGACAGGGAGAAGCTTGGTTCCATGGTCTTTCGTGATCACATGCTCTTGAATAAATTGAATGCTCTCATGCATCCTTTGATTATTGAAGAAATCAGGAGAAAGCTCGAGCAGTTAGGCCAGGGGGAGACGAGAGCGGCTGTTTTGGATGTCCCTCTTCTCATTGAAGTAGGGCTCCATAAAGCAGTAGATGCAGTTATCGTGGTCACGGTGAAGTCTCATGTACAGTTGGCCAGGTTGCGGAAGAAAAATCCCCACCTGACGGATCTTGAGATTGATCAGCGGATGCGAAGTCAATTGAATCAAGATGTTAAGCAGGAATACGCCGATTTTATCATTGACAACAGCGGTGATTTAGACAAGACTCGTCAGCAGGTATACTCAACCTTCCAGGAGCTCATGAAAAAGCAATCTACCCCACAAGAATAGTTGATTTTCACAATTGGCTATGCTAATATTATGTGTTTAAAAGCTGTATAGAGAGCATGATAAAAGCCCTGAGAGGCAATATTGATGGGCCGATAGTGATAGGAAAGTGCGAAGGCAATGTTCCAGGGATGCATTGCATATCATGTGATGGGAGGAATATAATTGTTAGATTATGAAACGTTATTGATTATCGATCCAAACTTATCGGAGGAAGAGGTTGAGGGCCTGGCTCAAAAGATAACCAAGGGATTGGAAGAACTTGGGGCCGCAATGATCAATAAGGAAAACTGGGGGAAACGCCGGCTGACCTATGAAGTGAAGAAATCAAAGAAAGGGTATTATCTGATTTATGATTACTCGGTTGATTCGCAAAATTTTCCCAAGAAAGTCGATGGTATGCTCCGCTACAATGAAAGTATCCTGAAATACATGACCATAAGAATGGAAGAGAGCGTGCCCAGGAGTGCATCGTCTGAAGACATTTCGTCAGGCACGACTGATACTGGTGTGGCCGTCGAGAATGAACAGACGGAGGAGGTAAGGGAATAATGGCTGCCTTTAACAGGGTTATCCTGATGGGAAATCTGACCAAAGATCCTGAGCTGCGATATACGCCAAGTGGCTCTGCGGTAGCTCATTTGAGTTTAGCAGTAAACCGGAGGTTCACTTCCAAAGAGGGAGAAACGAAAGAGGAGGTTGATTTTTTTGATATCGAAGCCTGGGACAGGCAGGCAGAACTGTGCAGTGAGTATTTAAATAAGGGGAGTGGCATTTTTATCGAGGGGAGGCTGAGACAGGACAGATGGCAGGACGAGACAGGGAATAAACGATCCAGGATAAAAATTGTGGCCACAACTATCCAATTTCTGCCAAAGCGGGCGGATGAGAATATCAATGCGGGGACGACAGACACGAATGCTTTAGGCGAAAACACCTTTGATGATAGCAAGCCACCCTTCTAACAAAAATTATTTCGTCTGAAATTGACCATAAACGAAACTGCAAGGTATTGAAAGAATACATAAACCGGTCTACGTAGAATGGCTTCGTATAAAATAAGGAAGGAGACGAAGGAGAGAATATGCTCGGTAGATTCAAGAGACGGAAGATCTGTAAATTCTGTGAGGCAAAATTGGAGTACATAGACTTTAAAGATATAAGAAGACTTCGAAGTTATATGACTGAAAGAGGGAAAATCATTCCCCGTCGTATTTCAGGAAACTGTGCAAAGCATCAGAGAGAAATGACCAGGGCTATTAAGAGAGCCAGAAATATTGCCTTATTGCCATTTTTAGCAGAATAGCATAATATTCCTGAGCCACATCCATCCTATCAGCTTTTCTTATCGTAAGGCTTGGCAGTTTTGAGTTTTTTTCGAAAAAGAGAGCGACCCCTCACTCCTTCATTTTCTCGTATTGGAGATTGCCTTTTTATTTTGGTGATTGTATACTGTTGACGTGTCAAGGCCTTGGTCATGGTTGGTTCGATGCTTGATGCCTGAAAAGGAATGAGGGGAAGAAAGGCCGAAATCTCTTAGAATCGCGACATAAGGAGGATAAACGTTATGGAGGTAATCCTTACAAAGAATATCGATAATCTCGGAGAAGCCGGAAAAGTGGTCCATGTAGCTCCCGGATTTGCCCGAAATTATCTATTTCCCAAAAAAATTGCCATGAAAGCGACACCGGAAAATATGGCTATCTTGAAAAAGCATCAATCTTTCATGAAATCCCTCGAGATGAAAGCCAAGAAGGAGTTTGAGGAATTAGCAGCCCACCTGGAGAAGTTATCGCTTACCTTCTCCCGAAAGGCCGGAGAGAGTGATAGGCTTTTTGGATCAGTCACGAACCTGGACATCGCCAGTGCTTTGGAAAATGAGGGAGTCAGAATCGATAAGAGAAAGATTACTCTTGATGAACCAATCAAGGCTCTCGGTATCTATAAGGTTCCCTTAAAACTGCACCCTGAGGTAACTGCTCACCTGAAAGTATGGGTCATTAAGGATGATTCAGCACCCGCCAAGGGTGAGGACATATCTGAATAAGGTCTGCCTCATTCCTTTCTTCTGTGATCATGGGGAGACATTCCAGGAAGTAGATGATTTTTCTATCGCTTTATCGCTTGGCAACATGCTGAAGGCAACTGTCTTTCATTGTTCAGCAGGATAGATAAGGTATCTTTCTGATTGAAGAGCGGGAAAGGGGTATGAAATTATCCCTGGCAAGGAAAGAAATGACGGATGAGATAAAGAACAGGCAAAGGTCAGAGAATACCCCTGCCGAAGGGCTTCCCTTGCGTTTGCCTCCGCAGGACCGGGACGCGGAACGGGCTGTTTTGGGGGCCATATTCCTCGAACCGGAAGCGATCAACAAAATTCTCGATATCATCCAGCCTGAAGGTTTTTATGACACGGCTCACGGAAAAATTTTCTCTTCAATGGTCAATCTCTCAAATCGGGGAATTCGCCCCGACCTGGTAACTCTCAAGGATGAGTTACTCAAGGCTCATGAATTGGATGAGGTTGGCGGGATCAGCTATTTGATGACCCTGATGGATTCTACTCCAACCGCAGCCAATATCACCTCTTATGCTCACATCGTTCGCAAGAAATATCTGGCCAGGCAATTGATTTCGACCGCTACCCAGATTGTCCAGCAGGGGTACGAAGCGGACAGAGAGGTCGAGGAACTTTTGGATAGTGCCGAGCGAATGATTTTTACTGTTTCTGATAATCGGGCACAACAGGGGGTGTGTCCTATCAGAGATGTTATTTCAAGTAGTATCCAGGTGGCTGAAAAGCTCTATGAAAATAAAGACAAGGTCACCGGATTGTCCACAGGATTTATTGATCTGGACGCTTTGACCTCTGGTCTGCAGAATGCAGATCTGATCATTATCGCGGCCAGGCCTTCCATGGGGAAAACGAGCCTCTGCTTGAATATTGCACAGCATGCAGCCTTAAAATGTGGCGTAACCGTGCTGATCTTTAGCCTTGAAACTGCCAAGGAACAAATGGTTTTACGTATGCTCTGCTCCGAAGCCCGAGTAAGCGGCCATAGGTTGAGAACTGGCCGAATAAGTGAATATGAGTGGGAGAGATTAGTCGAAGCTGCGGCAAAACTGTCTGAAGCTCGTATATTTATCGATGATTCAGCTACTATTACGGTCATGGAAATGATGGCCAGGGCTCGCCGCGTAAAAAAAGAGGCAGGTCTCGGCCTGATCATGGTAGATTACCTTCAGCTCATTCAGGGCCACAACAGACGGGAAAGTCGTCAGCAGGAAATCTCTGAAATTTCTCGGACTTTGAAAGGGCTGGCTAAAGAGATGAATGTTCCCCTCATAGCCTTATCTCAGCTGAGCAGGGCAGTAGAGATAAGGGATAAGAAAGATAAGCGGCCGATTCTCTCAGATTTAAGGGAATCAGGCGCTATTGAGCAGGATGGTGACCTTATCGCTTTTATTTATCGGCCGGAAATGTATAATCCGGATGAAGAGCCCGGACGCGCTGAATTAATTATCCGAAAACAGAGGAATGGTCCTATCGGAACCGTAAATTTAGCCTTTCTAAAAGATTTTACCCGATTTGAAAACTTATCAAGGGAAGAGTTATCAAGGGAAGAAGGCTTTTAGATGACCTCTCTTTTACGCCCCACCATTGCTGAAATCAGCCTCGAGGCTATAAAGGATAATATCCGCCAGGTTAAAGGTCTCGTCGGACCGAAGGTAAAGGTTATGCCCATTATCAAATCAAATGCTTACGGCCATGGTGCTATTCCGGTGGCCAGAGCTGTAGAACCTGAGATTGATTTTTTTGGAGTGGCCTTTGTCTATGAGGGTATAGAACTGCGGCGGGCAGGAATTCGATGTCCGATCGTCATCATGGGAGGCGTTCTTGATGGATGTCTGGAGCCGGCCCTGGAACATAATCTGGTTCTTGCTGTCGGTGATTTCACCATGGCTTCATCTGTCTCTCGATCAGCTCAAAAGAAAGGAATCAGAGCCAAAATCCATGTCGAGGTTGATACCGGGATGGGGAGGTTAGGAATCCCCTGTGATGGGGCTGTTCAGGAAATCAGGCGTATGTGTGAGCTGACAAACATTGAAGTGGAAGGCGTTTTCAGCCATCTGGCTACTTCGGAAGTAAAACAGGACGATTATACCCTTATGCAATTGAAGCGATTTCGCCGTCTCCTGGGGGAGTTGGAAGAGCGGGGAATCCATATTCCTATCAAGCATCTGGCTAATAGTGCCGCTATCCTGCAGTATCCTGAGACGTGGTTTGATATGGTTCGCCCCGGGTTAATGATCTATGGAATTTATCCATCCGAGCATCTGCAGGGCACCATTTCTCTTCAGTTTCCCTTGACCGTCAAGACCCGTATCATCCAGATTCGTTCTTTCTGTAGGGGGGAAAGTATCAGCTATGGAAGAACATTTATCTGTCCGGGCCACAGGCGGATCGCTGTCATTCCGGTAGGATATGCAGACGGATTCAGCCGTATCTTATCAAATCGGGTGGAGGTACTGGTCAGGGATAAAATGGCTCCGGTTGTGGGTACTATTTGTATGGATATGTGTATGATTGATATAACTCACATTCCGGAAGCCGGGGCGGGAGATGAAGTAATATTGGTTGGCGGGGAAACAGGCCGGCAGATGGTCGAAAGGATGGCCAGCCTCATGGGAACCATTCCTTATGAGATTCTCTCCTCCTTTGGCCGGAGAGTGAGGCGGATATACGCTGGAGAGAATCACTCAGACTCCACATCAAGACCGAGGCACTGAAAGCCGCTCATAAAGAGAGCACCTGATATGCGGGTATTTATACGAGAGATAGGAAAGAGATCCTCTCGCTTCATAGAGGAAACCGGGAGGATAGGTATGCTCCTGGTGCAGGCGGCAGGGGGAATCTTCCGGCTACCCTTCCGGTTCGGCGAAAATGTGAAGCAGATGGAGGAGGTTGGGGCCAATTCCCTGCCGGTCACCATGATTACCGCAGCCTTCACCGGTATGGTCCTGGCTTTGCAGAGCTATACTGCCTTTAAGCGCTTCAATGCCGAATCATTGGTCGGGACAGTTGTTGCCCTTTCCGTAACCAGAGAACTGGGGCCGGTTTTGACAGGGCTCATTGTAGCTGCCCGGGCCGGTTCGGCCATGGCGGCAGAACTGGGCACCATGCGAGTAACCGAACAGATTGACGCCCTTTATACCTTAGCTGTGGACCCGGTTGAGTATCTGGTATCCCCTCGGCTTCTGGCCGGTTTTATCATGCTGCCGCTCCTGACTGCTCTGGCGGATATCGTTGGCATCATTGGCGGCTATTTCGTGAGCGTTATCATTTTGGACGCGAATCCAGTGATTTATATCCGAAGGACCTTTGACCTTCTGCAATATCAGGATGTTTACAGCGGCCTTTTCAAGGCAGCTACCTTCGGTCTCATCATTTCTCTCATAGGATGTTATCAGGGGTTCTATACGGAAGGAGGAGCCGAAGGGGTCGGCAAGGCTACCACTGGAGCTGTGGTTGTGGCCTATATCCTCATTATCATGTCCAATTACATCTTAACAGCCCTCTTCTTTTGAAGGTCATGATTCAATTGATTGGTGTATATAAATCATTTGGTGAAAAACAGGTGCTCCGGGGAGCAGATCTCCACATACGGCGGGGAGAATCCATGGTCGTAATTGGTCGAAGCGGAGGGGGAAAGAGTGTCTTATTGAAGCATATTATCGGTCTGATCCATCCCGACCAGGGAAGAGTAATAGTTGATGGACAGGATTTACGTTCATGTTCCCAGAGAGAATTGAACATGATCCGGAAAAGATTCGGTATGTTATTTCAGGGAGCAGCCTTATTCGATTCCATGACGGTTGGTGAAAATGTCGGTTTTGGGCTACGAGAGCATACCACTTTGCCGAAAGAGGAAATTGAAGGCAAGGTGCGGGAAAAATTGCGGATGGTGGGATTATCCGGTATAGAGGGTCTGAAGCCGAATGAAATCAGCGGCGGAATGAAAAAGAGAGTGGGACTGGCCAGGGCTATAGCCATGGAACCTGAAATATTGCTTTATGATGAGCCGACCACCGGATTGGATCCCATCATGGCAGACGTTATCAATGACTTGATTATCAGGATGAAGGAGACGTTCCAGGTAACATCCCTGGCTATTACTCATGACATGAAAAGCGCTTATAAAATTGCTGATCGCATAGCTATGCTTTATAATGGTCGTATCATTGAGGTCGGCACACCGGAAGAAATACAGAATAGCAAAAGTCAAATAGTCCAGCAGTTCATTACGGGAAACGCAAAGGGACCAATTACTGAAGAAGAAGGATTTCAGGAGTAACATGAAGTTTCTGAATAAAGAGGAGAAAGTAGGGCTAATGGTCATTATGGCCCTTATCTCATTAACCTATCTGACCTTTAAGGCAGGTAAGTTATCCCTGGGCCGAGATCGGGGCTTAGTGCTCTATGCGGATTTTAAGAGTGTCCATGGGCTGGAAAAGGGAGCTCAGGTGAAGGTGTCCGGCGTTGAAGCGGGGCGAGTGGAGGATATCAGGCTGATCGATGGGAATCCGCGGCTGACTCTGGTCATCTTTCCCGGTATCAGGATACGAGCCGATGCAGTGGCTGAAATTCAATCTCAGGGCTTCATGGGAGAAAAGCACGTTGAGCTTGATCCCGGTTCACCGGGAATACCTTACCTGGAGAGTGGAAGTCAGCTCAAGGCCAAGGAGGAATATGTAGATTTTGATCAAGTATCTCAACAGGTGGCGGTGCTGGCTCAGGATCTTCGAAAGATTACCCTGGCTCTCTCCGAAAGCCTGGCTAGTCCTGAAGGCAAGGCAGCTATAAAGGAGAGCCTGGCTAACCTGAGAACAAGTACAGCCCAGATCAGTGATATTTTACAACAAAATTCGCAGCAATTTCGATCCATCATGGATAATCTGAAGGAGTTTTCTTCAAATCTCAATCACCTGTTAGCCAGGAACTCAGGTAATATTTCCCGTATGGTGAATGATTTGCAAGAATTTTCCAAAACTCTTCGAGAAGATGGTCCGGTCATGGCTCAGCAGCTCCAATCGGTCATTGAGGAATTTCAAGGAGTTCTGGCTGAAAACCGCGACTCATTACATGAGGGAATCAGCAATGCCAATCAACTGATTCTCAAGCTCCAGGAGACGGCTGACAGCCTGAACAGTGTGCTTGCCTCAGTTAATAAGGGAGAGGGGACAATCGGAAAACTGGTTAAGGATGATAAACTCTATGATGATGTTCGAGGCGCTGTCGGGGGAGTGCAGAAAGTATTCACTCAGGCGGAAGCAATACGGCTATACCTGGGATTTAGAAGTGAGTATTTAACTCGATTTGAAAAATCAAAAAGTTCTATTTCACTGAGATTGCAGCCCGCTGAGGATAAATATTATCTTCTGGAATTGATAGACGACTTCCGCGGGATCAAAAAGACGAAGGAGACAACGGTTTTCGTCGATGGAAATCACTCTGTTACTACCCGTGAAGAGGTTGTTGAAGATGACTTTAAAATCAGTTTACAAATTGCCAAGCGATTTCAGAACATTACCCTGCGAGGGGGATTGATTGAGACCACAGGAGGTGTGGGATTGGATTATTCCATGATGGGGGGAAATCTCCAACTGCATCTGGATGCCTTTGATTTCGGTGAGGAGAAACCCCACCTGAAGATTTTTGCGGGTTATCAACTGGGAACATATATTTCACTCAGTACAGGGTTTGATCACCTGGCTGATGAAGACCAACTCAGCTATTTTCTGGGTGCCGGTTTTTCCTTCGAGGATCGGGACCTAAAATATTTATTAGGGAAAATTCCATTTCCAAGTCTATAGGAATGTTAAAAGCAGGCTTTTATTGTGAATCATGCGGCTATTTTTCAGCCAAGTGGATGGGCAGATGCCCTGAGTGTCAGGAATGGAATTCCTTTCTTGAGAACAAGCCAAGAGAGGTCTCTAAAAATGGCCGACAGCCTTTTACAGCCTCCTCAGCTCCGATTCCTCTCACCCAGATTGAAGAAGCCTCGCATGAACGATTCCACATAGGGATGGAGGAGTTTGACCGGTGCTTAGGAGGAGGCATCGTGCCTGGATCGGTTGTGCTGATATGCGGAGATCCGGGTATAGGGAAGTCAACCTTACTCCTTCAAGTCTGCCAATATCTGGCTCACGACCAGAAAAAAGTTCTTTACGTGTCCGGAGAGGAATCTATCTATCAGATTAAAGATCGAGCTACTCGAATCGGGGCTCATTCAGATAACATTTACCTGATCACCGAATCGCTTCTTGAAAGCATCGAGCAAAGTATCCAATGTATTCAGCCCAGGGTATTAATTCTTGACTCCATTCAAACAACCTTTACCTCACAAATTCAGGGACTGCCTGGAAATGTAGGTCAGATACGAGAGATTGCCTCACGATTGATGGTTCTGGCCAAGAGTCAGAATATATCAACCTTTTTGGTTGGACATGTTACCAAGGATGGCTCGATTGCCGGTCCTCGAGTATTGGAACATATCGTTGATACCGTTCTCTACATGGAAGGAGAAAGGTACCATGCCTATCGAATCCTGCGGGCAGTGAAGAATAGATTCGGCCCGACGAATGAGATAGGGGTTTTTGAAATTAAAGAGCAGGGATTGCAAGAGGTATCTAATCCATCCGCACTCTTCTTAACCGGAGAAACCCGTGAGGTGTCCGGTTCAGTTGTAGTCACGAGCCTTGAAGGGAGTCGCCCGCTCCTGTCCGAATTACAGGCCCTGGTTTCTCCGGGAAATGTTGGATTCGCCCGTCGAACGGCTATCGGGGCAGATCCCCAGAGGGTCTCTCTACTCCTGGCAGTCTTGGAAAAGAGGATTGGCCTCCATTTTCAAGATCAGGATGTGTATGTCAACGCGGTAGGTGGACTGAAATTGAATGAGCCTGCCATTGATTTGGGAATATCCATGGCTATCATTTCGAGCTTTTGGGAAAAGGTAATCAATAAGAACGTCGTCCTCATGGGAGAGGTGGGACTTTCAGGAGAGATCAGGGGAATTAGCCAGCCTGAGCTGCGGATCAGGGAGGCACTTAAATTGGGTTTTGATACCTGTATCTTGCCCTTCAGCAATATGAAATTGCTGGGCTCTCGGTTACAGAAAAGGTGCCATGGAGTTCGATCTCTGCAAGAGGCCATTGATTACCTATTTGCATAAATTAAAATACATATAATTTTTGGATGTGTCGATATTCTATAATATGGGTAAAAATATCCATAAAGGCAAAAAAATGAAATGAATGGTAAGTTCTCTACCCATGATCAAGGTAACGAATTTGACATATCAGCTAAGTTATGATAGATTAAACTTGCTTTAGGAGGATCATATATATGTTTCATGTGGGCGATAAAGTGATTTATCCGCTCCAGGGAGTCGCTCAAGTTGAAGCAGTTGAATCCAAATTGATCTTCGGATCCGAACAGCAGAAGTTCTATATCCTTAAGATCCTCAATAATAATACGACTATTATGGTACCTGTTGCCAATGCGGAAGATATCGGATTACGTGGTCTCATCAGCCCTGAAGATGTGGATAAGGTAGTTGATATACTAAAGGGTAAAGGAGAGCCGATGGCCGCCAATTGGGCTAAGCGGTACAGGGACAATCTGGACCGTTTAAAGACGGGATCGATCTTTCAACTGGCTTCGGTCATGAGGGACTTGGTTCTGATGAAGCGAAGTAAGGAATTGAGCTTTGGTGAAAAAAAGATGCTGGATAATGTGAAGTCTTTGATTGTAGATGAAATATCTTACGTTCAAAATGTTTCTAATTCGAATGTAGAGAAAAGATTATTTCAGGTTATTGGTGAATTACAGCAGTAAGTTGTGAAAGGGAAACTCAGGCTACTGACCTAGAGGAAGGCTATTGTCGAAAACGGTTGCTTTAGTGCCGGCGGCAGGAACAGGAATGCGCATGGGGGGTGGCCATCCCAAACAATACCGTTGGCTTGGGCAGCAACCGGTGATTTCGCATACCCTGGAAACCCTGGATAAATGTGCTTTCATTGACCAACTGGTGGTTATTGTAGCGGCCGAGTGGCAGGAATTTTGCCGGAAAGAGATTCTTCCAGTCTGTCATCTTCAAAAACCATGGCAGTTAGTAAGGGGTGGATCACAAAGACAACAATCGGTTTATCAGGGCCTGTCAGCTCTTGAGGGAAAAGCGGATATCGTAGTCATACACGATGCTGCCCGGCCTTTGATCTCTTTATCATTACTTGACCGGTGTATTTCCGAAGCTAAGGAATGCGGGGCCTGTATTGCTGGAATTCCCGTACGGGATACTTTAAAGAAGGTTAATGAAAAGGGAATAGTAGAGAAAACAGTTTCACGATCCCACCTTTGGATGGTTCAAACCCCTCAAGTTTTTCGTTATGAGCTCTTATGGAGCGCCCATCAAAAGGCTTTAAGAGAGGGATTTCAGGGGACTGATGACTCTGCTTTGGTTGAACATCTTGGGATCCCGGTAAAGGTCATTTTAGGATCTTACGGGAATATGAAAATTACCGGCCTTGAGGATTTAAGCCTTGCCGAACATTGGCTCAGGATAGAAAGATGGCCAGGAGACGAGTAATGAGGATTGGCTTGGGTTTCGATATACATCCCCTTGTGTCCGGCCGCAGGCTTTTCCTCGGTGGTATTGAAATTCCCCATCAAACCGGGTTGCTGGGGCATTCAGATGCAGATGTGGTTATCCATGCCTTATGCGATGCCCTCCTCGGAGCCATAGGTCAAGGTGATCTCGGTGAACACTTCCCGGATGCTGATCCACGGTACGAAGGCATCTCCAGTCTTATATTGCTCCAATCGGTCATGGGCATGCTGCAGCAGCAAAGGTATCAGATCTGGAATCTTGATGTGGTGATTTTGGCTGATCACCCGAAACTATCACCCTATAAAGAAGGTATGAGGGGAAAGATAGCTGAACAGCTGGGCGTTAAAGAAAAACAGGTAAATATCAAGGCCTCGAGTTCCAACGGTCTGTCCTTTCGGGCCGAGGGGAAAGAATCAATAGCCGCCTATTGTGTAGTTTTACTGAGAGAAGAGGATGTGTAAGTGAAGGGGAAAGTCCGAGTAAGGTTTGCACCGAGCCCAACTGGTTATTTACATATTGGAAATGCACGAACCGCCTTATTCAATTGGCTTTTTGCCCGCCGTAACAGGGGAAGCTTCATCCTGAGAATTGAGGATACCGATCTTGACCGTCATGTAGCTCAGGCTGAATCACTCATTCTGGAAGACCTTGACTGGCTG
>JBLIRT010000054.1:0-15964 GCA_049472445.1 bacterium
ACTTTGCGGCCGGGATCAGGGAGAAGAAGGGAACGGCAAAGGTCAATGAATTGGTGGGGAATTCCCCGGCCCATCGCCGGGCACCACCGCGAACCATCACCGGGCACCGCCGCCAACCATCGCAGGGCATCACCCCGGCCCATCGCCGGGCACCGCCGTGTGCCATCGCCGGGCACTGCCGTGTGCCATCGCCGGGCACCACCGCCAAAATGAGCGCAGAGTTCCCCGGCCCATTGATGAGTACTGATTAAGTAAAAAAGTCGGATGCACAGATGTTCCCCATCTTCTCTCCAACCAGGATGGGAAGGGTGGGGGGTGGTCGCTGGAGCGGTATAGGGAGTCTTTTGATGAAGCTTCTTAGCGAAGATGAGCGTTAAAAATGGCCGCTGTCTGAGCGACAGCGAGTTCGGCCATTGAGCGAGGCGAGCTTAGAAGCTTCCAAAAGACGACCGTTGAGCGAAAGCGACCACCCCCACCCTGAAAGCGACCACCCCCACCCTTGAAGTTGGGGAGATGGCAGGCTGCGTCACGTGCCTGGATGTCACTGATCCACCCCTGAAAGACGGGGGAACATCTGTCGGATGCGGTATTTATTTGATTTGCGATGCATCAAAAGGTATATTATTGGTAATGGATATATTCTTTCGTCAATTACAATCATGATAAACATCTTTATTACCCTTATCAAAAGGTCATGAAAAGAAAGATAAGTATCAATCCCTTTACCTATCTGCCCTTTGGCTATCTGGTGGTCATAATACTATCAGTCTTTTCTGCTTTTATTTCCGGCGGCTTTTCAGAAGCAGCTTCACGGGATGTCTTTTTAAGGCAGGGCTTAAACCTTTTCGTGTACCCGGTGGAAATACCGGCGGGATTCAGTGCCTGTGATTTGATAATCACTCTGGGCGATGAGAGCGAGGTAAGCAAAATTCAGAAATATGACCCCAACACCGCAAGCTGGTGGACTATGGCCTATGACCATAACGGCCTTCCTTATGGAAAAAACTTTAACCTGGTCAGCGGGCAGGGTTGTCTTGTCTACCTGGAGGAGGCAAAATCGGTCTCCTTTGACGGATCGGTCCTGAATTTCTCTATTCCGCTCAAAGAAGGCCTTAATCTCCTATCCCTTCCGGACCCTCCGCCCGATTACACCTCTTACGATTTCCTTTCCTATCTGGGATCTGCGGATGAAATAGGGAATGTCCAGAGATTTAACAGAAAGACCGGTGCCTTTGAAGCTGCGACTTACTGTTATGGGAAGCCCTCGGGAGTCACATTTAAAGTCTCATATGATGAGGCTTATGTGATCCACATGAAATCAGATAAAGTGATATCAACGACCTATATCAACACCCCACCTGCCTTCGATCCTGTCGGGAGTAAGACTGTGAATGAAGGGGAGATCCTCACCTTTTTTCTTACCGCCTCGGATAGAGACACAGATCAAATTCTTACCTATTCGGCTCAAGGCCTGCCCTATGGCGCTGTCTTTCACCCGCAAGAGCATAGATTCAGTTGGACTCCTCTCTATAACGTCAGTCGGGAAGATCCCTACCTTGTTGAATTCATGGTCACGGATAATGGCACCCCTCCCCTTTCAGCATGTAAAACCGTTCCTGTCTTCGTCAGTGATGTACCTCACTATATCTCGCCTGTTTTCTACTATACTGACCTGCCCATTACCCCCAACCATCCCTTCCTTCAGGATACGGAATATGTTTATGCCATAACCCCTGAGCTGCCTGACGGTTTGCTGTTAGATCCGGCCAGCGGGACAATCTCGGGCATACCGCGGCAGCCGTCTCCCTCCACCGACTACACCATTACCATCACCGATGCCCTTGGCAGCAGCACCACGGCAGCCGTTCGTATCACGGTCCAATCAGGCGAGTGCAGTGAGGGCTATTATCGCAGCAGCCTGAATTCACAGTGCCTGGCCTGTAATTGTTCTCCTGAAGGCTCGGTATCTTTTGAGTGTGTTGATGGGCAATGCGCCTGTAAGCCAGGGTACGCCGGAGATACCTGTGATCGTTTATCCCCAGCCGTTCGTAAGGCCGACTCTGACCCTCAGCTTCTGGCCATAAAGGATATCTGGGAAACATGCTTTCAGGGGACAGGCATTCATGAACTGGTGAATGCTCACGGGGATTTCCTGTCCAGTCTGGAAATGAACCCTCACCTGAGCGAGGTCCTCCTCACTACGGCCATAGGCAGAGGCTTTGCTGTCGCGCAGGGATGTATGGCCCCTCCTATTACCTTTTCGGCCTCATCCGGGTATATCGGGAGAAAGGCCGCCTTTTTTCATGCTCAATCAGAATGTGCCGTGCAGCAGGAAGGTGTCGCAGGTGTATATCCTGTCCTGGCCGGCTCAGTGGTCAGCCCTCTGGTGCTGGATTTAAATGGAGATGGAATGATCAGCACCTCAGATCATGGCTATCTGCCTCATCCCTCTCAATGGGCCCCTCCTTTTAAGCTCTTTGATATAAATGGTGACGGCTTTGAGGAAATTACCGAGTGGCTGTCCCCGGATGACGGTCTGCTGGTCAAAAAGCCGCAAGGGGACAGGCTGAATGGAACCCATCTCTTCGGCAGTGCAGACGGCTGGCGTAATGGTTTTGAAAAGCTGGCCGCTCTTGATACCAGCGGCGATAGCAGAATAACGGGTGAAGAAATGGCTGGATTGGCTGTCTGGAAAGATGGAGACAGTGATGCCGTATTGGATGAAGGTGAACTGCTCGAACCGGATACCCTGGGCTTAACCGGGATTGACTTAAACCACCATGCCTATAAGGGCTCATGTATCATCAATGGGCAGACCCGGGCCATGTGGGACTGGTTTCCCAACTATATGATAACACGGGGTCAGGCTGTTTCCGGGAGCTTTTCGGCCCCTGACATCCGCCTGCCGGAAACCGGAATGGATGAGTCAAAAGCTCCGGTTGAAATCTTTCTGGACTGGGATCTTCTGGCCTCCAGGGGAGTGAATGCAGAATCCTTCACTCTGGGCGGCATAAGCGAGGGAGGCTGGTTCTTCGGCCTCGAACGGGAAGCGGACAGAGCACTTGAAGCAGAGGGAAGCCACTTTTCCCTGGTTATCGTTGATTTTTCCGACACCCTGGCCGTGTCAAAAATTCCCCTGGGACTCAAGCACATAGGCAATGCCCTGATTGTTGATTACGGGATTCTCCTGCTTGGCGATTATGGGACAAAACTCCTCTATATTGATCTGGAAGAAAGAGAGGCTGTCACCCTCTACCAGGATAACCCGGAGGGTGAGGGGATAGTTATCGGGTCGATTCATTATTCCGGCGGAAAAGTCAGCTTACGGGGCCTGGCCCATAATCAAGACGGCTTCCTTGGAGAATACCTGCTTTCTTTTGATCGAACCGGTGTTCTATCGATCACGGATTTCCATACCATAAAGCAGGGCCTGCAGGCAAATCCGTCCAGTATGACCTTCATCGATGATGATACCATCTATTTTACCAGCCGGGATACATGGAATACCTACCTTACGGCTTATAGGAACTCGGAGCACCTTCTGATCGATCAGGGAATCATGATCAGCGATATCTGGGCCAACCGGGAGCATATCCTCTATAGTATCAGAAGATCGGACAATTCAAAACAGCTTATCCTGAAAAACATGATCAACGGCCAGAGTATGGTTCTGGCCACTGACTGGTTCGACTACCTTTTCCTCTCTCAAAACAGCCGGACCGTTTTAGCGACCAGGATAAACTGGGCAACTCTTACCGTTGATTATTATGGTGGCTTGCAGGAAGCCGGGTATACCTTAAAGCATCTTCACTCTGATTATATGGGCAGTGCCAGGTTATCCGCCCAGGGTGCCTATGGGGCGCTGGTTACTCCGGCCGGGATTCATGTCAAAAATGTATCCAGGCTGGCCTATCCTGATGACCGGCCGGCTATTTCCTCCATTCAGGCTATCTGTCTGGGAGGGAAGGCGAAAATAGAGGTTGAAACGAGTACGAAGGCCATGGTCAGGTTAGACCTCTGGACTCTGGACAATGTCGTGAATTCGAAGACACCCGGCTTAAGTATCATGGCGCCTCCCGGCCAATATCTGGACAGCAACCGCTTCCTGACCACCTTTGAAGGAGTAACCATACCTGATGATATTGACCTGGTTGTCTTATGCGCGGTAAGAAAGGAGGGCATAGTCCCCTATGATCTCGGCAAACCGGTAAGTCAACCAGACGCCTTTCAGATACCTGTTTTTCAGCTGAGCGGAGCCATACAAAACGGGCCGAATCTTATAAAACATCCCTCTGACAAGATCACGGTTCTCGGTGATTCGGTAACCTTTTGCGTGGAGGCTACCGGCAAGGGGGAGCTTTTCTATCAGTGGAAAAAAGACGGCCTCACGATCCCTTCAGCCACAGACAGCAGGTATACCATATTTCCCGTTCAGGAAGGTGATGAGGGAAGTTATTCCTGCCTGGTTACCAATGCAGCAGGTGTCATGGAATCTGCGGCTGCCCTTCTTATCTTAAAAACGTACCATGTCTGCAACCAGTTGGTAATGCCGGCAGAAGGAGAGACAGCGGGAAATGTCACCTATCATACGATTCAATCGGCTGTGGATGCGGCTGAGGCAGACAGCTTTCCCTTGGCCGGGATAGAAATATGCGCCGGCACGTATATCGAAGATGTCTCAATCAAGACCGGAAAATCCATACGGTTTACAGGCCAGGGTACGGTCACGGTCAAAGGCACCGGGTATGATCCCAGTGTTTTTGAAATCTCCGATGCCTGTCCGACTGATGATGCTCATTTCTGCTACGGAAGTATACGGTTTGAAGGTATCGACATCAAAAAGACCGATGGACAATCGAATCCCAGACGCGCCATTTTGCTGGAAAATATGGCCATCAGTGATCTGGATGTCTACGAGGTTGATCGGGCTGAACTGGCCTTTACCGGGGGAACGATTGAAGGCTTTGACGAGGGAGGGATATACCTGGCCGGAAAAGTGGATCTTATGGTGGATAAGGCCGTATTCACCGATATCGGCACCGGCGGGCAGCATGGACAGGTTATCCTGATGCTCAAAGGAGGCGAGCAGGAGGCACAGACAGGCTATGAAAACGACTCTCCTTCTTCTCTTTCCTCTTCGTGTCATTTTGCGGAAAATGGACACCTTACCATCACCGATTCGAGCTTTTATAACAACAGGGGGGCCTTCGGTGTGATTGTATATGCCGAGAATTCGGAAGTCATCCTGGATGGCGTACGTATTTATGAAAATGAAGGGACATCACTTATCGAGGCTCACTGCAGTGATATCTCTCTTATCAACCATTCTTCCCTGTATCATAATACCGTGGGTGAAATGCTGTATATATATTCGGATTCCGCCCTCCGGTTTTTCGATTCAGAGGCCTACGGCAACACCGGGACTTACAGCGGTACCGTTCTTTCCAGCAGCGGTGAAATTGAGATAACAAACAGCACCATTCATGATAACACGGCCACCACTCATGGGGGCGGTGTGTATTTTTCCGGTGGGATACTGACCAGTACCAATACAAGCTGGAACATGAACACCCCTGACGATGTTTACCACAAAGACCTGGCTGCCTCTTACTTTTTTGACGGCAATAATTTTACCTGCGACGAGGCCGGCTGTAACTGATACCGGTACCTTCTCACGTAATTCAGAAAGATTTTCTCTCCTGCGATGAGGCCGGCTGTAACTAATACCCTTTGTTCTCTTTGCCTCTCCATGAGGCTTTGGCTCATAAATGAAAATAGAAACCAACCCTCAGGTGACCTCCCGAAAGCTCGTCGAGGAATCTATCCTCAATGAAGACAGAAAACGTATCTTTAAAGGAAAATTGAAGGCCAATGGTTGCCTGCTCCACAAGCTCTATGGAATCTCTCTCATAGCTGCTATCATTCAGCCGCTGGTAATGTAAGCCGATTCCGCCACCAATGAAGAGCGGCAATAATCCCTTGAGAGGAAGGTAATATTTTAATAATCCTGCTATTTCTATGGCCTCACCGTCGTAGTCGTACTCACTGTAACCGGAAATTCTATCGTACCGAAGGTGGGAGAAGCCACATTCGACCTGAATTCCTATGGATTTCTCCATAAGGTTTTCATAATAAAGCCTCAGCCCAACTTCACTTTGTTCTTCTTCATCCTGATCCACCTGCCGATCCATGTTCGAGAAATCAATTCCAAAGCCAAATCTGGGTGACGCATGAACCGGAAAGGCTATAAGATTCATGAATACGGCCAGGGCTATGATTCTTTTCACGATTCTTCCCTGTTAAAATCTTTTGACTACTCCGCCTCCGGCTGAGAAACTGGTTACAGGTTTATCATTATGCTTCACTCATTCCATAAAAGTCAAAGCATACCTTGAAAATTTCACATTTTTTCGGAAATAATGATTTCGTATATTCTTTCGGTATCCTCTCTCCGGCACAGCTCAGTGCCCGGCGTCATGACCGCCGCAGCTCCGGCAGCCACACCGTAGCTGACCGCCTCCGGCAATGATTTACCGCGGGCAAGGCTCAGCACAATTCCGCCTACCATGCTGTCGCCGGCCCCAACCTTGCTTCTGATGGGTACGATCGGGGACCGGATCCTCCGGCTCCCCTCTCTGGTTACCATAAGAGCGCCGGCCGCTCCAAGAGAGATGACCACGACCTCACTTTGGCCTTTCATGACGATATCCGAAGCTATCGCTTCCTGGTGCGGCTCGTCCCTGATCTCCTCTCCCCCCAGGGCTGCAAGCTCGTTCATATTGGGCTTGAGCAGGTACACGCCGGCCTCTGCGGCCAGACGTAAGGCCTCACCCGAGGTATCCACGATTATTTTACAATCGAGCTTTTTAGCCCCCTGCACAACCTGAGCGTAAAAATCCTTCGGCACGCCGGGGGGGAGGCTGCCGCTGGCTACGATGTAGTCCGGTTTGGGATCCAGAGATAAAAGTTCATCGAGGCAGCGCCGCCACTCCTTCTCCATCAGGACCGGACCCGGCATACCAAACCGGTATTGCTGGTCTGTTGACTCTTCAAGTATGGTGAAGTTCTCCCTGGTCCAGCCCCTTATTTCAATCGGAATATGTCTGATACCTTCCTGATTGAGAAGATCGTGGAGCATCAGCCCCGGAGGGCCTCCGGCCGGACACAGGGCCAGAGAATTACCCCCCAGTTTTTTAACAGCCCGGGATACATTGATACCCCCTCCACCGGGCTCATGATTCGGCGGGTTACAGCGCAGTTTCCTTTCAGCTATGACATGATCAATGCTCGAACTCTTGTCTATGGCAGGATTCATGGTAATTGTTGCAATCACTTGCATGGATATACCTCCGCTCTGGTCCTTTCCCTACTCATACGATTCAACATGTGCCATTGTTTGTGGATATACCTCCGCTCTGGTCCTTTCCCTACTCATACGATTCAACATGTGCCATTCTTTTTGGCGATGAATGCTTCATGTTACTATTCGGCAAAACCGGCTGCTAAGAGCACTGTGCCTTACTTACGTAACAGGATAGGTTGAGGGGGAAAAAATGATGAGGCGGCCGGAGTGGATGAGGCGGCCGGAGTGCCGGTCAGGCACCATTATCGCTTTAAGAATTTCTTAAGAATTGACAGCGCCCCCCCCATTTCTTTTTTTTCAGGAGCATCCTCCTTAATGTACTCCTGGCTTCGAGCCTGATCTTCTTCAAAACTCTCAGGAGAGGGTTCCTGAATCTCAAGCAGGCGTCCTCCTCCAAGGAAGCGAAATACCGGGCCTTCCGAACTTAAAGCCAGTTCATCATCAGGATGTAGGGGTGATTGAAGATGAACGGGTTGTCGATTGATCAAAATTAAACCCCGTCCGGTAAGATCCTTGGCCCAGTATTGGTCCTGGCTGAAAAAAATCTGGGCCTGGCGATCAAAAATGCCTTGATGGTCAAGCCTGAAATCACAATCCGGACCTCTTCCCATGGTAACCGGAACCTCTTTAAAAGAGCGCAAGGTAGGGCCATATTGAATAACTAAAGGGACTTTCACCTTCTGAACTGCCACGTCTTGACCAACGCTCGATTCCGGCTGCGGGCGAGCAGATGGCTGACCGGCAGGCAGCGCCGGCTCTTCCCGAACCGATGACGGCCGTGGCGGTCCTTCCGGCCTTTTCGAAGAATATGGCAGCCTTTCCGGCGAATATGGAGGCTTTGCCGGCGAGTATGGCGGTTTTGCCGGAGGGGGCGAAGGCTGATGAGGGAGATCGCTCTCAGCCGGCCTCTGGCCTTCCTTTATCTGGGTTAAAAAGCTGACCTTCGGGCCGCCTTCGGCAAAGGTTAAGACATCGCCGCTTTTCAGGTAGGTTTCTTTGACTCTCTTCCCATTCACAAAGGTGCCATTTGTGCTGAGATCCAGCAGCTTGAAGCGGTTCCCCTCCCGTATGATTTCGGCATGGTGGCGAGAGACCATGGTTACATCAATTGGAAATTGCAGGAGATTTGATGGATGACGGCCAATGGAAATTTTCTCCCCGGCAAACTCTTGAATGTTACCCTTCAGTGGCCCCTGAATATGAACAAGCTGGACAATGATGACTGGTGGCTGCCTCATAATTTCAAAATGTCCCCCGTTTATATGGTAAGTACCGACTCCAGGATTTCGACGAAAGCTATCTCTTCCTTAAGTTATAGCTTGTCTTTGAATTTTTTGTCAAGAAAATAATTATTTACATTTCATATCAATCTTTAGTAGAATGGACTCATGTCTCAGATATGCTTTTTCGGAAAGTCGGATACCGGTCTTAAACGCAAAAATAATGAGGATGCCTTCCTGATAAGGCCTGAAGCCGGTCTGATGGCAGTGGCCGATGGCATGGGCGGTGCGGCAGCCGGAGAGGTGGCCAGTCAGATTTTCATTCAGGCGGTCCTGGAAACTTCCTCAAAAATCAGTCCCCAAACCGAATCGGAAATGATTCATCTGGTCCAAAATACCTTTCAATCAGCCAACGAAAGGATTTTACAGCATGTTCAGGAACAACCTCAGCATCAGGGGATGGGTTGTACGGCCGAGTTCATAGTTTTCGGCCATCAGATTTACGCCTTAGGCCATGTGGGGGACAGCCGGACCTACCTCTTACGAAACGGGCAATTAAGGCAGATCACCAAGGATCACTCTGTGGTCCAGGATCAGATAGATCAAGGTCTCATTAAACCGGAAGAGGCGAGAAAACACCCCCTTCGAAATGTCATCCTCAGGTCGGTAGGTATCCGGGAAGAACTGGCCCTCGACCTCATCAGGGGAAAGATTCAACCGGGTGACCTTTTCCTCCTCTGCTCTGATGGTCTGACTGACATGATTGATGATGCCTCAGTCCAGGAGATCCTCAGCTCTTCCCTCAGCCTTACTCAAAAAGGAGAAGAACTCATCGGATCGGCCCTGTCAGCCGGAGGTTATGATAACGTTACCGTGGCCATGTGCGAAGTAATTCAGCCATAAGTCATGGAAAAGGAAGCAATGATAACGTCGAGGAAATCAGCCTGCACGCTGCTGGCGGCCTTTCTTCTGGTCATCAGCAAACCCTCACCTGGCCTTGAAAACCCAGCCAGGTGCTATCCCTTCCCTGTGGCTGAAATGGAAGAGGCCGCCTCAAAGTGGCTTCAAAGCAAAGGCTTTGAAGTTACCCGGCTATCACCGGAAGGAAGCCGGGTTCAGCTTACCGGCGTAAACGGAAAGGAATGCTGGGTCATTCATCTTGAGCCTCATTCTCCTCTTGCCTCCAGGGTATCGGCTGACTACCGGTATGACAGCCGTTCTGATAGTACCAAAAAAGGAGAACTCCTGGAATTTCTTGCTCTCTACCCGGATGGGCCTTTTCCCGGAAAGGCAGCTGCCCCTCAGACCATACCGGTCTCGATCCTGTCTCAAAATGAATTTGTCGTCTGCATCAAGGCCGAGCGGGAAGAGAGGACTTTCCAGTTTTCCGGTTTTATTATAGGTTCAAAGGGTCTCATTCTGGCCACAGCCCATGATCTCAAGAACATTCATGAGGCCACGGTAACCCTGTATGATGGCCGGGAATACAAAGGGCGTCTGGTAAAAATCGATTTCGATCGTGATTTAGCCCTTATTGATATCGGGATACCATGTGACTCTTTCATTTCCCTGGGCAAAAGCAGGAATCTCCTGGGCCTGGGAGAAAGGGTTTATTCCGTAGGCTGTCCCATGAATCTGAAAGGAACAATCAACTCCGGCCTTATTAATGGCCCGCCCAGGCGGGTGGGCCATCTGACCCTTTGGCAGGCGACTATGGAAGTGCTGCCGGGGGGAAGCGGCAGCCCTGTTTTTGATGTTCAGGGAAACCTGGCGGCTGTGGTCAAGGGAAGGTTTCGAGGAACAGATTCGGTGGGCTTCTTAATTCCCGTCGGGACGGTCATGGAGTTTTTGATGGAGAAGGATTCCTTATGAAATTCGGGCGATACGAGGTCATAAAAGAGTTGGGAAAGGGAGCCATGGGGGTCGTGTATCAGGCCCATGATCCTCAGATTGACCGGTTTGTTGCCTTGAAGGTCCTCCGGTCCGACCGGGTTACCGACGAAGGCTTTGTCCAGAGATTTCTCAAGGAGGCCAAAGCCATCGGCCGACTCTCCCATCCGAATATGGTCACTATTTATGATGTAGGGCAGGATCAGGAAACGGTCTATATTGCCATGGAATTTTTAGAGGGAAAGCCCCTGCACACCCTCATCCAGGAAGAGAGTTTACCTTCTGAAAAGGTGATCGATTTAGGTTCTCAGATAGCCATGGCGCTTGATTACGCCCACCAGAAGGGAATTGTTCACCGGGATATCAAACCCGCCAATATCATCGTCCAGCCGAATGGCCAGGCCAAAATTACTGATTTTGGTATCGCTCACCTCGAAGACCCTTCAGCAGCCCAGCAGACCCAGGCCGGGGAAATCCTCGGCAGTCCTGCTTATATGCCGCCGGAACAGGTTATGGGCCAGCCAGTGGACGGACGATCCGATCTTTATTCCCTGGGTGTGATCCTGTATGAGCTCTGTTCCGGTCAAAGGCCCTTTCAGGGTGATAACCTGGCCGCTCTCTTCAGAGCCATCACTCAGGACAACCCTGTCGATCCGGTTCACATAAACCCTGCCCTCAGTCCTGAGCTCTCTCACATCGTTCTGAAGTGTCTTCATAAACAGGCGGACGGGCGTTTTCAGTCAGGCAGGGCTCTGGCTGAAGCGCTCAAATCAGTTCACGGGAAAGCTTCAGCCTCAGATAAACCATCCGGTTCATCACGCAGGATCCGGTCAAAGAGCCGGCTTTCTTATTTCCTCATTATGGCTTTCGCTCTTATCTTCATCATCGGAATTTCCTTTTATATGATGAATAGCCGGAACCGGAAGGACAAGAATCAAGACAGGTTAAAGGCACCGAAATCCGCGGAAGATACTCTTACCGGCCAGACTGCCACACCTGCACCGGTGGCCGGCCCTGCCTTCCTCATGGTGAAGAGTACCCCTGTTGAAGCTCAGGTCTTTGTGGATGGTAATTTCAGGGGAAAATCTCCGGTAAGGGTTGAACTTTCGCCGGGCAAACATGAAGTCCGGATATCTTTGTCAGGTTACTATGACTGGGAGGCCCAGATCCAATTAAAGGAGGGGAAAGAAACCAATTTACCCGTCCGATTGATTCGGATGAGCGATTCATGATGGGTTATAATTCTCAACAAAAAAAAGGAGGAAAGTCAAAATGAAGATGTCAGCCAAACAGCTTGCTTTCTCTCTCGTCATGGCCATGGCCATACTGGTTCATGGACTGAAACCAGGTTACGGTCAGATTAATCAGGGTCAGCCGGCTCCAACCTTCACCATGCAGGATATCAGGGGCCGGACTCATGACCTGTCCCTTATGAGGGATAAGCCTCTTACCATTCTCTATTTTTTTGATGCTGAATCAAGGCCGAGTCAGGAAGGGATGCTGAGCCTCCATCAGTTGACAAACCAATATAAAGAGTACGACCTGACGGTCTTAGCCATAACTTCCTCAGCCAGAGAAAAAGTGGATCACTTCGTCAATCAGACCGGCCTCACCTTCCCGATTTTTCAGGATCAAGAGGGTATCAGCGAGCTTTATCAGGCTGACCTGATTCTTCCCACGGTGTGCCTTATCGGGCCCGGCCTCAAGGTTCTTGACTACTTCCAGGGTGGAGGGAAAACCACGGAGGTCATGCTGATCAGGGTGGCTGAAAGAGAATTACAGCGGAAAAAAATCACGGTAGCCAAGGCCATCAGCGAGGAAGTGGCCAAAAAGAATCCTGAAAATGTCAAGGCGAAAATGGTCAAGGGGTATGCCGCCCTTAAGGAAGGAAACATCAAGGAGGCTGAAGCAGTCTTCCATGATCTTTCTCAAAAGGGAGAGCAGGCTGAAATTCCCGGTAAGGAGGGTCTGGCTGCTGTCTATGCCCAAAAAGGGCAGACAGACAAAGCCCTTGAGTTGGCCCGTGAGGTGGAAAAGAAGGCCCCTGAACGGGCTTATGTTCATGTCATCAAGGGGGACCTTCTCTATGCTCAGGATAAAAAGAAAGAGGCTGAAGCAGAATACCGCCAGGCTATTCAGAAAAAGGAGGTGGAGCCCTATCAGGAAGCGGTCAGGCACAATCAGCTTGGTCGTCTCTACGCCAGTGCCGGCCAGTATGAGAAGGCGCGCGAACTCTATGACCAGGCCATTGATCTCGATCCCTACTACATCGAGGGCACTACCAATAAGGGCATGACCTACGAGAAGGAGGGCAAGTGGGATAAGGCCCTGGAAGCTTATCAGCAGGCATCCGCTCTTGATAAAAACGACACCTTTGCCGCTGTCCTGGCCCGTAAGGCCCAGGAAATGATTGAGGTACAGAAAAATATCGAGCAGAAAAAACGAATTGATCAACTGGTCAAGGATCTGGCTGAGCGATTCCGCAGCCGGAAAACGATCTGGCCGAAATCCGAAGATACCTGGACTTCCCGGCCCATGATCCTCACCCTCCTGGATTTCCAGGAGACAGGCGGATTGGCCGAACGGGATGGGCTTTCCACAGTCCTGGCCACGCAGCTTGGCAGCTATCTCGACTCCTCAGGCAGGGTCCAGGTAGTGGAGCGCACGCTCATTGAACATCTCCTGGAAGAGCTTAACCTCGGCTCTTCCGAACTGGCTGACCAGGAGACGGCCCTGAATCTCGGCAAGGTCTTAGCCGCCAAACTGATTGGGACCGGCTCCCTGCTTTCCTTACCGGGCGGTACACTCCTTTCCTTCAGATTCATCGATACCGAGACCTCCGCCATCCCCATGGTCGTCACCAGACAATTAGACCTCCATGCCTCCTTGGAGAAAGAACTACATCAACTGAACCGGGAAATCCTGAAAATGGTCATAGGCAAGTATCCGCTCCGGGGCTATCTGGTTCAGACCAGCGAAGACCAGGCCGTCATTAACCTCGGTTCAAAGCAGGGGGTGGTTGCGGGCACCAGATTTGAAGTCCTGGAAGAGCAGAAGCCGATAAAATACAAGGGCAAAGTGCTTCAAAGTGCACCCAAATGTATTGCTGAGGTGGAGGTTGACCGGGTCGAGCCTGATTTGTGCTATGCCCGGGTTCTCAACCGGGAAAGATCCCTGAAAGCTGATGATAAGGTTCAGGAAAAGCTTGTGGAATTACAGCCGGGAGGAAGTGATGGTGTTTAATAAGGCATGGTGGCTGATCTTTCTTACGGGAAGTATCTTTACCTGCGCTATTCTCTTTATTTCATGCACCCCCCGGTCAATACTATCCGAAGGGGGAGCGACCATAGCTGTCTGGGACCTGGATAATTTAAGCCCCTCAGCCTCCGGCAATCCTGATATGGGGCAGATCCTTTCGACTCGGATCACTGAAACAATCATGTCCGGGGGAAAGGTTACCGTAATTGAGAGAGAGCGCCTCCTCCTGGCCCTGGAAGAGCTGAACCTCGGCAGCTCATCTCTGGCTGATGAGGCTACCAGGTTGAAGCTCGGCAGGCTGGTGGGCGCCCAGGCCATGGTCTTCGGGGCTTACCAGGTTTTCGGCCAGACCATGCGTCTTGATTTACGCCTGGTAGAGGTGGGAACGGGCAAGGTCATGAAAGCTGTTCAGAAGACTACCCCGGACATGAACGTATCGCAATGGCTTGAGGCAGCCAGAGAGGCCGCGGAAGGGCTTCTGTAGATACCGGAAGGCGTACTTAGAACCGGGTGCTCAAGCGTGCTTCAATTGAGAATCCCTTATATTCCTTCCCCTCCCAAAACAAGGTCTCACCCTTTTCCATGAGAAAGCCCCTGACCTTCAGTTCACCCTCGAGGTTGGGATAGAGCTGGGTGGCAGCTCCAGCTTCCAGGGAGATTTTCTGCCTCTTCCCGACGAAAAAGGAACTTAACTCATAATCGCTGGCCCCGATCTGGAGAAGTTCCACCATCGATCGTAAGGTAGTCCGGTTGGACAGGAAATATCTCATGGAAAGATCGACTATGAGTTCGTCGCCATGGCTTTTACTGGCCTCAGTGGCCAGCCGCGATGTCAACCAATCCGCATCCAGTAATTCACCATCGCCCCTGGAAATGCTGGTCAGCGTAAGGTTTCCATCCCATCGGTCCTGCCGATAATCGAGGCCAAGGCCGAAAAGGAATAAATCACCCTCCTGATAATAGTCTTCACCCCCTACCTTGTCTTTCCCGTAATAGGCATAATTACTGAAGAGACGAATCTGCCAATCGACAGGGAGGTCGTGAACGATTTCGGCAGTGAAATTGATGATATCACCCGGATCAAAATTCCTTGTCCCTGAGCTGAAGTCATATTTCCCCCGAAAGACATAGCCGATTCCAAGGCCGGCCATCCAGTCCTTCCATTTCCTGGCCAGGTTGAGGGTTGGATTGATATTCAATCCCTCCCCGAACTGGTTAATGGAAACCAGATCCGAATCCATCATAAGGTCCAGATCATCTTCTTCCAGATTAGTCTGCCCGGTTGGAAGATTGATATCCAGGCCAAGGAGCGTGTCAACAGGGAATCGGTCCAAAAGCTCATAGGCAAGGTTGACCCTGGTGTCAAGGAGCGTGGTCAGGGATTTACTCTTCCCGTTCGACAAATCAACCTGGGTACTGGTATAAGCGGTCAGGAGGCTGAAAGAGAAGTCCTGGTACCGGCCGTCAATGATGATGGGAACATAGAGCTGTGTGCCTTTTATTGCTTCCGGCTCTGTCATATTCGGGTCACCTCCGCTGACCCAAGAGACAAGATCATCTATTAAGCCTGTTATTCCGCCGGCCCCTGAGTCAAGATCCCTTTCCCACCAGTCATAATTGAAACCAGTCCGTACCTTCATCTCGGCCGCTGAATTCTCTGCTCGCGGGCCCAGTAAGAGAAAAATAAAAGCTATGAGAGCCATCAAAGGCATTATCGAAACTATGAGCCTCTTCACGGTTGCTTATTCCTCCTTAAGGGTTCAAAAGAATATTTCATACTATTCACAACGTGCCAGTGGTTACCGTCCATGATTGGATCGCTCCTTAAACCCTTAGGGGAACTCACCACGGGGGTATTCAACAGTTCCATAATCCCTGCCGTTCGACAGACTGCTATTCGGCAGCCCAATTCTTTTGATCAGGGATTCGGGGGTTAACTGGTCAGTGAGTGAGGTCTGACTCTTCAGAAGTTGCAAAAAAGGCTGGATATCTTTCCCCGAGGGAAGAAAGCCAAGGTTCTGAAGCTCACCGAGGGTTTCCTGAGCCAGATCCATATGAGGATCTTCTTTCGAGGCCTGATTGAGGAAGCGGGCCGCCTGTTCATAATCTCCCCTGTCACTGGCATCAATGGCCTGAAAAAAGGCCATTACGGCCTGCCTGTTGGTTGATAGCGTCCTCCTTAATTCTTTCTCCTCTTCAGGATTCAACTCGACGTTGAGGGCTTTGACGATTT
>JBLIRT010000055.1:0-15868 GCA_049472445.1 bacterium
ACTAACCTCCCCGACGTGACCACCGACGAAATCCAGATCAGAGAGGGCAACCCGGCCGAAGAAATTCTGCGCGCCGCCGCAGAAAGAGACTGCGACCTTATCGTCATCGGAACCCACGGTTTCGGGAGAATTGCCGAAGCCCGGGAAAAATTTGCCGGAGCACGAACCATTCCCGAAAAAATCAATGGAGCCAATGCCGTAGAATCAGCGCTCAGCAGATTACTTGTGGTCGTAGAAAATTATCCCAATCTCAAATCAAATGAATCCTTTCATCGTCTCATGGACGAATTGGCTGGTACGGAAAATAGAATTGCCGTCGAAAGGATGCGCTACAACGATACGGTCAAGACATACAACACGGGTATTCTTCGATTCCCCGGCAGAATCTTTGCCGGACTGTTTGGATTTGAAAAGGGGACCTATTATCAGATGCCTGAGGAAGAAAAAATTGTTCCCAAGGTCGAATTTTAAATCACCTATGGATCGCAAGTTACATAGGTGCGGCAGACTTTCCGTGGCTGCCCTCTTACAGCAAACCACCGACGATAATAACATCCTCCCCAAAAGAAACATGAAATCGATCTAAAGGCCGGGGAGCAAGACCGGATTTCACATTGCCGTTCAAATCGAACCGGGCACCATGGGTAGGGCAGACAAGCTCTTCTCGCGCCTGGTCCCAGTGTAAAATCGACTCATTAATGGTGCAAAGGGCTGAGAGGGCTTTTATGTTTCCGTGATTATTAATAATAATGATGGGGTGACCCTGATATAAAACTAACTGGGATGTTCCCTCCGGAAGACTTGAGAGGGGTATTGGAATATATCCCAAATTTCGACCGGCATTCTGAGGGGCATGCATATACCGAACAGCAGTGTAGATAAGAGGAACAAGAATGATCAGAATAATGGTACTGCGAAAGACAAAATTCCAAAAACAGGCTTTTTTTGCTGTTACATCTCTCGTTAGTGCACAAATGGCTGCCGATTGATATCTCATAACCTCTCTACTCCTTCTTCTCCGTAACCGCTCACCAATACCAACCCCTTTCATCTCTCCATGATTCTTTCTCATTCAGCATAAAGTATACCACGGATTTCTCGTCTGGAAATGTTCCTCTGCCCAATCTTCTTCCTGATTCACCGAACCTGGGCAAGCCGGAATAAACGAGGATATCAAATTCCCGGTATCCCGAAAAATCGAAAATTCGAACATGAAGGCTTCGGGCACGGTATAATAATTATGCTCTGATCATAAACTTTACCTTCTAAAAAACATGTTTCATTGAAAAAGCGGGAAAAAATTTTCCTTGACCTCATGGATAAATTCTGATCATAATAATGATGAAATCAAAATATGGAAACGTGGTGAATATCATGGAAAACCAAATAAGGAAGTGCAGCCTTGCTATCCGGGAGGCTCATCAAATCATCATCCTGACCGGTGCGGGGATATCAACCTCCGCCGGTATCCATGATTTTCGAACTCCGGGCACGGGGCTTTACGACAATCTCCAGAAATATAACCTGCCCTATCCGGAAGCAATTTTTGATATTGATTTTTTCAGGCAAAATCCAAAGCCTTTTTTTGAACTGGCCAGAGAGCTTTTACCGGGAAATTATCAGCCAACCCCAACCCATCGATTTATTCGAAGGCTGGAAGAGGAAGGTAAACTCGTACGAAACTACACCCAGAACATTGACGGCCTGGAACGAGCTGCTCACATCGAGAGAGTTATAGAATGCCACGGCACCTTCCGGACAGCTACCTGTCTTACGTGTGGAAAGAAATATTCCTTGCGTGACATCGAAGACACCATCAGAAATCAAGATGTTCCATTATGCAGCTGTAGTCAGAAATCCGTCATCAAACCGGATATTGTCTTTTTCCATGAGCATCTGCCGACCCTCTTTTTCCATTCCATTCCCCTCGACTTTCCTCAATGTGATCTGTTGCTGATCATGGGAACCTCACTCAATGTGTATCCGGTAGCCTCCCTTCTTGAGGAAGTAAGTCCGGTCTGCCCTGTTATTATGATTAATAAGACTCCACCCGCTGCTTATCGAAGGGAAATACACCTCTTGCTGGGAGATTGTGACGAAGTCTGCTCTGAGATATCAAAAGAGATCTTCGGGAGGCTTCCCTGAATGAGCGTATCAAAGCTCAGGAGCAGGAAATCACCACTCGCTGACCGAATGCGCCCGGAATCTTTGAATGAATTCGCAGGGCAGGAGCATATTTTCGGGCAGGAAACCCTGATACGCAAGGCTATTGAAAAGGATCAGATTCCTTCCCTCATTCTCTGGGGACCACCAGGGAGTGGGAAGACCACCCTGGCCCACATCATTTCCCGTTCCACAATGGCCAATTTCATCTCCTTTTCGGCTGTACTCTCCGGAATAAAGGAAGTGAAAGACGTTTTGAAGAGCGCGGAAGCAGAAAAACGATACTACAGTAAAAAAACTATCCTCTTTGTAGATGAAATCCACCGCTTCAACAAGGCACAACAAGACGCCTTTCTGCACCACATAGAAAACGGCACGATCACCCTTATTGGAGCTACTACTGAAAACCCCTCCTTTCAGGTTATTCCCGCACTCCTGTCCAGAACCACCGTTTTAGCCTTTCAAGCGCTATCCCCGGAACATATAGGCCTGCTCCTGCAGCGCGCTCTCCAGGATTCCGAACGGGGATTAGGTTCTGAAAACCTCGATATGGAAAAGGATGCCCTTGAATTCCTCTGTCAATCCTGCCATGGTGATGCCCGCATTGCTCTCAATGCCGTTGAATCATGCCTGAGCTTACTTCCGGCCAAAGAATCCGCCGATAAAAGGACAATTACCCTGACGGTAGCCGAACAGGCTATGCAAAGAAAAGCTCTCCTGTATGATCAGGCCGGCGAGGAGCATTTTAACATCATCTCCGCTTTCATTAAAAGCATGCGGGGAAGTGACCCTGATGCAGCGGTATACTGGTTAGCCCGGATGCTGGAAGCAGGTGAAGATCCCTTATTCATTGCCAGGCGGATGATCATTTTCGCCTCCGAGGACATTGGTAATGCTGATCCGCAAGCTATTCAGGTGGCGGTCTCGGCCAAAGATGCTTTTCATTTTGTCGGCTTGCCCGAGGGCTGGATCCCCCTGGCCCAGGCAGCCACCTATCTGGCCAGTGCGCCAAAAAGTAATGCCTCTTACCAGGCTTACCTCAGTGCCAGGGAGGATATAGACCGCATGGGTTCTCTGCCCGTTCCTCTGCACCTTCGCAATGCCCCCACTCAGCTCATGAAAAGCTTAGGATACGGGCGAACCTATAAATACCCCCATGACTTTGCCGAAGCCTTTGTAGCTGAGCAGTACCTGCCTGATAAACTTCAAGGAAAGCGGTATTATGTTCCCTCCGATCGCGGTTATGAAGGATTAATCAGCCATCACCTCGAAAAACTGAGAAAGATGAAAGAGGAACAAAAGCCAGGATGAATACATGTGGAAGATTCGCCTTTTTTCTTTGATCATTATTCTTACCATGCACATGGTACCCGTTTTTTTCATCTCATCCCTTCCCGCCCAGGACCTTTCCTCTCTTACCGAAAGAGATAAAATTCTGGCCTTTGCTGATCATTTATACGAAACCCGTGATTATTATCGGGCTATCACAGAGTACACGCGCTTTATCTTCTTATTTCCCTCTGACCCCTTCGTTAAAATAGCACGATTGAAAATCGCCTTTGCTTATCAAAAGGGTGAACAGTGGTCCGAGGCACGGCAGAATTTTGAAAGCATAGGGCGGGATTATGCTGATCAGGAGATTGGCAGAGAAGCCTCCTTTCAGCAGGCTGAAACTCTATGGCTGCAGAAAGACTATCAGCAGGCCATACAGCAATACCGTGACTTCATCGATACCTTTCCTCAAGATGAAAGGATAAATAATGCCTTTTTCAGAACAGGATGTATTCACCTGGAATTACAGCAATGGCCGGAGGCGCTGAATTCTTTTGAGCACGTGAAGCCATCCAGCCGAACTTACGTGGAAGCTACCTCCATGACCAAAGGGATAAAGGAGATAACCTCCCTGCCCCTGAAAAAACCCGCTCTGGCTGGTGTCCTTTCAGCAGTCATTCCAGGGGCGGGGCAGGTCTATGCTCATCGCTACCGGGATGGGCTCAGTGCCTTTTCGGTCAATGGAGGATTTATCTGGGGCATCGTTGAATCCTTTCAGAAGGGACAAAACGCCCTGGGAGGAATCCTGCTGTTCATCGAATCCGGATGGTACGCAGGTAATATTTACAGCGCCATCAGCAGCACCAGACGATTCAATAAGCAAAAAATTGATACCAGGCTTGGTCCTCTCCTCGAACGATGCCATCTCTCTATCGGCAGTCCTGGTGGCAGCAGCCTTCAGGAGGGAGGAGTAAACGGCCTCACCTTAAATTTCGTTTACCATTAACATAACATGAAAAATCTATTGCCTTTTATTTAAATTTTCCGTATATTATCTTTTATCTTTGGCTGGATCAATATAAAAAAATCAAACTTTAAAGTTGTATCAGAATGATAGATGAAATCTGCCGAAGAGAGCTTATATGAGGCCGTTCGACAGAGAGTACCGTAAAGAGAACATGAATCTGTAACCACATGGGAAGCTATGAGAGAATGAGTAAGGACAACATTCATAAAAAAATTTTACTGGTCTATCCCGAGATACCTCCGACCTATTGGAGCTTTAAGTATGCCTTGCCCTTCATCGACAAAAAAGCATCGATTCCACCCCTCGGATTGATCACCGTAGCAGCCATGTTACCATCATCCTATGAGGTAAGCCTTATCGATATGAATATCTCTCCACTGAAGGATGAGATGATTGCCGAAGCTGATCTGGTCTTTACTTCAGCTATGATCGTTCAAAAGGATTCCCTGGCCAGAGTGGCCGAGCGATGCCAAAAGCTGCAGGTACCTCTTGTGGCTGGCGGTCCGTACCCCTCCTCTTCCTATAACAAAATCGATAATGTGGATTATTTTGTCCTGAACGAGGCAGAAGTAACCTTGCCTCAATTTTTATATGACCTGGAAAGGGGGCAAGCCAAACATATCTACCAGGACGTGCGCAAGGCGGATATTACCACGACTCAACCGCCGCGTTTTGATCTCCTTTCCCTGCAGGATTATGCTACCATGCCTTTGCAGTACTCGCGCGGTTGCCCCTTTAATTGTGAATTTTGTGATATTATTGAGATGTTCGGCCACACCATGCGCACCAAAACCATCCAGCAGATGATTGATGAATTCAATATACTGCATTCACTTGGTTGGCGGGGATCGGTGTTTATTGTCGATGACAACTTTATCGGTAACAAAAAGAATGTGAAGCAGCTCTTACCGGCCATTGCCGACTGGCAGAAGCAGCGTAATTATCCATTTGACCTGTTCACCGAGGCATCCATCAATTTAGCTGATGATGAAGATCTCCTGGAGCTGATGAGTAAGGCCGGTTTTAATATGGTGTTTATCGGTATCGAGACACCCGATAAGGAAACCCTGATAACTACGGGAAAACAGCAAAATGTCAGGCAGGATCTCTTTGGCAGTGTCATCAAAATTCAAAACCAGGGGATTGAGGTGGCCGGAGGTTTTATCATTGGATTTGACAATGATCAGCCGGATATTTTTGAACGTCAAATCCAGTTCATCCAGAAGTCCGGCATCCCCTTAGCCATGGTGGGTCTCTTGACCGCTCTTCCGAATACCCAGCTTTATCGGCGATTGGAAAAAGAAGGCAGACTCCTGGAAGATTCAACCGGAAATAATACGCACGATTTACATTTAAATTTTAAGCCCAAAATGGATATGAATACGATCATTCATGGATACAAACAAATCATATCCCATATTTATAATCCCCGGGTTTATTTCGACCGGTGCCTGAACTTCCTCAGGAATGTTCACCCTCACCAGAACTCAGCCCGCCGGGTAAGGATGGAAGAAGTCCTTGCCTTCTTCCGGTCTCTTATAAAGCAAGGTCTTTCTTCTTATGGCCATCATTATCTGGGATATCTGATAAAAGCCATGGTCATCGAGCCCTCAATGTTTCCGGAAGCGGTACGACAAGCTATCATGGGATTTCATTTCTTTAAAATTACCCAGGAGATTCTGGCTGTGGATAACTTCAAGAGTCGCGCCAACCGAATCAAGGCCCTCTACCTTGAAAGACTCCGAGATACCTACATGTCTTTTGATATCGAAAAAAAGGTGGCCGAATTAAAAATTGTCAAAGAAAACCTCCTCAAAGATCTTCAAAGGGAATATCAAAAGATTGATGAGGATTTTCGTCATCTGGTTGAAGAGACTCTTCTGACCCTGGAGAACACCCTGAATATTTATTATAAGCAATGGCTTGACAGCATGGTACCTGCCTGACCGTATCCCGATCATAAGGTGACTCTCTTATGCTTCCTGGCCTGGATCTTACCACCCTCCTGACCGGATTTCTTATTTTCCTGGCCAGAGTTATCGACGTTACCCTGGGAACTGTTCGAACCATCAGTATTGTTTACGGCCGGACGAAAACCGCCTTTTTCCTGGGATTCATTGAAGTCAGCATGTGGCTGGTGGTCATAGCCACAGTAGTGAGCAAGGTTGCGAGTAAGCCTATCCTCGGAGTCTTCTATGCTCTCGGCTTTGCCACAGGTAACGTGGCGGGTATACTCCTGGAAAAGCATTTAGCCTTAGGCCACGTCGGGCTGAGAATCATCAGTCCACAGGGCGGCACAAAAATGGCCGAGGAAATCAGGAAACTCGGCTATGCAGTTACCACCTTCGAAGGGAAGGGTATATCCGGGCCGGTCACCGAATTATATATCGTCTGCAAAAGGAAAAATTCAAAGGCTATCATCCAGGCGGTCAAAAGCATTGAACCGGATGCCTTTTATACCACCGAACCCACAGCCAGCGTCAGTAAAGTCTACTGTTCATCAAATCACGAGTATACAGGCTGGAGAGCAATTTTCAAGAAAAAGTGAGGAGATTTCTTACCGCCCCCTTTTCTGTCCTGGAAAAGGGGGCGGTAAGAACCTGAGATGAAATCCCTCGACTCTCTCACCTGGGCGAAAATAGCCCTCTATCTCAAGAGGATTATTGAAGGCTAAAAAGGCCAGGGAAAAGATCATTATATAAACTGGAAACACCAAGTATTGGAGCGATTTGAAGAAAAGGAATCTGATAATCCACGCCGGTACCGGTCTCCAGGGTATAAAACATATTCTGAATGCCAAAGGGACCCGCGCCATATAACGACGACATATAAGGATTGATACCACCTAATCCAAGCCCGCCTAAACCGCCGTAGAGGCCACCAAGCCCGCCTAATCCGCCATAGAGCCCACCAAGCCCGCCTAATCCGCCTAAACCGCCATAGAGTGCTCCACCGTATATACCGGCTCCATAACCGGAGAGAGATGGATAACCGCCATATATCCCGGCTCCGTAGCCGCCATAACCGCCAGATGGGTATCCGCCGTAACCGCCGTAGCCGCCATAGCCACCGTAGCCACCGTAGCCACCCTACCCACGATAACCACCGTAGCCGCCGTAGCCACCATCGCCGCCATAGCCGCCAAAGCCACTATATGGGTAACTGCCGTAGCTGCCGTAGCCGCCGTAGCCACCATATGGATAACTGCCGTAGCCGCCGTAGCCGCCATAACTGCCATATCCACCGTAGCCGCCATATGATCCATAGGACGGATAGCTGCCGTATGAACCATATGAGCTATAGGATGGATAAGAAGTCAGATACTGGGCCTGACAAAAAATGGTGAAGGTAAAAAGCCCGAAAAAAATAATTGATGAAAAGATTACGGATTTAACAACACTCTTATAAGACATGCTCTTCAACCTCATCTATGATATGAATCTGTGTTATTTTGTGTTCTTATGAAAATCAGAGCCAAGTTAAAAATGATATTCCTTTTCGCCACCTTCCATTCCTCCATAGCCCTTATGATTAACTTCAGATTTGATAGCCATCCTGATACTGAAATGTTATCGCAGATGGCTCTGATGGTTGGAGATGAAGGGGATTCATGGGTAACGGCTGAATTTGGAAAAGAAGGCTATGGCTTTCTTACATACACATGTTTTTCCAAATAGTCCCAAAAATCACTCCCTGAAATATCCTCAGGAAACTCCAAACATTCTTCGCTCATATGTGGCAGATAACAAACTCTGCATAAAAATCTTTTGGTATTAAGGGCTTATAGTTCATTCATTCTTTTGTTGGATGACATAGTGCTGCTTATCACCTATGAGCGACATTCTATTATATGGCGAGGGAGCAATCACGTGTCTTACGATAAAAGTTCAAATACCTTTTTTACCTTTTTTGCATGTCAACTTCTGTATAAATCAGCACATTCCGATATTGTTTAGCCTTATGGAATTGACTTAATCGGATAAGCTGTATATAAATGAGAAACAATAAGATAAGAGTCATATCAGCTAGGGATATGACAAGAAAAGAGAGACAACGATATGAGTAAGTTATAAAAAAAATACCGGATTTCAAGTCAGGAGAAGAAGAGTTTGAATTCTGGTCAACTCATGATTCGACTGAATATGTAGACTACACAAACTGTCGCTCTTGGGTTTTCTTGTGGGCAGATAGCCGGAGAGTGATCTGGCCATCTCCACCCATTCCTCCTTTTCGAAGGCTAATCTGGCCGACAGGCAATCGTCTTCATCATCGTCAGCCATGAGAATGACGGGTGCCGACCACCTCGTAGTAAAAACGAGATAGTATCCAAACCCCTGAAGTGAAAAATGGCCCTATTTCTACTATTAATTACTATCATTGAGGTGTATAATATATTTTGATCTAATTCACCTTTTCAAAAAATTCATCAAGCGAACAGTCTGATAAGATGAGCAAAAATTCAAATTTTCAAATGATAAAAAGAAACAGGACGGCCGGCGTTTTTCATAGGTTACAGGTGCCAGGATTGAAAAAGGCAAGGCCTGAAAAGGTGTCAGGTGTCAGTATTGAAAAAAGAAAAACCTGAAACCTGAAACCTGAAAGAGGAAAGAGAGCAATGCCTGAAACAAAGATACTGATTGTTGAAGATGAGGCCATTGAAGCCCTTGATCTGCAACAGAGGCTGACCAGTCTGGGATATCCTGCCCCTGAGATTGTCTTTTCCGGAGAAGAGGCCCTAAAGAAGGCTGAAGAGATACGACCTGATCTGGTGCTGATGGATATCATGCTGTCCGGTGAAATCGACGGAGTGACGGCCGCAGAAAAGATTAAAGCCCAATTCGATATTCCGATTATCTATCTTACCGCCTATGCTGATGAGGATACCCTGCAGCGGGCCAAAATCACAGAGCCATACGGTTATATTGTCAAACCCTTCAAGGAGAGGGAACTTCACATCATGATCGATGTGGCCCTGTACAAGCACAACATGGAAAAGAAGCTGAAAGAAAATGAAAAGTGGCTGGCCACAACCTTAAGGAGTATCGGAGATGGGGTGATCGCCACTGATAAAGAGGGTTTGATAACCTTCATGAATGGGGTGGCTGAAAGCCTGATGGGCTGGTCATTAGAGGAGATCGTGCGAAAGCCGCTGGCCCAGGTATTCAACATCATCAACCGGGACACGCGCCTGCCTGTCGAAAACCCCGTAACCAGGGTAATAGACGAGGGCACTATAGGAGGATTGGCCAATCATACCATCCTTATGGCCAGGGACGGCAGGGAAATACCCATAGATGACAGCGCTGCACCCATCAAAGACGACCAGGGGAACATAATCGGCGTAGTTCTGATTTTCCGGGATGTCACCGAACGTGAGAAGGCCCTCCAGGTGCTTCACGGATACCAGAAGGAACTTGAGCAGAGGGTAGCCGAAAAGACGAGAGATTTGCAGAAAATAAATGAGCAGCTTCAGCAGGAAATCAAAGAACGTAAAGAGATGGAAGGGGAAAAAGAAAAGCTTCAGGCGCAAATCCTTCAGTCCCAGAAGATGGAGGCCATCGGTGTCCTGGCCGCGGGAGTGGCCCATGATTTCAATAACCTGCTCACAGCCGTCATTGGCCATACCAGCCTGGCTCTGCTGAAGGTTGATGAAGCCGATCCCCTGGTCAGGGAGCTTGAGGCCATTCGCCGCGCTGCCGATCAGGCGGCCAATCTGACACGGCAGTTGCTGATTTTCAGCAGGAAGCAGTCGGTAGAATTTGCACCCATTGACCTGAATAAAGGTATTGCCAATCTCCTTCACATGCTCCACCGCCTGATTGGCGAAGATATCACCCTCACCTTTGAATCCGCCCCTGATCTTTACTCTGTCTTTGCGGATGAAGGGAATATAGAGCAGGTGATCATGAACCTGGCGGTAAACGCCAGAGACGCCATGCCCAAGGGCGGTAAGCTGACCATCAAAACAGAGAAGGTTACCTTGGATGAAGAACAGGCTGAAAGAATTCCTCAAGGCCGTGCTGGACGATTTGTGCGCCTTTCCATCACTGATACCGGCTGCGGTATGGACGAGGAGACCAGGGAAAAGATCTTTGAGCCCTTCTTTACCACCAAAGGGGTGGGCAGAGGCACAGGGCTTGGCTTGGCAGTAGTCTATGGTATTGTCGGCCAGCATCAGGGATGGATTGAGGTGGAAAGCGAACCCGGCCGTGGAACTGCCTTTTTTATCTATTTACCTGCCTTTTCAGGTCAGGCAGGAGAAAAATCCTCTGAGATCCCTTCCCTGAAGCATCTTCAGGGAAATGGTGAGCGCATTCTGATCGTAGAGGATGAGCAGGTGGTCATTACCTTATTGAAAAAGGTATTACAGGAAAACGGCTATCGCGTCTCTTGTACCAGGTGTGTTCATGAAGCTATCGACAGATTTCTGAAGGAGAGGGACGGCTTTGATCTGGTCATCAGCGACGTGGTCCTGCCCGATCAAAACGGTATTGAGCTGATCGATCAACTTGGCCAACACAACTCCGGTCTCAAAGTTCTTCTGATCAGCGGCTACACCGATCAAAAATCCCAGTGGCCGTATATTCAGGAAAGAGGCATCCCATTCTTACCCAAACCCTTTGCCCCACCTGATCTTCTTGGCATGGTAAGGAACCTTTTCACTATGAGGGGAACATAAAGCGCTTCCAGAGTTTCGAGGGATGGAATGAGCAAGATAAGAAATAAAGGGCTTCAGCAGGAAGAGCTCAGTCGGGCAAAAGAGCAGCTCCAGGCGATGCTGGAGAGCATCGGAGACGGCTTTTTTGCCTGTAAGGGGGACTGGCGACTCGTCTATGTGAATGCCCAGGCCGAGCGCATTCTGGGCATCCGCCGCGAGGAGGTGCTCGGTAAGAGCCTGTGGGAAATATTTCCCCTCACCCTGGGTACCCGGCTGGAGCAGGAATGCCGGCGAGCTGCAGCCGGTGAAATCAGAGTCTTCGAGAACTTCTATGAGCCGTGGGGCCGCTGGTTCCACAACCGATGTTTCCCCCGCGAGGAAGGCGGCATATTTGTCTATTTCCAGGACATTACCGAGCGCAAGCGGGTCGAGGAGGCTCTGCACAAAAAGAACCGGGAGACTGAATTCGCTAATAAGATCCTTCAGGTATTTGTTCAGGAAACAGGAATTGAGCTGTATGAAAAGGCCCTTGACCTCGTGATCGATAAGATGGAAAGCAGCTACGGGGTATTCGGTTATATTAATGAACATGGTGACTTGATGTGTCCGACTATGTTAAGGATATACGACCGGTGCGACATGGCGGATACGTACCTCTGCTATCCGCCTGAAAAATGGACGGGCCTCTGGGGCCGGGCGCTTTTGGAAAAAAAGACCTTTTACTCCAATAAGCCGGTCATAGTTCCTGAAGGACATGTACCCATCCAAAATAATCTGGCGGCGCCGATATTGTTTCACGACAAGGTGATCGGGCTGCTGAATCTGGCCAATAAAAAAACCGGCTATACTGAAGAAGATCGAGAATTTCTGGAGGCAATCTCTAATCGGGTAGCACCTGTCCTCTATGCCCAGATTCAGAAAGAAATGCGGGAAAACGAGCGTAATTTGGCAGAGAAGGCGCTCCAGGAGAGTGAGCGGAAATTCCGCCTGCTCTTCGAGAACAGTCCGGCTGCTGTCTTTCTCACTATCCCGGACGGCTCGGTCATAGCCGCCAATCCGGCGGCCTGTACCATGCTGGGCCGGTCGGAGCAGGAAATCTGCAGCCTGGGACGTTCCGGGATTCTCGATATAGATGATCCGCGGCTATCTGTAGGGCTCAAAGAGCGTCAGCAGACAGGCCGTGTCCAGGCGCTGGAACTTACAGCGATCCGCAAGAATGGGGAAAGGTTCCCTGTTGAGGTTGATTCGGTTACCCTGGAGGACAAACCTGTTCAGTCATTTGTGATCATGCGCGACATCACCGAGCGCAAGGGGGCCGAAGATGCCTTACACGAAAGCCGGAAAGATTTGAACCACGCCCAGGAGGTCGGACAGATCGGCAGCTGGCGCTTAGACACCCGCCACAATATCCTGACCTGGTCCGACGAAACATACCGCATTTTCGGTGTGCCCAAGGGAACGCCCATGACCTACGAAACCTTTCTGGCCATCGTTCACCCTGATGACCGCCAATATGTGGACACCCAATGGAAGGCGGGATTGCGCGGTGAATCCTATGACATTGAGCACCGGATTGTGGCACATGGGCAGATCAAGTGGGTGCGCGAGAAGGCTTACCTGGAATTTGACGATGAGGGCAATTTACTGGGCGGCTTCGGGATCACTCAGGACATCACCGAAAAGAAACAGGCCGAAGAAGCGTTGCGGGAAAGCGAAGAGCGTTATCGAAGGCTTTTTACGAATATGACGGAGGGCTTTGCTCTTGGTGATGTTGTCTTCGGAGATAACGGTGCTCCAAAGGATTTCCGCTTCCTTGAGTTCAACGAGGCCTTTGAGCATCAAACCGGACTGAAGCAGGAAGAAGTGATAGGAAGACCAATGACCGAAGTACTCCCCAACCTGGAGCAATACTGGATTGATACTTACTGCGGCGTTGCCTTAACAGGCAAGTCAGTCAGGTTCGACAACTACAACAAAGACACCGACAGGCATTACGAGGTGTTCTGCTACAGCCCAATTCATGGTCGGTTTGCCATTATCTTCAGTGACATCACCATAAAAAAGCAGGCCGAGGAAGCCATGCTGGAGAGCCGTCGCCAAAATGAGTTCCTGGCAAGCATTATCGAGCTTTCCTCTCAGCCCCTTGGCGTAGGGTATTTTGATGGGCGTATAAGGCTCTTCAACAAGGCCTTTGAGCAACTTGCCGGATACAGAGGAGATGAGCTGCAATCCATTGACTGGGTAAACACGCTGACCCCTCCCGAGTGGCGGGAGATGGAGCAGGAGAAGCTGGAGGAATTGCGCCGCACAGGGCGACCCGTACGGTATGAGAAGGAGTATATAAGAAAGGATGGGACACGAGTACCCATCGAGCTGCTGGTTCATTTGATGAGGGATTCCCAGGGAAATCCGGATTGCTATTATGCCTTCGTTACCAACATCACTGAGCGCAAACAGGCCGAGCAGGCGTTGCGGGAGAGCGAGGAGCGGTTAGAATTGCTGGCTGCCGTAGCCGAGCGGCTGCTGCGGGCTGAAGATCCGCAGGCAATTGTTGAAGAGCTCTGCCGGCTGGTGATGGCGCACCTCGATTGCCAGTTCTTCTTCAATTACCTCGTCGAAGTACCAGGCTGGCGGCTGCATCTTAACGCCTGCGCCGGTATTCCCGCAGAGGAAGCCATGGCCATCCGGCAGCTTGACTATGGTGTAGCAGGGTGCGGATCTGTGGCGCGCGACGGCGAATGCATCATTGCCGAGGATATCCAGCATCAGGATGACCCGCGTACAGAGCTGGTCAAGTCCTATGGAGTACAAGCCTACTGCTGCCATCCATTGCTGGCGCAAGACAAGGTCATCGGCACCTTGTCGTTCGGGACACGGACACGGCCAACCTTTACAGCCGACGAAGTGGCCTTGATGAAGTCGGTAACCGATCAGGTGGCGGTAGCCATGCAGCGGTTGCAGACGAAGGAGGCAATGCGACAGCGGATGGAAGAATTGGAGAAGCTTATGGATGTGGCTCCTGTGGCCATCTGGGTATCTCATGATCCGGAGTGCCGCCATATTATCGGCAATCGCATGGCCAATGAGTTTTACGAAGCCGAAACGGGTGAGAATGTTTCCGCCGGACCTGCACCAGGCGAACCAATTCCACCGCGCACGTTCATATCAGGCGATCGCGAGTTGAGGGCTGAGGAATTGCCTATGCAGGTGGCCGCCGCGCAGAACATTGACGTGCGCAACAGTGAGCTGGAGGTCATTCTTCCCAGCAACCGGCGGATCTACATGTTGGGCTCCGCCTCTCCCCTGAGGGATGCCCAGGGACAGGTACGGGGATGCCTGGGAGCATTCCTCAACATCACTGATCGTAAGCGCAGCGAGGACCAGATCAGGGAATCCCTGAGAGAAAAAGAGGTGCTCCTCAAGGAAATACACCACCGCGTCAAAAACAACCTTCAGATCATCAACAGCATGCTCAATCTCCAGTTGCCCTACATCAAAGATAAGCAGGCCATTGAGTCCTTCAAGGAAAGCCAGAACCGCATTTACACCATGGCGCTCATCCATGAAAAATTATATCAGTCCGAGTCACTGGCCAGGATCGACCTGGCCGAATATATTCGAACTCTCACCACCCACCTATTCATTTCTTACGGGGTAAGTGAGAGGGCCATAAGACTGAATATGCACATCGAAAGCATCACCCTCGATGTTGACCGGGTCATCCCCTGCGCTTTAATCATGAATGAGCTGGTCTCGAATTCATTGAAATACGCCTTTCCGGATCTCCTGCAGCGTGCGGAAGGGGTGGGTGAAATCCGCCTTGATCTTCGCCGGACAAGCAGTCACACACTCACCCTGACTGTCAGCGATAATGGTATAGGCCTGCCGGAGGGCTTTGAAATTCAGAAATGCGAATCACTGGGACTGAAACTGGTAAACGTGCTGGTAAGACAGCTCAAAGGGAATATTCATTTCGGCCGTCCCGAAACGGGAAGCGGGGCCGAATGTACCATTACCTTTGAGGATTCAAAATAAGGTCGGATGAATCAACTTTTAGCTTGTAAAAATATGGACTATAATATAGACTATATTTAGACCTTTTAAAAGGAGGATTTTCAGATGAAACTAAGCGAAGCAGTTAAGCCTATAAGCTATTTCAAGTCCCATGCTTCTGAAGTTATCAGGGATGTTGTAGAAAAGCATGAGACTGTGGTAATTACCTTAAATGGCGAGGCCAAGGCAATCATTCAGGATATCCGAGAGTTTGAAAAAATGCAGGACAGCCTGGCTATACTCAAAATTCTTGCTCAAAGCAGGAAAAATCTTGAGGAGGGAAAATCAGTGCCTGTCAGAGAGGCTTTCCGTAATATAAGGGAAAAGATCAAAGACCTCAAAGACAATGAAATATAAAATTTACCTTGTTGAAGATGCAGAGTCGGATATCCTCGAGATTTATTCCTATGTGGCGGAAAACGATTCTGTAGAAGCGGCTGACAGGCTTTTGGATAATATCGAGAAGACAATTATGAAACTTGAATCGTTGCCCGAAAGAGGTCATTGCCCACCAGAACTGGAACGAATTGGAGTCCTTGAATATCGGGAGATTTTCTATAAGCCCTACAGAATAATCTATCACATCATAAAATCAGAAATCTATGTCCATTGTGTGCTTGACGGAAGAAGAGACCTTCAAGATATAGTACAAAGAAGGGTTCTTCGAATTTGAAGCGGGCATTACTCTGCCAACA
>JBLIRT010000056.1:0-15590 GCA_049472445.1 bacterium
GATAGGCCCGGATAGCCATAGACCTGTGATCAGTGCTTCCCCGGAATTTCGCAGTGCCCAGAGTGCATCTGAAATGGGCGAATGTTACTGGCATGCTTTGGCCAGGGACATCCCTTTTGCTGAGTACGGCAGTAATCAATTGACCATTGATGCTGCAGCCGATTTATCGAAATTCTCCGATTTCCGTGGACCAAAACAATCCGGTATGGTGACCCCTGCAACTCTGTTCCGTGGCGAGACACCAGGTGCCCTGCTGGGAGAATATATCTCCCAGTTCCTCTGGCTGCCTATCCCCTATGGCGGGCTGAATCAGATTGAACAAAGCTATGTGTTGCCGGATCCAGGAATAGACTACATGACGGATTATAATAGCTGGCTTGCTATCCAACGTGGCGCAATGCCTGCTTCCCCCATTATTCCCCTGGATGAATCCAACCCACGCTACATCCAGACAGGACGTGACTTAAGCTTTTATGTACATCTGGATTTTCCCGGCCAGGCCCATTGGTATGCAGGCTTGATCCTTCTTGGCTATGGGCCCGCTGCCTTTGATGCCAATAATTTTTATCTCGGTTCAGCAATCCAGGCAGGCTTTGTTACTCAGGATATAGCTGACATCCTGGCTATGATACCGGCCGTCGCCCAACAGGCTTTAAAAGCGGCCTGGTACCAGAAGTGGCTGGTCCATCGCCGCCTGCGTCCGGAGGCTTTTGGCGGCCGCATACATAATCACCGTCAGACTCAAGATGTTTCCTATGAGATCAATCAGGAGATTCTTGACTCTGAGGTCCTGGGTAGAATCTTTTCCATCTATAGAACATATTTACTGCCCCAGGCTTATCCTGAAGGCTCGCCGGCTCACCCCTCCTACCCGGCAGGCCACGCCGCTATAGCGGGTGCAATAACTACGATTCTCAAAGCCTTTTTCCGGGAGGATTTTGTGATTCCTGATCCGGTCGTTCCAAGCTCTGATGGAAAAAAATTATCGCCCTACATCGGTCCGGATCTTACTATCGGGGGTGAACTCAACAAACTGGCTCACAATATCAGCCTGGGTCGAGATTTTGCCGGTGTACATTATCGCTCAGAGGGGTATGAAGGCATGCTCTTGGGTGAGCAGATTGCTATTGGCTTTCTCCAGGATCTGAAGTGTACCTACACAGAAAGGTTCGGAAATGGAGCGTTCTCGTTCACCAGATTCGATGGAACTCCGGTTACCATCTAAAGCTGTAAATACACAGTCAAAAATTTTCCTGATTTACCAAGTAAAAAAAACCCATCGGCCTTGTAAGGCCGATGGGTTACGGAAGGCAGTCATGAACTTTTGGTCTTATCGAGATTTTATCAGAAGGTGCGTCAGGAATTCAGTGAAAAAGCCTGAGCATATCATTCCTCATCTTCTTCGTTTAACCTCTGAAAGACTCCTGCCCAGAAATTTCTTATTCCCCTCTGGTAGGTATCAAGGCCCATGTCCAGAGTAAAAGCTGTTGGATTGTAATATACGGAAATGGGATGGCCACCTGTCATATAATTCGAGGTGAAAGGAGGATAGCCCCACATTCCTGAAGCCGTGCTCTGCTGACTATTCCAGGCCATCTGATCAATATATCCATAAGGAAGCGGATAACCGATGGCATTGATATCCCGCTGTCCCTGTTCCGAATAGTTGCCCCTGTTGTAAAAGCCCATGAAGTTTTGATTATATCCGGTATTCAGGTTATAAGCCTCGTTATAAACATTGAAGTTGGTATTATAGGGATAATAGACACCCATAGCCGGGCCGTATCTATAGGGGTCTGAGAAAACCTGATAGCCATTGAAATTCATATAATTACCCGGTCCGCCCCATCCAAAGCCCAGGCTCGAGCCCCAGGTTGGGATCTGGTAATAGGCGGCTGCCTGGCCGGACAGGCCCACGACCAGAATGATAGCCAGCATGGCTATCATGGTTTGATACGCTTTGATAAGGGTGAAGATTTTTTTCATAGAAATCCCTCCTCATGTTAAAGATGAAGTATCATACCCTGCGGGATGCCATCTCAAGCATGAAAATCAATGTGAAAACAGGAAATATCTAGTTCCAGGAGATAAAATAAAAGTCATGAACAAGATAGATCGCCGCCTTTGGCAGATAGATAGATAAAGGTTACATAGCTATCATGAGAGACGAGCGGAACGGAGAAATATTACTCTTTTTCCCTGCAATAATATCTTTCCTACTGCACATGAGGGTCGAAGATCGTGGAGGAGAGGATTCGATGTGAAGAGATTGAGAGCCTATCCGGAAAATCCTTACCTTACCTGCCAGTATTGAGCATGAGGGATTTTTCGGATAGGCTCTTTAAGGCATGTAAATCAATTATTCACGTGGGACCCTGTTCGGATCAACGGAGATTTTCAGTTCTACACGGCGGTTGGCCGCTTTCCCTCCCGAAGTATCGTTGGAGGTAACCGGCCTTGACTCACCATATCCGACTGAACTAAGCTGGGCGATATTGATATTCTTGCCCCTGAGATAATATTCTACCGATCTGGCTCTCTTTTCCGAGAGCTTTTGATTATACTCTTCCGGACCATCGCTATCAGTGTGCCCTTCGATAATGACTTTGTTTTCCGGATAATTGGCGAAAACCGAGGCCAGTTCGTCAAGTTTTTGCGCCTCCCCTGATTTAATCTGATCGCTGTCCGTATTAAAAAGAACTTGTAAGGCTGCGGTAATGGTTTGGTCTTTCTCATTGACTTGAACATCTTGCATGCCGGAAACCTGTTCCAGCTCTTCTTTCTGCCTATCCAGACGTCTGCCGATCAGGGCACCCAAGGCACCGCCGGCAACTCCTCCGATCAGGGCACCTTCTGTTTTGTGTCCTGATTGATGTCCAATGATGCCGCCCAGTACAGCGCCTGTTGCCGCACCGATTCCGGTGCCTTTGGCCGTATTGCTCGCTGCGCACCCCATCAGATAGAAGCAGGTGGCCACAAAGAAAAAGATGGAAATACCGCCTATGAGCTTTTTCATAATCAACCTCCTTACGTTCGTTAAAATGCTTTTTGAGTTTACGTCGTGAGCTTAGGCAACTCCTGAACCGAAAGATAGATGTTGGTTGACTATTGGATCGGAACAGAGGCTGAATTTCTTCACCGCAATTTCAGGAAAAATATGGTAACAGCCCATCTTCCGCAAACTAAAAGAGCTTAATTTATTTACATTCGTTAGCTTTGCTGAAGGAAGAATAAAAAGGGGAATTGTCAAAAATCTGGCTGAATTTTTTCGATGGATTAGCTAAAAGGTGCGAAATGTCGGCTCGAAAAAATGTGCCTTTTCGGATCCTCAGCCGGATTTACTATCCCCTCTTCTGGCGGTCATTATCAGGATAATGGTCAGATTCGGCCCTTTCCCCATAAGTTATGGCAAGAGGGCCTCCTTTCTCTGGCCTGATCACCTGAAAAGCTGGAAGTGTGGACGCCTGAAGGTGCTCATTGAAATCAAGCAGGAGTATATCAAGGCCGTTTAAAAATCCGAAAAGGCAGTCTAATAAACCTATTCCTCCTTAGTCATCCTAAATCCCGAGGGCCAGAAGAGTTGTGGTGGATGTGCTCCCTCCAAGGAGTAAAGCTGTCGTGATACCGAGAGTACTGCTGGTGGTGGTAGGATAATAAGTCGTGGTCGGATAAGTCGTAGTCGGAGCAAGCGTTGAAGCCAGAAGCAGCGAAGTAGTGGACGAACCACCGAGGAGCAGAGCGGTGGTAGTCCCGATAGTCGATGTGGTCGTGGGAAAAAGCGTTGAGGTAGTCGTGGTTGTAGGCAAAGCTCCCAGGAGAGCTAATTGGGTAATCAATGCCTGAGCTCCACGGTAGGGAAAGGGTGTGGTGTAAGGCACCACTGGTGGGACTACCGGGTAATATCCAAGGCCGAGGCCATATCCATAGAAAGGAACGACCGGAGGATACAGGAATTGAGCATTGGCTGGCCGGGGAGCCACCAGGGCGGCAATGAGTAAAACGGATAGACCCAGGGCTAACAGGTAATGTTTCATGCATTTCATCATATAATCTCCTTTACATAAGCCTTTTCATGGTTAGATTCCAAGTAATAGTAAGCTTGTCGTTGAAATACCTCCTCCGCCCAGCAAAAGTGCCGTCGTAATGCCCGGGACAGTGGTTGTAACAACTGGTGCGGTTGGCACTATGGGAGTGGTAACTGTTGGGACGACTGTTGGTGCAGTGACTGTAGGAAGAAGCCCGAGTGTGGCCAGAGTAGTCAAAGATCCTCCTCCTCCCAGTAAGAGGGCGGTGGTAATGCCCGGGACAGTGGTCGTGACCGTAGGAGCAGGGGCGACCACCGGCACGGTGGGAGCCACGGCTGTCGTTGGGGCAACTAAGGCGCTCAAGGGTAGAGTGATGGTGATAGTCGATGGTGGCGTAGTTGTAGGAACCAGGGTGGTAACGCTGAATCCGGCCGGAGTAGCCGCGGGAGGCGTCGTTAGGACCGGAACCGTTGAAGTCGATGGAGATGGTAGGCCTAAGAGGGAACTGAGCAGGACTTGAGCCCCGCGGAATGGTACCGGAACTGGTGGAAGGAAAGGTATCGAACTGAGAAACAGGGGATATCCATAAAAAAAGGGCCCTCCATAATAAGGACCAAAAGGACCATAATAACCAAACTGAGCCCGGGCGTTAGCCCCGCCCAAAATCGATACTATGAGAAACATAAAAATAAATGTCTTTAAAAGTCTTTCTCGTCTCATAATAACTACCCTTTTATCTCCCTGATATTTGATGTTTTCATCGCTTAACCGAAAGGACCTCGCAGGAACGAGGGGTCCCAATCCGAGTATGAAAGCAGGAGTTCATAAAGGCTGCAGTGGAGGAGAAGGATTTAAAATAGCGGCAAAGATCGGATAATGAGCCAGGGTTCCTGCCTGAAGGATTTCATAAGCCACGGCCTAAGCCGGGTAGGCATTGATGGATGCATTATTGGCTACCGGCAGAGTGCTTGTCAGCCAGCCCGTGCTGGTAGGCGACAGGGCAGCCCAACCGAGGATGAGTGATAAATCAATAATCTAACCCTCCAACTGATGAATAAAATAAGTGTCCAAACCTGATGTTCTATATTTCCTTTTTATATAGCTATCACCTCCCTTCCGGTTACTTCAAATACTGCATGTAGATAAGATATAAGGCCGGGAATTCCTAGAGAAAGAGGAGAACACGGAAAGAATCACCCGTCGAACTGCAGCGATGTGAAGTAGCATCTGAAATGTCAATACTAAAATTGCCAATAATATATAGATAATAGCAATTGTTGTGCCATTTAATGAACAAAGATTTTTATACGATTATTCTTATATAACTTATATTTTTGGTATGTATCTCAAAACACCTATATGAAAATTTCTGATCATGTATACCTTTTTCGAATAAGGTCACCTTATTTATTCTTGCTTATCAATAATATGGATCTTTCCTGCAGAATGTGAAACAGATTTCATATATTGCTTTTCGATGGTCCCGAAACCGTCTGATTTCGAGACAATACGTTCAAAAAGTGTAGTCCGAAAAATGGATGGGTGTACCATTTCCAGAAATGGATGGAGGGAAAAATCTTACGGCCAGACTTTGTCTACCTGCCGAGGGGAGCAGTTCATAAAATCAAGGCCATACCTTTGGCTTGCAGCTTCTTGAAAATATATGATACCGGAGGGGAGTATTTTGCTATTTGTTAACCAAGACGGTAACTGTGGAAAGTGGCAATCGGCTGAAAACTCAATGCCGAAGGGGGGACTCGAACCCCCACGAAGCTAAGCCTCACTAGACCCTGAATCTAGCGCGTCTGCCAATTCCGCCACTTCGGCCGCTGATCTATCGCTAATCTATATGCTTGATTATCTTTGTGTAAAAAATAATGGAGTGACTTTACTTGTAGCACTCTTTCTTCGGTTTGTCAAGAGAGAATCCTTCTCCGAGGCAGTCCTCCATGGTCTGCATTTTCCCCCTCCGCCCATATGACAGATACCTCACCGGCCATATGAAGCAGCATACGCCTTTCCCACCTGGCCTGCATTTTTCCGATCTGCCGATATGGCAGAGGGTGCTTGGTTATCATCTCGATCGCCTGACTCCTATAACATGAGGGTACATCGCTATCGTCTCGATCGTGGGGCCACCATAAGGAGGTGGATTGAGAATTGTACGGTATCATGGTATATTTTGCCTGTGACTGTAAGCCTGATATACCCTCAGGGAAAAGGATGAGTGGGGATGAAATTTTTTTCCAAAAAGAGCCCAAAATTCATAGAAATGATTGATGCCTACCTTCGAAAGGTTTTCGAATGTATGGAACTGTTTCGAGAAGCTCTCCTGATTCATATGGAAGAGGGGAACAATCCAGCCTTCCGGAAGTTGGTTGTTCAGGTAAAAGAGGCGGAGTCTTCAGCCGATAAATTGCGGCGGGAGATAGAACTTACCCTTTATGAGAAAGCCCTGATCCCGGAATCCCGCGGAGATGTTCTGGGGATTTTAGAAACGGTGGATAAGATCCCGAACAGGGCCGAGTCAGTTGTTTTCCAATTAGAAACTGAAGGATTACAGATTCCCGAACCTTTCAAGGGGTATTTTCGGCAACTGGTGGAAATAAACTTTCAGACCTATGAGGACATTTGTCAGGCGGTAAAAGCTATCTTTCGGAATATTAAAGATGTCCGGAAATTCACGGCTGAGGTTGGCCGGAAAGAGAGCAGTTCCGATACTGTTGAACGTGAGCTGATCAGAAAGATCTTCCAGAGTCAGATGCCTACCGGAGATAAGATTTTGTTGAAGGAACTGGTGATCGAACTGGGGAATATCTCTGATAAAGCGGAAGATGCTGCGGACCGTTTAAATATCATGGCCGCCAAGAGGCTCATCTAAAAGCATGTTAAAACTTTTAGCCGGGATTTTTCTGGGATGGATGGTGGGGTCCAATGATACAGCCAAAACCTTCGGGGCTGCCGTTTCGGCCACAATGATTTCATATCGAACGGCAGCTCTCCTGTCAGCGGTCTTTATCACTCTCGGAGCCCTGATTGGCGGGAGGAGGGGTTTGGAAACCCTGGGCAGTCTGACCGCCCAAAACTATCACAGCGCCTTCATTGTTGCTTTATCGGCAGCTCTGGCCATAGCTGTCTTGACCATGGTTCGTCTGCCGGTGTCTGCCTCTCATGCGGTCGTGGGAGGAATTGCGGGCATCGGTTTTCTTCATGGGCATATTGATTGGGCAGTCCTGGAAAAGGTTATCCTGTGCTGGATGCTCACTCCAATAGGCGGTATCCTTATCGGAGGACTGTCTTTCATTATTTTCAGTCTGATATTCTATCACCTGGATTTTCACTTTCTCGAGTACGACCGGCTCATGCGGAGGCTGCTCCTGGCGGCCGGCTGCTATGGTGCATATGCCATCGGAGCCAACAATGTAGCTAATGTAACCGGCGTATTTCTGAAGGCGGGCATGGTGGATATATTCCAAGCCACCTTGATTGGTGGCCTGAGTATTGCCCTCGGGTCGCTGTCTTTCAGCCGTGGGGTCATGAAAACGCTTTCGAGTCGACTGTTCCTTCTGGATGCCTCCTCGGCTTTTATTCTCATTGTTTCTGAAGGTATGACCTTACACCTGTTTGCTTTGATCGGGGTTCCGGTTTCAATCACTCAGGCCGCTATCGGAGCTATCCTGGGGATAGGCCTGGTGAAGAATTTCAAGATTATCAATCGAAGCACTCTTTATCAGGTTCTGGTGGGGTGGGTACTGACTCCGGCCTTATCTTTTTTATTTTCATTCCTTCTATACCAGTGGCTTTGAAGTGGTTCATCCTCTGCCCCATATTTCTTGGGGAGGGCCATGAGGAAGCACGCCCCGGGGCCTTCGGAGTTTTCAACCCAGAGCGCTCCCCTGTGTTGTTCAATAATGGATTTACAGATATACAGTCCAAGGCCGGTGCCTTTGGCCTTGGTTGTGAAGAAGGGTTCAAAGAGGCTTGCTCTGTCTTTTTCAGTGATCCCGGTACCGGTATCCTCAAAGGAAATGATGACCGTATCCGCTTCTTCCACCGCGTTTATAGTCAGTTGCCCTTCGGAGGGCATGGCTTCGAAAGCATTCTTGATGATGTTATGAAACACCCGCTTGATTTGATTCTGATCAGCATGGACGGGGGAAAGGAGGTGATGGTATTCCCTTTTGAGGGTAATATGCGGGGGAACGGACAGGGTGGCCAGCAGATTTTCCAGTAAGTCAGGAATGCTGATCTTTTCAATCTGTAAAGGCTGAGGCCGGCAAAAGGTGAGCAGATCTGAAACGATCCTCTCTGCCTGATCAGTCTCTTTTTGGATAATATCAAGGTAGTGCATGATCTTTTCTTCTTCAGGATTAACCTTCCTCTGGAGATAATAAGCGGCATTTCGGATAACCGTGAGTGGATTTCTCAGATCATGGGTGATACAGGAAGAAAACTTGCCGAGGGCAATGAATTTTTCAGATTGAACAAGTTGATTCTGGAGTTGGACGCTCTGGGTAATATCCTCGGTAAAATGGATAAAACCTGAAATACCGTTGGCCTTATCCAGTAAAGGGAAGGTTGTGTTTTGTAAATAGATCGTTTTCCCTTTCTGATTCGTAATCCTCCGGTTAAAGGCAACCGGCAGGTCGGCCTGTAACGTATTATCAGCCGGGCAGTTTTTGCACTTCCTGGACGTACCGTCTCCAAAGATGTGGTAGCATTTCTGGCCAATCAAATCCTCCGGCCGTTTCCCGAAAAGCTGGGCCAGGTAGCGGTTCGCCTTGATAATCCGGAAATTATGATCAATAAAGATAATCCCTTTTTCTATGCCATTGTATATGATCTCCAGGATGCGCTGCTTTTGAATCAACTGCCGGGATTTCAGTTCAACCTGAGCTTCCAGTTCCTTGAGTTTTTTCTGCTCACGGAGGTCATACAGAATAAGGAGAAAGCTTTCTTCACCATGTTTCCCTGATTCCCTATCCACCAGACTTATCGGGTAGAGGGCAACGGGAAGGGATTCCCCGTTCCTGGTTATAAGATCGATTTCTTGCAGGTCCTGATCGTAGTCACCCGCGGTGTTGAGGACTTCCCAAAAGCCTGGCACTGACTCTGGAACAATGATGGCCTGTATATTCATCCGCTGAAGATCTTCCGCTGAATATCCCAACTGAATGGCCACCTTGTTATTAGCAGTGAGCACATTTCCCGAGGCATCCAGAGATATAACCATATCAGGCAGTCTCTCGATGACATGGCGATGGACCTTTTCCAGGGTCTGGAACTTCTCCTGCCACAAATCCTTTCTTTCTGAAGGCATACTTTCCATATTCCTCACTTATACCTTATTTTTTCATTTTATTCAAATGGTATTTCTTTGGCCCATATGGACTCATTCGCAGTTGATGAAGGGTCAAGGCGGCTCTTTGTCACTCAATAATGTTTTCCGGCTCTCTCTTTACTTTATCGACCTCTTTACCAGTGGTATATCGGCTTGCGTCGCTTTCCTTTATCCCTCGCCCCTTTGTATAGTAAAAGTGGTGGTTATTATCCTACTTTACAGTTAGCAGGAGTAGTGAAGGGAAAGGGCAGGGTGAGGGGGCTATCTGTTTGCGTATGTCATGCGCAGGGTACTGGGATACCGGCTGGGCCCCCGTTAAAATCAGATCGCCTTTCCCATGGCGCGGAAAGGGTGGGAGGCCCACAGGTCAGACCTGGAGAACACGATCGAGAAATTGGGCTTCCGGGAGCGCACCTTCAAACTGGATAATCTCGTTGATTACTACCTTGGGCACCCCGTAAACCTGATATTTATTGGCCAGGTGGGGAAATTCACCGATCTCAATCATTTCAGCGGCAATGAAGTCATTCTCAAGGGCCATTTTATGGGCCAGCGACACGGCTTGAGGACAATAGGGACAGGTGAGGGTGGTAAACACCCGAATACGCGTCGGTTTTTTCCAGCCTTGAAGCCTCATTTTACTTTCGGCTGAAAGCCCCGATTCCCGCCTGGAAACCATCATGATGGCCTCAAGGAAGGAGGTAAATTCATACCCTCCGGACACGCCATAAAATCGAATTCCATAGTCTTTATCCCCTGAAATAGCTGTAGCCGGAATTTCTTCAATATGGTAACGCTCAGCTTCTATTCTGTTTTTTTGAAGGTCAAAGACTTCAAGATCAATCTTATCGGTCAGCGAAGCCAGTTCCTCATTTAAGGAGCGGGCTTCCCTGCAGAACTGGCATTCGAATTCCTGGGTAAAAGTAGTGATCCTGACCCTCTCCTGTAAATGAGTAAACCGGTCTTTGACTATACTCTGTACTTCTGAATTTAAAACCATGAGATACATCCTCCCTTCATATAATATCATACAGCATCAGCTTTTTTATCCGAGATCCTTTTTCCCTGCCTTCTTCGGGTTTAGGGAAATAAGGTGACTCTTGGGTTAATCGGTAGATTTGAGCCTTTGGGCGTACTCTTTCCGATTCATGATGGCCTCAGAAGAAAAATTTCCGACTCCTTCAGGGTTGCCCCCCCCGGCTTGAAGTCACTGCTGATAATGCGGACGGAATACTCCGGTTTTTCTTAGCTGAAAGTGCGAGCTATCCTGTTATTTGGAACCTGTATGGCACCTTTGCCAACACTCCCAATCAGTGGGTTCTGAATGTTCAGCCGGATAATGTGCTCCCGAAACTGGATCGGATCGAGCCTGTCAGCCGGTCCCAGGTGAACCTGCATTTTTATGTGTCCATGGATGAATATACGGCGCTTGATCCCAACCGCTACCTGATAACCTATCTGGATGGGAATAGTACAATCCGCTGAGTGATCTACTCGCCAACAAAATATGTCATTGGGATCGACCAGAGATAGTCATCTCTACCATTGATTGGCCACTGATTGATGTACCGTGTATTTAGCGATTGGACCACTTAGATCCTGAGGGTTTTGCCTACTTTTATCGGGATATATCCATGTTTATACTTTTCCTTTAAAATCAGTTGCGCTTCATAACCAGAGCAATGGGTAGGGCCGACCTTTTGGACTCCCATTTCCTGAAGTTTATCTGCTATGATCTCAATTTCTCTTTTCTGCTTATCCATGAGATGGAATCCGCCGAAAACCAGGCTCATTTCTTCCCTGGGAAAATTTTCCTGCACTCTTTGTATGATTTTCACAATTCCGGGATGAGAGCACCCTGTGATAACCGTAATTCCCCGGCCGGTTTTGACTACAAGCGCCTGCTCGGATATATATCCTCCTTTAAAGCGTCCCTCTATTTCCCCGCTCGTGAAAATATTTTCTGTGATTTCGGTAACTGACTCTACCTCAATAAGTTCTCCTTTGAATCTCTTCACGTTCCCCTTGAAATCTGCATCAAAATGGGGACAGCCGTAAACCTTGAGACCTTGTTTCCTGTTCAGCAACTCCCAGAGTCCACCTGTATGATCCCAGTGGTGATGAGAAATAACTACAGCCACTATCCTATCTACGTCCACTTTCAGCCGCTGCATATTGAAAGACAGCCAATCACCATGTTCTCCGGTGTCGAATAGTACTCTATCATCAATGAGAAAAGAGGCTCCCCAGCCTGTCTTGAATTCTTTTTCTATGCTCTCCTTATCAAAAAGTACCTTGACTTCCATGTTGCCTTACCTGTCAGATTTATAGAACCTCAGATAAGAACTTGATGATATTAATTCGTACCGGCATGAAATAAATATTTGATCCATATTGACGAATAATAGATATGGCTTTTTTCGTAAAATCCACATTCCAGCTCATGGAAGGAGAAAATATCATACTTCAATATGCCAGGGATATTGAGAATATCAATCTTCGGGAAATGAGCTCTTAATAAAGCAAGCTGCTCTTTAAAAGACTGCAAATCCCTTGGTACCAGTTCAATTGATAAATCTGACATTTTGCTTTCAGTCCTTTCACCTTTGCATTCAACCACAATCATTTCGATACCTTACAGGCGAGATCGCCGGCCTTGCCTCCAGGAAGTTCAGCCACCACCGGGCACCTGGTCGGGTTCTTTCCTGGAAGCCTCAAGGTAAGGGAGCACTTTGGGAATTATATGAAAACGTGATTATCCTCTGACCATTTTGGCTCCGCACTTGGGGCAACTTATAGAGTAGCAAGGCACACCACGGTCGTGGGCCACTCTTGTCCCGCATTGAGGACATACGCAATCTCCTCCGAGGCCTGCGCCAGGGTTATTTCCACCCATCCGGCCACCGCCACCGCCGCCACCGCTTCCCATTCCCATGCCTCGTCCTGTTCCCCGTCCCTGCCCAAAAGGTCCTGTTCCATTCCCGAAAGGCATAATTTTTACCTCCTCCTTTTCCTTTATTTCAAATTATTCATTATCTCTTACAAACCCCATCATCAGAACAGGGTGGCTTATCGCAGCGCTCTTCTCTCCCGCAGCAGGTCCCGCCTCCCGTATGATGGCTTTTGTAATCTGTCTGGTAAAATCCATTTCCTTTAAATATTATTCCTGCCCCTGGGCTGACCAATCTCCTGATCTCCCGGCCGCATTTCGGGCACTTTTCTATTGGCAAATCATACATATTCTGAAACTTGTCAAATTTATGCCCACAGCTCTCACACAAGTATTCATAGGTTGGCATACTTACCTCCTTTCCCTTTATTGATATTGAAAATCATTTCCATTAATATCGAAAAAAATATAAATTCACCTTACCCCTGGCATTTGTCGCACAATCCATAAAACTGGATCAGGTGATTGGTAATGGTAAAATGGTATTTTTGAGTAAGCCCTCTTTCTGTTTGGGCGAGAAATTCCTTTTCCTCATTGATAAATTCCGTGTAATCGATCACTCTCCCACAGCTGGTGCATACGAGATGGTGATGGTGCCCTATCCCTTTAGGGCCATCGGCCAGCTCATATCTGGCCCGGCCGTCTCCAAAATCGACTTTAAAGATAAGCCCTGTCTGAACAAGCAGCTCAAGAGTGCGATAGACAGTGGTAAGCCCGATGTTTGGATAGGCCTTATGAACTACCAGATAAATATCCTCAGCGCTTAAATGCTTTGCCGTCTGATTTAAAAATTTTAAAATCGCCTCTCTTGGGGCAGTTATCCGGGACCCTGCTCTCTGTAATCTTTCTTTCCACCAGGGTGGTCCCGTTCCGGTCTTTTTAGAAGCCATTTTTCACCATATTATTGATAATGGTTTTCATTATCTTTAATATAATTCACAGCTTCGTGTTTGTCAAGGATGAAACTTCCTCCGTGAAAATTCACCAGTTCATAGGGCAGCATTTTTTCTCTTGTCATAATTTATCCTTTCATATAAAATTTTGATGTTCTCTTTTGAAAGTACTGTTTCATAAAACTCACCACTGGTTGAGGGAGGATGGGAACTTATGAAAATACCAATAAGAATATTTCTTCTGCTCATGGTGCTGTTTTTATTTACTTCGGCCTCTTGTTCCAAAAGAAATGCTTATGATGAGCTCAATGACAGGATTATTGTCCTGTTTCAACAGGGGCAGTATTCCGAGGCGGAAAAGTTGGCCAAAGAGGCCGTGGCTATGGCCAGGGATACCTTTGGGCCGGGCCATGTAAAAGTAGCCGGCGCTCTGGATACCTTAGCCATGATCTTCTCCGCGCAAAGGGAATATGACCAGGCCGAAACTCTGTACCAGGAGGCTCTGGCCATTCTGGAAAGTACATTAGGCATGCAACATCCTGATTTGGCAAATGTTCTGGAAAATATGGCTGAGTTATATCGAACCCTTGGAAATAAAGAGGAAGCTGAAAAGCTTACCGCTAGATTGAAAGCGCTGCGAACCGGCCACTGAAATCAGCCTTCAAGTAGCAGCCATTCTATGTTTCATCTTTCGCTTTAAAAAACAGCCAGTTTTTCTCTTTGAAATTCAATAAGGTAAATCTCCCCTGAAGTTTTTTCCCATGAATAATGGCCACAATCTTCTTTTCTTTTACCGATTCAGGTTCCCAATAGCCGGAATCCCATATTTCTACCCTGCCTGCTCCGTATCCCTCTTTGATCACTCCTTCAAAATCCATATAATCGACAGAATGGTCCTCTACCTCAATGGCCAGCCTTTTCACCCCTTCTTCAAGAGAAGGGCCTTTGGGGATAGCCCATGATTTGGCAACTCCATCAAGCTCCAGGCGGAGGTCGTAATGGAGGTGGGTGGCATAATGCTTTTGGATTACATATTTCAGGATTTTCATAAATTTCAGACACTCCTTCTCATATTTTGTAATACGCTTCTATAAAAGAAGGTTACCTAGTTGTGACTCATTACTCAATTTTTTCAACTTCTAAAGATTCGGTTGGATTTTATCCAATTTGGTATGCTAAAATATAATTTAGTAAAAAGCTTTTCTTGAGTTTGTGGTCCATGCTTAAGGCACTCATTTTCAAGTATTATTCCCGGTTACTATTCAACAGGATAAGAAGGGAATGAGGGATGAAGGGGAGATTTCGGTTCCGGAAGGGCAGGTGTTTTGGGGCGGCTTTCAGTATCATCGCCATAAGCCTGCTTTTCTTTCTCTTCTCCTACGCCTTGACCATGGCTGATGATTATTCGTCCGGCTATCCTTCTTACCTGCCATCTTTCTCATACTCTTTGGGGCAAAATTTTTCTGCACCGGCATCGTTTTCTTCCCTCTATTTTACTCCCTCCTATCTGCCATCTTCCCTATACTTTTCTGGTCAGACTTTTTCTTCTCCTGCCTCGTATGCTACCTCATACTCTTATTCGCCCTCTCCGTATTCTTTTGGTCAGAATCTTACATCTCAGACATCATATGCAGCCCCATACTCATACTCGTCTCCTTCATACTTTTTCGGTCAGACCTTTTTTCAGCAGATGCCATCCTTTTTCACTTCTCCTTATTCTCCCGGAATGCCCTATTCTCTGGGGATACCTCAGTCAGCTCCCTTTTTTGCCCCTCCATTTCCCTCTTACTCTTATTCTTTCTCGGTGATGCCAGGCTATGGCAATTTCGGCTTGATGGCCGGGCCAATAGGAGGATATTATGGCGGTTGGGGGGCATATGCTGGCGGCTACATGAGCTATAGCGGCTATGGATATCCATATGGCAGTTATCCTGGATCACTCGGAGGTGGGGTCAATATCGGGACATGGCCGCCTCCATCAACAGACGATCAGGAAGGAGAACCGGAAGAGGAAGATCCGTCTCCACCAACGGAACCATATGAAGTACAGGGAAAAGGTCGGATTTTGGATTCCGGTGGAAGAGGAATCACCGGTCTTATCGTTCGAATCAAAGGATCTGAGAGAAAAACCTTTACGGTTAACCTTCTCGATGATTCAGGACAGCTTGAGGGGGGGTATTACTTTTTCCATGATGTCGCTGTAAGCTTAGAGGGCCTTGAGCTTGAAATAGTAAGTCCTGATAACCATAAGATTCTGGCTACCCGGCCAGTGCCGCCCCTTACTCCCTTTGAGCTTACATCAATTCCTGATATTTCCCTGCCTCCATCACTGGCCTCTTCCGTTTACAGCGAAAGGCTCAAGGGGCTGAACCTTCCCGATA
>JBLIRT010000057.1:0-15583 GCA_049472445.1 bacterium
GATCGAGTTGCGATTCCTTGTTAGTTTTAAAATCGTAGCTTATGAGTCCGGCCTCTCCGGAGGAATCAGTTGCGGTATATTCTACGAAGGCGAGCTTTCCTCCATCAGGAGCCCAGAGAAGGGAGTGGACAAAAGAGTAGCTGAGGAAGGGGAGAATTTCATGGATTACATTTCCCTTTTCATCAAAGATGAAAAGATTACAGAAATATTTCCAATACCCCCATGTAGTCTGGCTGTTGACTTGAATGCTGAAGTACTCCTGGCTGGGAGAAATGGAAAGTTCTATGTAGTCTCCATATTCAAAAGACCTAATATATTTTGTTTCACCACTGAAATTATCGAGCACATAGAATCTTGATCGATGCCAGGTCGGGTTTGGATAAGGCTCTCTCACCTCAAGAAGCATAGTTTCATCCCGTGATCCAAGCCAGTGAAATGCAAAACTATCTCCCTGATTAGTTATCAACGTATATATTTCTCTGTATTCATTGCTTACAGTATCGAAAACCATTATTTTTGATTCCCACTTATTCAGTTCAGAAAGGAAACAGGAGGTTGGAAAAGCGATTTTTTTACCATCAGACGACCAGGAATGTCTGGCCACTCCCAGGGTATCATCCTGGCTGATCTTTCTTTTCATACTGCCGTCCTGCTTGACAATCCACAGCTCATAATACCGCTCATTGGTCCAGGAGCCGTTATCCAGAGTATCCTTATCGACAGTGATGACATAGGACAGGCAGGCATTGTCAGGAGACCACTTCAGGTACGAAATGCTCAGAATGGAGCAGCATCGGTCGGAGTACTCCTCCCTGGAGTCAAGGAGAGCCACAGCGTTTCCATCGGTATCCATAAGCCACAACTCAGCTGTCTCTTTCCACCTTCCGCTTAGCTCCACCAATTCCTTCATGACCAAGACCATCTTTTTCCTGTCCGGAGAGAGAATAAGGGAGTCCAGGATGACCTCCTTGCCATGCAACATCCTGGGCAGTAACTGAGTCAATTCGGCCCCATCAGATGTCATCCTGTAAACGCCTGGCGAAAAGGTGGTATAATTTACGCTGTTCCTGAAGATCACGGCGCTTTCGTCCACAACCCATTTCGGCGAATAGATGGTCATCGGGAGAGGACAGGTGAGGTTATACCGTTCAAGGAGAAGATACTCTGCCCAGGTAAAGGGCGAGGGGGTGCGATTATTATCCACCACAACCAGAAGGGAATCCAGGATATTACCCTTTGTATCCCGAACCTGAATCCGGTACTGCCCGTCTTCCACCACCAGACCGTTCTCATTCATTCCATCCCAGGTGATACTGCCGCCCGTCGTATCCTCCAGGGCGCCGCCTTCGAACAGCCTGACGGTGGTATTCTGCTCATTGACTATAGCCACCCGGACTGTCTGTGGCACATCCAGCCTGAAGAAAAACTGCGTGCTGTCCTTGATGCCATCACCGTCAGGGGAGATGTATTTCTCGGTCAGCCATAGATTTGCCTGCTGCGGGCGAAACACTCCAAGGGACCGGGAGACCTCATTGTTATCCTCCCGCTGTTCCTCAATGGCCTTGTCCGGGTCAACCAGAACAGTGACTCCGTGTGCCCCGCTCTTTCCTGAGGTGTCGTAGAGAATGGTTACCCAGGCCTCGGAACTGCCGGCAAGAAGGGAGATATATTGGGTGCCGATGATGGTATCATCAACCAAAATGCGAACCGGCACATTCGAGACATCTCTATCCCCTTCGTTCCTGACCTTGGCATGGATCGAGACCGATTCACCTTCGGTGGGTGCTCCAGGGGTGAACATAAGCCCATCAGTAGTGATGGAAAGATCAGGACCGGTAAGAATGCTCATGGTGGTAAAGGCAGTATTATCGTCCTCTCTTATCTCCGGGATCTGGTTATCAGGGTCTATCTGGATATATATGATCCTCTCCCCCGATTCTGAAATATCCGGCCAGCCTACGGAAATCCCGGTCTCTTCCCCGGCCTGGAGGGATTGGATCGTCTGACTTCCCAGGAGTATCCCCCCTTCCGAGGGAAGGCCCTTATAGAAATTCACCAGGATGCCGGAAGCCGATGAGAAGCCGTCATTCCTTACCGTAGCGGACATGGTAAGGCTTTCGCCTTGATAGACAGGCCTGGGAGTGATGAGGATGTCCTCATGGGACAGGGTAAGATTTGGCTGTATCAGTTGGTTGACCGTGACTGAGCCATAAGCCTCATTATTGGTCTCGGAAAGCTCGCTAAAGGCATCGAACGGATCAACCAGAGCGATCAGGGGAAGGTTATGGCCGGCTTTGGTTGTCCTCCAGACCACCTGCTCATCCACGGTAGTACCGGCCGGGATATTGATGGGGATGGTGGCCATTTCAAAGGAGCCTTCGGGAAGGTCAAGAGCGAATCGCAAGGGAACATGATAGGCATTCATGGTGCCCCTGTTGGTTATCCTGGCCGTAATGGTGATTTCCTGAGCGATATCCACATCGGGAGGAGATACGGAAATATCTGAAGATACTATTTCAAAATCATAGGTCGGCTCAGGAACGAGGACTTTCAGAGCAATGTTATTGGATTCGTTGGACTCTTCGACCTGGTTTTCGGGATCCAAAACCAAGGTGAATCGATGTTCCACCCCGGCGGTGATAGTGATCGGAAAGGTGACTATGAATGATGACTGGCCGGGAAATGGGAAGGTCATCTCGCCGACGATGCTTTGCTGAGATGGCCCACCCTCGTAGAGCACTACCCTGGCCTGGGCCACATCGGTTCTTCCAAGGTTCCCTACCTCCGCACGGATCTCCACGGACACCGGAAGGTTTGTTACCGAGGCTGGAGCAAAGGTTATGTTCTCTGCCTGAACGGAAAGATCAGGATCAATGGTGGCCTTCCCAACGGCCTTAACAGCGAGTGCAGTCTGATACGGGCTCCCATACCAGCTCCCGTCTTCGGATTGGAGATTAAGAATATAGGTAACGGCGCTATTGATAATATCCCTTGAGACCGCGAAATCCTGCAAGGTGAGAACGGCCATGGCTGTATCATAGACCGTGCTCGGACTGTTTCCGAACCCGCCGTCCGGATTCTGTTTCTGGACCAGCCAGGCCATACCCCTGGTGATTTCCTCTTCCAGAGAAACCGACGATCTCAGGGCATGAAATACGGCAAGTATATTGGCGGTTGCCTGAATGCTCCCTTGGCCGTCATCGCTTCCCCAGCTGCCATCAGGATGCTGTTTCGATTTCAGGTATTCAATGGCCCTGGTGATGGCTGTCTGGTCAGGTAAACCCGCCGTGGGAAGCACTCGCACGGCAAAGGAAGTGTCTATGGAATTACTGGTATAATCCCTGCTGCTTCCCCATCCTCCGTCGATGTTCTGCCATGAGAGAAGATCATTGAGTAATCCGGCTGTATCCGCTCCTGCATCAATGAGCGCTTCAAGCCTCTTGGCCAGGTAAACCGTGTTTCCCGAATCTCTCCTGTCGAGCCACTGGATTCCCCTGGCCTGGCTCTGAGCCGCCCCATCAAAACTCTTCAGGGCGATGACGGCTTCTGCCGTATCCCTTTGAGCGGTCTGGAAAAGATCCATCCAGCTTCCATCTTCTTCCTGATGACTTATGAGCCAGGATACACCCTCCTCGATAGCCGGAAGCGTTGTCCTCGGGATGATAATCGGCGGCTGGATACCTGGATTGGCCGGAAGGGTTTCTTTCAGAGAGGGTTCAACCTCTATTTTCCCCTTACCATCAGTCAGAACAAGAAATCTGGTGATCCACCCCTGGCGGATATACTCGATTCCATACAGTTCCTCACTGGTAAAAGTACCCGGCCGGGTGATAAAGATAAAGGCGCTTTTAAAGCTTTTTTGTGATTCTGAAGGTGGCGGATACCGCTCACCTTCCGCTGCCACAATGTCCTCGATACGTATAAAGCGCGACAGGCCGCTTACGGTGGCGCCCACATCGGGGAGTTTCTCCGGATTGACCTCAGAATTTTCAATGAGGAGCATGGGAGGCAACTGGGAGCTGTCATAAAATCCCATGAGGTAGAGATCAAGGGGACTATAATATTTCCTTGCTCCTACGGAGGTAAAAGTGCCGTTGCCGTTGTCCTGCCAGTCATTGCCGTAAAGGACTGAACCTTTTGAATCGAGCAGAAAGCTCCAGTGTGCCTTATCCTTCCCCAGAAGTGCCTCGCTCGCTTCACCTGATGTATCCTGGAAGGTAATATAGGCACCCCATCGGTGCATCAATTCATGAGATAAAATATCCATGGTATCTTCAAATTCAGGATCGAGTGGATTTACCGAAAGCTCGTAAATATTCCCCATATCAATGACGCCCTGAAGCCTTCCCTTGCTGCCAAAGAGGGTTGTATGGTCAAACGGCTCGATCCCTATGCCCAGGGTGTCATTTTTTACTCCCAGGTAGAAGGCAACGATATCTCCTTCAAGCATCTCGAAATCGAAATTGGAAAAGATCACCAGGAAATCGTATTCGTCCTTATGGGTTTCAAAAAACTTTTTAGCGATCTCCTGCCGCGGTACTGTATTGAGAGAATCATCGGGCAGTTTGGCATGGTAATTTCCGGTTACCTCCATAACCGTGACATTCCGGTAATCCCCAATGATCTCTGCGGTAAAATCCTGAGCGAAGGATAACGGCAGGGTGAAGGCAAGGGAAGATATGAACATGCTTACGAGCATGATATGGATAATGGCGGGTACATGGCTGTAAGGGACATACCGGCTGTTTTTCAATTCTTCTTCAGCAATGATCCTTTTTTCAGCCATGGTAAAATTCCTCAGAAATTGCCATTTCCCCTGTTTTCCTCAAAATGGTCTTCCGGCCTGCTCTTATCCGCATTTTTGGAAGATCGGGGTAGAGAGGAAGGCTGAGTCTTTCCGGACCTCCTTACCCTTTCCACCCGCTGCCTTCCATCTTCCATCCTGATGATCAGGACCTCTGTTCCCAGTTCTGTCATCTCCTCAATAACCACCATTCCCTCAGCGATCTCAACTACTTTCCCGTTTTCCCCGATCGTATCGCCGACCTTTATGATCCGAAGTTCCCTTCCGGAATCCTTGATCACGGCACACTCATCCCGGCCCGATATCTTGATGACCTGGATGTCAGCGGTGGCGCTCTCTGGTGACGCTCCTTCAACAGGTACAGAAAGAAAAATCCAGGCAGTCATACAAATTACCACGATGATCAGGCGCTTCATACCTTTCTCCCTGTTTATTTTTTCTGAAGCAGGGGTGGTGTGGTATCAGGACCGCTCATCTCCCGTGCTTTCTTACATTGATCCCCGGTCAGCCGCTTGGTCGAGGAAATGGTATCGTAGATAGATGTACCGCCTTCGTAAAACAGATTCGTTTGCTCTTTCGAATGTCCCGCATTACCTGTATCAAAGAGTACATGTCCCATTTCATGGCCGGCGACAAAGGGTAATCCGGCATAGGTAGATACGGCCTCTTCTCGTATGATAATGGTGTTTTCAGAGCCTGAAGCGATGACAGATGATCCGTCTCTTCCTGAATAGGCACGGCCGCCGGGGCCTCCCACTTCCACCTTGCCAACAGCGATAATATCAACGGTTTTAGCATCATTATCCTTGAAATTGAGTCCCAGGACATGTCCTTCGAGCGTATTGATACCATCGCTGAAATTAAGGGAATACGTAGCGTCGGCCAGGATACCCGATCCAGCGGTACACTGCAAATTTGAGAAATTTACCTCTTCCCCCTTATTGACCATGATCAGCCACAGATAGGCGTTGGTCTGCACATTGGCCAAGTGCCGATAATAGCCTGCCTTAAGTCCCGGCTGAGCAGATATGGCTGCGGCCAGCTTTTGGGCCATTTTCTCTCCATCATCTCCCGCGGAAACGCCGGCCATAACGGAAATTTTACTCCCCCCCTGGGATGTGATATCTACGCTGAGCTGTCCATTGTTCTGGGCAGTGCCACCTACGGCCAGTATATTGGTGACCGGCGTTACGGTTGAACTGGACGCCAATGTATATCGAATGGCTGCCTGGGCCCAGTTTTCATTCATCCGCTTCAGGGTGGCCTGAGGATCGCTGTTTACCCCCTGGAGAGTAATAAAGTTTACCTCAACCGTACGTATGGCTTTTGGGCCGTCCTCATATGGTGGACGGCCAACAGGTAACTGAATGCCGGTTACCTCCTGCCCATTCAGGATGAGTGTTGCCCTGACCAGATCTCCAAGCCGAACCAGCATGGTTATCGAGTTCTCATAGTTATCATCCACTGCATTGGAGACCGGGCGGATATTCAGCGTCCTGTAAGCAATGCTTCCATCATTCAGCGTTCCCTCCGCCGTGTCGAGCAGTTCCCGGTACGTGTCGTTGGCATCGCTCAGAACTTCAAGCTTAACATTTACCGTTAATCCTGACGCAAGACCGGAAACCTCAACGCGGAAGGTATCAGGATCGGGATTATCTCCGGGCGGTCCGTCAAAATTTCCTATGGGAGAGAAGTTATCATCCGTCACCAGCTTACTCACCATATGGCAGGCATCATCTCCGAATAAGGGGAAGGGAGTATTATCCTGCCTGAGAAATTTTACCTTCACCTGCCTGATATTCAGGGGAAGGCGCTGACTCCGTATCTCAAGTTCACCACCTAAAAAAGTACTCCCGATATTTAAGACCGCCTCCACGGCATAGCTTGCCTTGGGATCAAACTTGTACCCTCGCAGGAGGGCCACCATTCTCTTCCCTTTGTCTGCCAGGCTGTTATCCTGTTGACCGAAAGACAGGTAATCGACTTCTTCGTATTCAGTTCCTTCCTTTTTCAATATGACCGCATAGGAGGTGTGCTCGTGATACTCCGGAGGAGTTATGCGGTAGGAAACGACATAGTCGCGTTCGGTATACCCCTGTTCATCCACTATAATAACCGGAGCAGGCCCATTGCCATCTGCCCACCTGTCTCTGATGAGGAGATCCTTGATCTCCACTCCGTAGAAGGTTAAGGAAAAATTAGCATCTTTCTGGATATCTTCTTCTTCAATACTACATACCGGAAGTCCTGAGCAATTGATGGCTGTTTTCTTGACCTTTATCTGGGCTGTGGCTTTGATATTTACCGTATTGATTCCAGGCTTCACGCGATAGTCATGGGTATATTCACCATATTTCGGCCCTTGATCGGGATCATAGGCTATAGTCTCCAATTCCCCCTCTATCCCATTGAAGAGGACCTTGGCTTTATGGTAATCATACGTATTATCAAAGGAGATTTTCGTTTCACCAGCAATTCTGTTACACGGCCTCTCCTGGCCGCCGCATGATACGGTTGATTGTTTGTTAACTTCCTCTTCCTTCTGGAGGATAAGATTGGCCGTAAGGGGCAGGGAAGTGCCCGGGGCTACACCAAATATGCTCTTCCCCTGGGCATCGACAGGGATGATGGCAAAGAGATGAAGCCCATGCCATGGATCATGATCTCCTTCACATTTGATGGATTTGCCTCCCACCAGATAATCGTAGGAAGAATGGATGAACGTTTGTTCCAAGGTCTTGTTCTGCTCGGTATAGGAAGCTGATATTTCATATTCCACACCAACCCATCCACCGAGCATCACATGGACCAGGGCGGTTCCCTCTGAATCAGTCGTTTTATGAATTATTCCTCTCTTCTCACCGCATCCCCAGAAGGGAGGAAAATCGCCTGACAGGCAGTCCTCATCCAGAAGATCATCGGGATCCAGAAGATAGGCATGTTCTATGGGATGGAAAGGGGTGAAAAGATATTTGCAGCCGGTCCACTCCTTATCCTTTCGGATGAGAAAGGATAAGGAATGATTGGCCAGGGAATTTTCATATTCATCTTCGAGCCGTACGGACACAAATCCAGTCCAGGTGAGCACTGAATCATTCTTGTGATCACCGTGCAATTTTTTCAGGGCATATGGCTCTTTCGGCAGGCCGTAGGCAATAAAGGGCCGCTGAAGCGAGGCACCTGGTCCAGCCGAAAGGTGAGCCGCGACGATATTCTCCCCAACCTGTTGCGGATTCCCTCCGCCTGAGGAGAAATAAACAGGATTACTTTTGGTTTGTGTTCCCAGGATCAGATCCGCCGAGGCCGTGCCAAAGGAATCGGTATAGGTGACGAAAGACCAATCATCGCTCGTACCCCATGTACTGAAACGGCCTCCGCCGGCCTTGATCTCAAAGATGACCTCCGCCTTGGCCACAGGTCTATAGTCCTTGTCAAAGACCTTCACCGCGAGCGGTTTAGTCAGCTTTTCCCCTACCTTTCCCTCCTGATAGTCAGTGGCCTTGACCTTGTAAATATATAAGGCTTCATAAGGGTTGGTGTTCGGCAAATTGGCTATGGAGGATATGGCACTGAGATAGGGACTAAGAAGCGGTTGAACATCGCTGGCATATTTTTCCCATTTATCTTTTCCTCCCGCGGTCAGGCCTCCAGCAATGGAGCCGGTGAGCATCCACCCTGATTCCCCGGTCTCAGGGGACTCCACGAGGTAACCTGTCCCGGTCCAGTCTACATACGGTATCTCCTCTTGGGGAATAGTGACCATACATCCCTGATGCACCGCATTCCGTATTTCATCTTTGATGTCGTCGCCAAAGGGGAGAACGGGGATGATGGATTCTTCGGTCAGAGCATCTATGGTCAAAAGGGGCGTTTGATGTGCATAGGCCAGTTCAAAGAGTTTGGCTGTGGAAATGCTTTCAATGTTGAAATCATCCTCAAAGATCCGATTCTCCAGGATGGAACCATGCAGGGAAGAAAACCTCATGAATTCTCTTATCCGCTCATCCCGTCCGGATGATGAGAAACACTCGACAGACTCAATAATCTTCACATCAGCATCCACATAGACTCCTTTTCGCTCGAATCCATGGGGTGTATTCAGCAGGTAGGTTACCTCCATGAATCCTCCTAGAGTTACTACTGACGGTACCGGCCGGATAAGGGCAAGATGCATGAGTGAGGCGAGTTCATCCTCCGCCTGATTCCACCGCTCCATGTACTTTACGGCTTCCTCGTAAAGGAGCCTCCATGCATCTCTCCCCTGGTCAGGTGCCAATTCACGCATGACCGGCTTCTGGGATGTAATTCCTATGACTGCATAGTTTCCGGTGATATGGGTATTGGTATGAGATATCCGCTGTGCTCCATCGGGAGGAATAAGTTCGATGGTGAGGGTATAGGCCGTCCCCATGGGAAGACCATCACTGCTCACGGCTACCTCCCGGCCATTGACTACCAGAACGGGTCTTAGCCTGACCAGATAGGCAGGCGTACTCTCAAGTCCTGCATAGGAGTTGATAATCCTCTGGTCCTCAGCCGTCTCTGGCTCAACACAGAGGCCAATCTCCTGATTTGAAAGGGAAAGGGTATTGAGGGTAATATCAAATAGATTCCGGTTGCCTGCCTCAACAGCCATGAACCTCACCCTGTGCATAAGTTCATCAGGAATCTGTGTATATTCATGGGTTACGGCCATCTGATGATATTGCAGGCTGGCCGGGAGAATCTGCATGATCTCAGGAAGGAAGACCCTTGTCCTCAGGAGGTCATCATAGGTCTTTTCAGAGTGGTTTACCTCCAGATACTCCTGAAGGCTTCCCTTCAGAAATTCAAGAGGTGTCTGGCTGCGGATGTCACGAAGATAGGCATCCCTTATACCGGAAAGGGAAAACTCCTGCATGATATCCATGGGGCTGGTATAGCTGCAGCCTTTTACCTTGATGCTTGTATCCAGGCCGAGCCATACCTTTCCCTGCTCATCCAATAAGGCTCCATGAAAATTGGCCATGGGGATCAGACTTTCCACCCATATATGTTCGATATGAAGGTTCCTGACTTCTCCGCCTGCTATCACCGGCTTACAGGGAATGCCGGCCTTCTGGAAAAATATGGCCATGTTCCGGCTATCTTCCAGGCCGGTGAGGTTCTTGAGCTTTTCCATATCAGGAAAAAACTCGATGACACCCCTGACGTATCGTGAGGGGAATCCGGAGGCCCTGAGCAGGGCCACCAGCAGGGTTGCCTGGTCGCAGTCATTGCCACTCCGCTGCCTCAGGGTTTCCAGCGCACCCTTCATGCACCCCCAGTACCATTCAGTCATGATATTGTTTTTCACCCACTCGTAGATGAGAACCGGATTCCAGTCAAGCGACTGGGCAAGTGCCGCTATCTCATGAGAAAGGGGGGCCTCAGGGGTGTCTTTCAGGTCGCCGGCAGATACGGCTCTTTCACCTCCCATAAAGGCCGGTTTCATGACAGGAGATTCTTCAGGCAGATGTAATTGATAGTTTACATGCCGGTAAGGCAGACTTCCAAAGATAAGAATTTTTCCCTGAGGGAGAGCCTCATCCAGCATGTCCTCCAGGCTTTCCAGGGTGGTTTCCTGAATAAACTCACCCGACAGGATGTCCTCCTCACCCATGAGGTATTCTTCAAGGAAGGTTACATAAAAATCTGATATTGACCTCTGCCGGTCAAGGATTCCTGTCCCGATTCCGGCTAATCCCTCAAGTTTCCTCTCCCGCGCTGAAAACCGCTCCTTAAGGAAAAGATGAGATACCTTGATATTTTCAACCAGGGTTTTCAGGCGATCCAGTTCGAGGACAATAGATTTCCCACCGGCCAGTTTTGATTTTATGTTTCTAAGAACTTGTCTGCTCTCAAGGAGATCTTTCTGGATGCTTCTTTCCAGTTCAAAATGAAAGGCGGCACTGACCTGGGTAAGAGATATCAGTATGATACCGGTCAGTATGAGTGAGATGGATAATTTTTTGGTCACATACCTTGCGGCAGTCATATCATCAGGGCTCATATTGGATCCATATACACTTATGATGGAAAAATATATTCATACATCGACCCAATGATGGGGTATGAATATCAATAAAAGAGACAATACCTGATGGATATGATTTAAAATTTAGTATAATAAGGTATGATAGCTGAAAATAGATTTCAAGTCAAATATTTCTCCATCCTTGCAGAGTACCCTTGTCATACTCTCCACATACCGCAAAAGCCACAGCTTAGGAATGAACAGGAAGCCCTAGTAGACAGTTATAGCCTCAAACTTACAGTTTTCAAGGCAGATCCCGCATTTTTCACATTTTTGTATGTGAATCTGATAGGGCTTTTTCTTCTCACCGGTAATGGCACCTTGAGGGCAGAACTTAGCACATCTGCCACAGCCGATACATTTCTGCTCGTCTATGGTGAAGGTTATAAGGTCTTTACATACTTTGGCCGGACAGCGTTTTTCCCTTATATGGACATCATATTCATGCTGAAAATACTTGATAGTCGAAAGGACAGGGTTTGGAGCAGAACTTCCCAAAGCGCAGAGGGCCGTATCCTTGATCACTGCGCAGAGTTCCTGCAGCAGGGCGATATCTCCTTCCTTACCCTTTCCTTCAGATATATTGGTAAGAATAGAGAGCATCTTACTCAAGCCCTCACGGCAAGGAATACATTTCCCGCAGGATTCTTCAGTAAGGAAAGAGATAAAATACTTAGCCACATCGACCATACAGGTATTTTCATCCATGACGATCATGCCGCCTGATCCCATCATAGATCCAACTTCGGAGAGCTTGTCGAAGTCAACCAGGAGGTCAATGAGGCTCTCCGGGATGCAACCGCCGGAGGGGCCGCCCGTCTGGACTGCCTTGAATTGTTTGCCGCCGGGTATCCCACCACCAATATCAAATATGATTTCCCGCAGCGGCACCCCCATGGATACCTCAACCAATCCCGTATTATTTATTTTGCCTACCAGAGAAAAGATCTTGGTACCCTTACTTCCTTCAGTTCCGATCTTTGCATACCAATCAGCACCACGTCCGAGTATCAGGGGAACATTGGCCCATGTTTCAACATTATTGATGGTTGTAGGCCGGTCATAAAGGCCGCTGTCAACGGTGTGGATATACTTGGGCCTTGGTTCACCAGCCTTTCCCTCCAGTGAGGCAATGAGGGCGGTTGATTCTCCACAGACAAAAGCACCGCCTCCTTTTGTAATTTTAATATCAAAATGAAAGCCTGAACCAAGAATATTTTCACCAAGCAGACCCAATTCACGTGCCTGCTTCAGAGCAATGTTGAGATTATTGACAGCCAGGGGATACTCATGGCGAACATAGATGTACCCGAAAGGAGAGCCTATCCCGTAGGCTCCGATGATCATGCCTTCAATGACGCTATGAGGATTGCCCTCGAGGAGACTTCTATCCATATATGCCCCGGGATCACCTTCATCAGCATTACAGATGACATAACGAATACCATCAGGAGCATGTGCCTTGCTACATGACTCCCACTTCCTCCCGGTCAGAAATCCTCCACCACCACGCCCGCGAAGGCCGGCTTTTTTTACCTCGGCAATAATCTCTTCAGGTTGCATATCGTAAACAACCTTGGCCAGGGCTGAATAACCACCCAGGGCAAGGTAGTCTTCAATCTTATGAGGATCTATGAGCCTGATATTACCCATTAAGAGCTGATTTTGCCGTTTGTAGAAAGGAATATCCTGCTCATAGACAATCTTTTGTCCGGTTGCCGGATCAGTGTAAAGCAGTCTCTCTATGATATCTTTCTTTTTGATTGTTTCGGCTATTATCTCAGGAACATCCTGGGTGGTAACATGTTGATAAACAATTCTTTCAGGATAAATCACAAGCACAGGTTCTATCTCACAGAAACCGTGACATCCCGTTTCCCGTAAATCAACGGCTTCAGCAAGACCCTGAGTCCTTAATTCATCCCTGATGGCTTGAGCAACCTTATTCGAACTACGGGCCAGACCACATGTTCCAACACTGGTAACGATACAGACACGCTTGGGATCACGCTTACCTACTATATCATTCCGCAATTGTTCTAACTCTTCTGCGGACCTTAATTTCTCCATTTGATTCATCCTCCTTAACCCTTCTCTTTCGCTTATTCCAGCTTAAAGGTATCTTGACTGTGGCATTCAGCGCAGTTTTTGCCATTCTCTCCCTGATGAACATCCTGTTCGTGATGACATTCGAAGCATTCAGTCCGAGCCATCAAATAGCTCTTTTCCTGATGACAGGTCTCACATCTCAATTTCTGATGCATTCCCTCAAGTGCCCATCCTGCTCTGGAGTGATCAAAAGCCTCTTTATCAAAATAGGCTATGTCAGCCTCCCGCCCATGATGTTCTGAATGACAGGCAAAACATTCATCCGATTCACGACCGTGAAGCCCGGCGCCTGTTTGCTGTTTTTCCTTTATCTCCTTATGACAGTCGAGGCACTTGGTTGTTTCAAGTTGCTTGCCTTTGGTGTGGCATGCATCACAATTACCTTTTTTATCCAATTCCGCATGAGCCGAGCAGAGTGCCCCAGGTGAAAAGAGATTTGCCCACCTTACCTTCAAGCCTTGATAAAAGAGTAAGCCAAGAATGATAACTGATATGAGTGGTAATAAAACCTTTTTCATGATATATTTTTCCCTCCCAACCGGAACCTATGTTTCCCGCCTTAGAATATCCACCGGTAACCCCAATATACGGTTACGAACGTATGAATAACCAGAAAGATAAAAAGTATGTAGCTACTCACCTCGTGAATGATGACCCATTTATTCAAGGTGGACAGTTTAAGGTTTAAGGCGGAAACCTCATGCATCTCCCGTAACCGGCTGATAACCTCAGTTGACCATTTCTTTAAGGCGTGATAGTCTTCAGACCCCTTGTTCCTATATTTTTCATCTATCATGGCCATGATCTTATTTCGCTCACGGCCTATAAAGGCCCATTCCTTGATGGCTGATACGAGACCGGCATTCGATGGGAAATTCGAGCTTTTTACTTCCAGTGCTCCCCTGATGACAGGCGAACGGACACTCGCTTCCTGTAAATCCCTCTCGAGGAGATTATCCATTTTATGCAGAAGGTCATATTCCTGGGCTATGTTCCTGAAGATCTGGCCGAAAAAAAACCTGCCAAAAATACCTGAAATGACGACAATTATCATCAACCAAAAGCCTACGCCTATGAGACCATTGAACTTTAAAGCAGAATGAAAAAGGATGAAGATAGGTCCCAAGATGCCAAAGAAAATGTGGATCTCAAGCCATAGGGAAAGGGGACCCAGGCACTCGAGTGCTTCAACCCTTTTCCTGAACATGTAAGGTACAACACTGAGAATCATCAGGAGAGCGCCAAAAAAGCCTAATCCCTGGCCCACAGTGCCCGAGGGTTTAAATTTGGCATGAGAGACAGCGTCAAAATGTCTCAATTGTTCAGGAATTGATAAGTATGGTTTGTAGAGAGTATATAAGTATCCGGTAATAATGATAGCCAATATAATCCATATAATGCGAAATATCCTGACATTCCCTTTACTTCCTAACATGTTCTCCCTCTGCCCCTTCCTCAACCAACTCTTTTAAAAGTTCCTTTAGTTCAACATTATATATTTTATGCTTTACTAGGTAATCTTTTATAGGTATGGCCTCCAAGGCACCGGTCGGGCAATTGATAACACATGCCCTGCTGCTGTAACCGGCACAACCATCGCATTTTACAGCCACGACTTTGCGTTTCTTTCTCACTTTTTCATCAATATACTGAAGGGTAATCGCACCGGTCGGGCATATCTTGGCACACTCACCGCACCCTGTACAGGAATCTGATAGTTCGGCATAGGGAGTACTTACCTCCCGGTGCAGACCGCGCTGAGAAAAGGCGATGGCATCGACGCCGACCACTTCCTGACAGACCCGCACACATAAACCACATAATATGCACTTATCGGGGTCCACGTTCAAGGGGAAGCGAGTTCCTCGCAAGCCATATTCTTCGGCCATTTCTTTGAGAATATCCACATCAGGGCATCGAGCTAATAAAAGTTCGATAAGTATCCTTCGGGCTTTCAGCACCCGTTCGGTAGACGTATTCACCTCAATTCCCTCTGATATGGGAAAAACACAGGATGGACAGAGCTTCACTCTTCCCCTCTGCTTTACTTCCACGACACACAGTCGGCATACGCCAACAGTGCTTAAGGATGGATGATAACAGAGCGTTGGAATCTTTACACCATACCTCCTGGCCACCTCTAAAATGGTTTCTTCTTTTCCTCCCTCTACTTCCTTACCATCAAGAATGAAGCGAATCACCCTCCCTTCGGGTATATGCTCCCTGACCGGTTCTTTGATGGCTATACCTTCCTGCAGGCACTCCTTGACCATGGCTGGAAGGCGGACATGATAGCTTTCCGTCTTCGTGAGGCACTGGGTGGCCCCGGCCATGATGGCTTTATCTATATAATTTTCATACCTCGGTCCTAAAAGCATGATGATAGGCTTTTTAAACCGATATTCATCCCTTACTTTTCGTACTACCTCAATACCATTTCTTTGCGGAAGATCGTAATTTGAAATTAAAATATTGTATTTCTGTCCCTTTTTTAATAAGCCAAAAAGCTCTTCTTCGGTTGTTACATGCTCTACCACCATAGATCCATCAAAATCATGCAAGTCCTTTTTTATCAATTTAGCGTGAGTAGGATCATCCTCTAACAATAATGTTAT
>JBLIRT010000058.1:0-15424 GCA_049472445.1 bacterium
GCGACCACCCCCCTCTCTTCCCATCCTGGTTGGATAGAAGGGAGGGAACGGACGTGCGGCGGGCGGCGGAAGAGGCTGGATCATCCTGGTTGGATAGAAGGGAGGGAACATCTGAACCAGGGCCAGCCGGGATTCTCTCTCAATGAGGAGCGGATTGATCATTATGTGGCCTGATGTCTTTCGAGTTTTTGATGTCATGCGCCGGGCCAAAGGAGCGGATTGATCATTATGTGGCCTGATGTGTGTTCAAGCCCGCGTTGAAAAAATAAGGTTTCGTGGAGCGGATTGGGCCTTATGTGGCCTGATGAGAGAATCCTCCTTTGAGGAATCTTTCCTCAGGCCACATGGCTGGGGACTGTATCCTCCCGGAGATGCGGGGATGATCCATCACCGGGATTCCAGTGCTCAAGGGCCTGAAAGATTGTTAGAGCAGGGATGCTCCATCACCGGGATTCCAGTGCTCAAAGGCCTGAAAGATTGTTAGAACTGAAAACTCTCAATATCTCTTTCTACTCCCTCAATAATCTCAAGAGTTTCTCTTCGAGCCGCTGTCTGTCTCAGCAGATCGCAGTATTGCTGCATCGTTTCGATCAATTTGAGCAGCTCAGATTTATTGGCAAAGGGATTTATTTTATCTTTAAGATCCTGTAATTTTTGGCGGATACCCTTTTTCCCTTTCAGGGATGCTTCGATATCCTCTACGATGAGCGATGCTTCTAAAGATTCAATAATCTTTTCCTTCCCCCTCCTGAGTTTGATTTCATTGACCAGTTGCATAAGCTGAAAAGCATCCTTGAGAGCTTCCTTATCATGTTCCAGGTACTTTCGGGCATTATGTATGGTATTGAGAAGGCGTTCTTTGTCATCATCCTTCCCTACCGTGCAGACCAGGTAGTGCATCTGATTGAGGTCTTTTTCTTCGACTTCCATCCGATGGTCAAGAATGGCTGAAGCACGCAGGAGATCCTGGATTTTAACACTTGTACGATCACTGATGGTGAAATCAGATCTGCCTGGGTCAACCGCCCTTATCTCTTCAATGTATTTACGGAGGATATAATTTTTCAGAAAAAGGATATATTCGGAAATAACAATCTCTTTACTTTTTATAATTTTTTGCAGCAGCTTGAATTCATGGAGCTGAACTTTCTGATCCGGCTGTTTTATCGAGCCATGGTGCTCTTGATAAATGCAATCGATAAGTAACTGCGTATACATGTTTTTATTTTCTGAGATATAACTTTTGTAGAGGAATCTATCCAGTACCGCCTCAAGCATCTCGGAATATCGTGCATAGTTGGCCGCCCCGATAACGCTGCTCAGAGGTGAGTTAACCTGCTGCTGGCCGTTAATAAATCTTTTTTCATTAAGGAGCGAAAGCAGGGAGCGCAATAGCATATCATTGGCATCAAAAATCTCATCGAGAAAGGCGAAATCATTGGTCACCAGGGAGCCTTCAATATTATGGAGCATCTTCCCCTGTTTCATCTGTTCAATATCATAGGCTCCGAACAGATTATCGGGCATGGTATCCTTGGTGAGATGCTTTTCATAAATATGCGCATTTTCAAAGCAGCAGAAAATCTGTCTGGCCAAAAGACTTTTAGCCATACCGGTTCGGCCTAAGAGCAGTTGATGCTCCCCTGTCAGGAGAGCATAAAAGGATTGCTGAATGATTTCTTCCCTGTTGATCACCTGACGGTTTATGAACTTGATAGCTGTATTCACCTGGGTGATGATTTCAGAGATATTATCGGGAAGTTTAGGCTTCTCAAGAACTACACTGGAATCTTTTGATAGATTATCTTCCATTACTTGTGTCTTATTTTCCATTTGTTATATTCCAACTCGATTTATATGGTATTCTCACTATATCTTATTTGATTAATAATTGTCAATTTTATTGCTAATTTTCAATTTTGCAACAAAAATGCCAGCGAGAGAAGCGATGAGAAGAGAGTTTCTGCTGCCAGCAAGATTCACATTATCAGAGTGTTATAAGGGCTTGAGAAATATATGAGACCTTCCCCGGACGAGGTATGAATTTGTTATTATGCAAACATGCAGGGGAGAGTAAACCTGAGATGACTTGAAGGCATTGATTATAAAACCAAAAGAGAAATTTGCATCTCCTCAATAAAATTGCTTAATTGCAAGGAGGATGGTCAGTAATCTTACTGCGACAATAATCGCGAAAGTTATTTACTCCGATGAAAAACTCCCGCATCATAATTACCCAGTAATATTGGCCCTTTTGCGTAAGGTGAAGAGAACGTGCCTCAGTTCGGATTCCATGAAGAAGCTTGAAGAATAACATTTCCATCCAGAGGTATCGATACGGATCTTCCTGAAATTTGGCCTTTAATTCTTCAAGATCCAAAAAACCTCCAAAGAGCTTCATGAGGAAATCATACCGCATTTGCTCTTTTACAGAAAAGATTTTTTGGGCCATGAGAGGTAATCTTCCCTGCTGAATCTCCTTGATATATTGGCCAAGAGAGAAGGTATTGGCATAAATACACCCATTGAGATAGCCAAAGGCTCCACTGCCGACACCCGCGTATTCATCATAGGTGATAATGTATTCATCGATCATGTCCCCTGCTTTTGAGAAGCACCAGGCGGTGGCTGGAGAGAATTGGCCGGAGAGTCTTTCCAGGATCTTGAAATAGAAATCTTTTTCCTGTTGATAATCCACCCGGCCAAACTGCTGCGAAATGGCTTTTTGAGTGGAAGTCGACACCATCAGGGGATAAAAGGTGACCTGATCTACGTGAAGGTTTAAGAGAATATCCAGGTCCTTTTCGAGCATTCTGATGGTCTGGTGGGGGAAGTTAAAAATCATATCTATATTGAGGGTATCAAAATTCCCGAGAGCAAGGCGAATTCTCTCCTGTATCTCCTGACCACTGCCATATTTTTCATATCGATCAACCGAGCGAAGAATTGAGTCATCAAAGCTCTGAACTCCTACTGAAAGCCGATTGACTTTCATACCCTTCAAGGCCTTGAGGTTCTCTCCGGTTACATGATCAGGATTTGTTTCTACAGAAACCTCCCGCACTGGAAATAACTGATGGGTTAAGGCTAAGGTCCGGTCCAGCTCATCCATCAGTATGGTAGGAGTACCTCCTCCAATATAGACTCCGGTAAAGGTATACCCCTTGTGATAATACATCTTAAGCTCTTCCCGGAGAGCTCCAAAGTAGCTTCGAGCCAAAGATTCCTCGAAGGTATAGCGGTTAAAAGAGCAATAAGGGCAGAGCTTCCTGCAGAAGGGTATATGAATATAAAGCAGATATTTTTTGTCCCTGGTGTTATGTGGAACATCAATATCCTGATCAACCTGGAAACGCAGATACTGGGCGTTTTTTCGGCCCATAAACCAGGTAATGAAGTTTTCAATCAGCATGTCACGGTTTCCTTGAGGGATGATTCTCTTTTTCCCGGCATGCTTCCGGCCATGGCGAAGTCGGGTTTAGCCGGGTATCTGCTCCATGTATCGAACCACTGTATCGAGACATACGATGGAGCAGGTTGTACGCAGCCGGGTATCTGCTCCATGTATCGAACCACTGGCGAGATTCAGCCACGGTCATGGTATGCTGAGCCCCGGTTCCTGTCCCCAGACTGCCTTTATCTTTTCCAGCATGTTTCTGGCCATGGCGAAGTCGGGTTTAAGACGAAGGGCCTCTTCATATTCTGATATAGCCCGGCTCAAATCACCTATGGATTGATAGGCTACTCCCAGATTGAAATGAGCCTCAGCATAATCGGGTCGACACCTTAGCGCTTCCTGATATTCCCGAATAGCCTCGACCGGAAGTTTTGATTTCACCAAGGCAATTCCCAGGTTAAAATGGGCGTCAGCATGATCCGGATAAAGCTGAAGAACTGCTTTATTTTCACGAATAGCCCCTTCGAGATTACCGGCTCGAAGATAGGCTGCACCAAGATTGATTCGGGCATGGAGACTGTCCGGTTCATGATAAAGAGCTGTTTGAAACTCTTCAGTTGCAGCCTGAAGATAACCCTTGTGCAGATAAGCCAGCCCCAGATTTAAGTGCCCTTCCGCCCCTTCGGATTTAATCTGAACAGCCCTTGAAAGAGTTTGAATAGCTGCATCATACATTCCTTTTTGATTAAGAGCCACACCACTGGTCAGCAGGAGGTGGTAGAAGGAATCTTTAATTCTTACACTTTGAGGTGAAAGGAGATAGGCCTCCCGTAAGTGGTTTATTCTCTCTTCCTGCCTGTTTTTTAACAGGAACATTTCACCCAGGGCGAAGTGCTTTTGAGCCTCAAAGCTTTGGGTAAAAGATTGGGGCTCGAATGCCTCAGCCGAAGACGGAGCAAAGAGCGTTAACACGTCTATCCCCCGAAGATCATTGATGGCCTGCAGTTGTTCTCCCATAGTCTCCTGATAGAGCGATCTGGGAGTCTGGAATTCCAGGAAGGAATTATTATCCGTATGGGGAATGGCTCCTTCGGTATAGCGGGATATTCCATCCCGGCTCATAATGAAATGAGCTATCAAATCGTGTACGGTAGGAAGACCGATCTCTTTCAGTACGGGTTGCATTTCGAGGGCGGCCATCCTTTGCTGCAGAAGGAGGTAATCTATCTTAAATTCATCCGGGCTCCCGATCAGGAGGTAGTCTATGGCCGGTTTCGTCTCCCAGACCGATACCGAGGGGAAAACCAGGTGAAAGGCTTTGATCACACTCCTGGCATTCGAGAGGGGCATGTTGTAGGTTTGCAGCCACACACAACAAAGCCCTCCTTTTTGAAGCCGGTTTTTACATAATTGGAAGAATTCCTGGGTAAGAAGGCCGGACATGCCGGCTACCCATGGATTAGAGGGCTGAGAAATAATGACATCATATTTCTGCCGGCTCAGGGTGAGGTGTTCCCGCCCGTCACGGACGATCAGGCGCATTCTCGGGTCTTCCAGGGCCTGATCGTTGAAATCATGAAAATAAGAGGAGGCTTCAACCACTGCCGGTGAGATTTCCAGACAGTCAATGTGCCTGACCTGATATCTTTCGGCAGCCCGCAGGGTCATGCCACTTCCGAGGCCCAAGACCATGATGTCCCGTGGTTGGGGATGGAGAAGGAGAGGAATATGAGCTATAAGCTGCTGAGTGTGATTATCCTCTCTGGATGAAGAGTCAGTTTTTCCGTTTAATTGGAGGAACAGTTGGTCTGCCTTATCTCTTTTCACGGTGACCGTGGTATTGACTCCCTCCTTATAGAAAAGGAGATCACCCTGATTCTTCACAATCTCACGCAGGTCTTGGCCGGTCCTTTTTCTCAGGTTCGAATAGATGCCGGCATAAATATAACTCCCTCCGGAAATGAGAACTTTGTCCCACTCCGGCTGGGTGTAACAGAAAGCTATACTGCAGCATATGATAATCGGGATGGCCAGAGACTTTTTGACCCGGGACAGAGAGGGTGAGATAAAGAGAGCCAGTGCCCCGATGGAGATATTTATGAATACGGCTGATAAAACTGTTTTTTGGATGCCGATGGTGGGGATCAAAAGTAATCCGCTGGCTGATATTCCTAAAACAGCTCCAAAGCTGTTGGCCATAAAGATAGTGCCAACGGCGTGGCCAACGTGTCGCATGTTTTTCGTGTACATCTTACCAAGCAGAGGAAAAATAATTCCTATCATAGCTGAAGGGATGAGCATGAGAAAAAATAATCCGAAAAATTCCATGAGCTGTAAAAGGGCAAATGTTTTTGAAAAAGCAGATATGAGCGGAACCATACATCGAGAAAGTTTTTCAAAGAGCGGGGTTAATGAAATGATAACGCCGCCGATGCCGATTTCAAGGAGACCAAAGAGAAGCACCAGATCACCTCTACGGTCCATGATGTGTGCAAAAAGAAGACTTCCAATCCCAAGCCCTCCAAGAAAAGCTGCCAGCATCAAGCCAAAGGCATAGACTGAAGAGCCTATGAGGAGGGTATTCATGCGGGTCCAGGCGACCTCATATATCATGGAGGCTGCTCCTGAAAGGGAGGCGGCCAGAAGGATAAGCCAGGTAAATCCCTGGAATGAAAAGCTGACTGGCTGCGATTTTCGGTCCGGAGCCGGTTCAATTCGTTCAGAACCTTTGGTCAGCCAAAGAAGCGATCCACAGATGATACATTCGATGGAAACGGCCACATACATGGTCTTGTGCATCCCCAGGGTTGGAATGAAAAAGAAGCACGTGATCAGAACCCCTGTCATGGAACCTAAGAGGTTGAAGCCGTAAAGCTTTCCCAGAGAGCTACTGAAATGGGTGTATTGGCGGATGAGGAATTTGCTCAGTATGGGCAGCATAGCCCCGATGAGAGCAAAGGGAAGAATCAGAACGGCCAGGCAGGCCATAAATCTGATGGCAGCCATAGTTGCTTCATTCACCTGAGCGTCCCGGTAGATATATTGCAGGGCGGGTATCATTGATCGGAGTAAGAAGGGAAAGATCAAAGCATACAATCCAACCAGGCCCTCCAGTATTCCGTACAGCCGAAGCGGATTCCTGTGGTGATCTCCTGCTTTTCCTCCTACATAGCCGCCAACGGCCAATCCGATCATAACGGAGGAAAGGACGGCTGAAATAGTATACGTAGAATTACCAAGAATCGTATTGATCAGCCGGGCCCAAGTGATTTCATAGAGAAGCGTGCAGAATCCGGACAGAAAAAACAACGTTAAGGTTAATCTTGAAAAGGAGCCGTTTTTCTTCATCTTGTATCCTTTTTATGATCTTTTCAAAACATGATTTTTTGAAAAAGCACTGATCCGCAAGATTCATAAGTCTCATGTGAATAGTGTAAATATAAGAGGAAATCAAATAACTGTCAAGAAATCACCATAATTTCCTTTTATCCCGATCACCAATTCAGGATCGCCGATGATATAAATAAGCAGGCAAAGATGATAAGGATATCGGCAGGAAGATATCGGTTCTTCAAGTTCAGATAAGGGGGTAAGCCTTATGGATGGGTTATCGGCCATAGGTAACCGTCAACACTTATTGAACAGACTTGGTGAAGAGATTGCGCGGTACAATCGAACCAAACAGCCGTTTTCATTTCTCATTCTGGACATTGATCACTATCAATCGCTTCGTGACCGGTATAGTCATTCGGCGGTTGACTATATTATCAAGGTGTTATCTCAACTTCTCCCTTCAAGTTTACGAAAATATGATATTGTAGGCCAATATAGTGAAGCGAAATTCGGGATTATTCTTCCAAATACCAATCTTTCCCTGTCATTGCAGGTAGGAGAGCGATTACAGTCTCGCATAGAGAACTACGCCTTCATATCTGGACAGGAAAGGTTGCCGATAACAGTCAGTATTGGACTGGCTGAAGCAAGCCCCGCAGTTTCAGATAGCCTTGAGCTTATCAATCAAGCATTTGAAGCACTCCAGAAGGCCAGGGAAGATAGCCGGACCTGTGTATACTCTTCAAGATAGACTGTCCTACAGGTAAGGTGAAAGCCTGCTCAGATCTCCGAAATGGTATGCCCATCATTTTTGACAAATCCTGGCCCACTTATTACTGCTTTTTGTAGCTAAAAATTATCTATTTGACGATAAGATTATATTAATTTCTGTCTTGATTTCATCAGAAATGACCTCAGTACATGAGATACCAAGGAGGATCACATGAAATTATATAGCCCAAACTTTCAGCATCAGGAGAGAATGTCCGCCAATTACACCTGTGATGGTCAAAATATATCGCCTGCTCTTTCCTGGTCTGATATGCCGGATGATACGGCCAGTTTTGCCCTTTCTGTTATTGATCCTGATGCCCCAGGGGGGAATTTTATTCACTGGTTGGTATATGATATTCCCCGTGAGGTTTCAGGCCTGGCTGAAGGGGGACCATTACCGGAAGGCAGCAAAGAACTTACCAATGATTTTGGAAGGAGAACCTATGGAGGGCCTTGCCCCCCTTCAGGAACGCACCGGTATTTCTTTACCCTGTATGCCATGAAAGTCAAGGAATTGAAAAATGTCACGAGAACTAATTTTCTCAGAGAGGTCCAAAACAATGCCCTGGCTACTGCTGAGTTAATCGGCCTCTATGCCCGGGAAAGGTGAATCATTCAGGCCGGCCAGCCGGCCCAAAGGATCATGAAAATGATGTTGGGCAATCATCGGATCATTTTCAGATGAATATAAGATATTTGGAAAGGATTGAGGAGGGCTGTCATCCTGGCCAGTGCTCCTCCTAATACTTGGCCGTCAGTTCTCCGGGAACCGATGAGTCATAGATATCTGATGATAATGGCTGAGATATTAAGGAATTCACCTTTTCCAAATGGGCCTTATCGAGGCAGGAGGGTAAACGGCTCAGATCTCCCGCAATGCTTTTAAAACCTTCCAGCAACTGCCCCATGCATCCCCAACAGGGTATGTTTCCTTCTATACATCGCGCCCCACAGCCATTACAGGTCAGAGCACCCATACACAATATTCCCTGATCCAGAAAGCACATCTCCGGATTCGGTGAGTGAGTCTGAATGGCTGTATAAAAAGGATCGAAAGATAGCTTGAGTCTATCGAGTGAAACAGGTTTTTCCATCGACCACTGCTTGTTTTTCGATCTGTGGCACTCCGAACAGACATTTTGCGGCCTCTTATCCTTTGGCTTATTTCCTTTCAGGAGACTGAACATGACATCCCGAATTGTCTTAAAGCGGGGAGGACACCCAGGTATATAGTAATCAACCGGTATGATCTGATTTATCGGTTTCGGTTGAAGCCGGACATCCTGACGAGGTTTTTTTTCATCCCTTTCCCTTATGGCATATTCATTCAGAAGATAGCTTCTGAGACTCGGTGAATCTCCAAGGCAGGCACATGTTCCGACGGCAATGATTATTTCCGATCTCTCTCTCAGCTTCTCCAGTATTTTCTCATTTCTTTTGTTGACTGACGCCCCCTCAATAATACCCAGATAGGCCTCCGGGACATCTTCCGCTCCGATAACCGTCACATAGTTAACTTCGAGATCCTGTTGACAGTTTATGAATTCTTCCTGCAGATCGAACATCTTCATGTGACAGCCCGAACAGCTTCGCAGCCAGGTGGTGGCAATCGTTTTGGCATGTTTATTACTGGCTTTCAGCACCATCTTTCCTTTCGTTATCATTGATCCTCTTTACCCTTTCTACCCCTTAAGAGAAATGTTGAAACCGTTTTTTCCTATCTCCTTTTTCGACACAATATGGAAAAGGCATGCATATAGTATACCAAATAATTTTATTCCGGTTTTTGTCGTTGGAATATAAGAGAAAAGCAGGAGATGCCCTGGCCCGATTCAGAAGTATTGCCTGCAGGCAGTGCATTAAAAAAGTGCATTTTGACCTCGAATCTTATAAAAAAGTATGGCCGGGCCCTGTAATCCCCCCAAAGCTTGAAAGGCCCGGCCATCTATACTCTGTACCTTTTATAAAGTATGGCCGGGCCCTGTAATCCCCCCAAAGCTTGAAAGGCCCGGCCATCTATACTCTGTACCTTTTTATCTGGTTTGTACATCAGAAAAGGAAAAAGACGAAAACAATGAATGAGGATTTTGGCCAGAAAATGCAGGGACAGCCAGATAATCACCTCTCTGTAACATATCCCAGGCCATATATTCTGCCAAAAGCGCTTTCTCTTCATCTGAAATAGAGGGACATTCAAGCTCTATCTCTTCGTGCAGGGCGTTCATTAAATCAGCAAGGCAAATTTTTTTCTCATATAAGCTCATCTTTCTTAACCCCCTCTCGGCTCCTGTGCGTTAACCATGGTGTTTCTGGTTTGCATTTTTTATACCATTCAGGTGGGGGACATGTCTTTACAGGTTGTAGCCTTAGAGAAACAATAAGATATGAATTTATAGGTACATAATCAGGGTCATGTGGCAGGGCAACGAAATGAACCAAAAGGGTGCAGAGGTTTCAGGTCTTGAAGCGAAGCCGTGTTGTCTACTGAACCAGCCACAGGTATCAGGCTGAAGATTTTTTCCGGCGGTTGTATTGCCAAAGCACGAAGAGCATGAGAAGGAAAAGAGCTGTGGCTGTATGTACCTTGGATTTTTGAACCGGATGGGGCCGGAAGGTACCCGGTTTCATGATTCTCACCTGCCTGGCATGGATGTCCAGTTCTCCTCCATGCTCCCTGCAGGCCTTATGGAAGATACCGGTAACCTCAATAATATCGCCGGTATGTTTATAATCGCCGACATATTTTATTCTTTTTACCATTTCAGCCCGGCAGAAAACACCAAGGGCTTGTGAGCCATCATGGACATTGATCCAGCAATGGGTTCCGCGGTACATGATATCACCGACAACTTCACCCTGAAAGCGTACCATCTGCCCGTCCCTTGAGTTGCTTTCATTAATCAGGGTATCAGCCGAGAGAGGTGTAAAAGCATGAGCAGAACCTGAAAAGATATAGACAAGAGAAGCTGAAACGGTAAGAAGAATAAGATACAGTCGCCTCATAGAGTAACCATTGCCCTTGATCTTCAGTTTTCCCCGACCATTCATTTCAGTTCCTGACCTCCTGCCTCAAGAGCCTCCCTGCCTTGATTCTGAACCGTTCCGCTTTGGTCACTTCCCCCTCACATGAGCCCAGATAAAGGCAATTAAGGCCAAAACAGCAATAAATTCCAGCCGGCCGGCCCACATCATGAGTATATACAGTATCTTCATCATAGTCGGCATGGCCGCTGAGGTAAGTCCGGTTGAGAGGCCGGTATTGCTGGCTGCGGAGATGGAATCGAATAACGAAGGCAGTAAGGGATATCCATAGAAAAGACCGGCTACAGCCCCCATAAGATAGAGTCCCATGTAGGACATGGTAATCAGACCGGCCGCCCGAATATGCTGGTCATCCAGGATCACGTCTCGTATGTGATGAAATTTTTCAGTGAGAACGGCCGCATCCGGAGAGAAAATCCGGTTGATATCGTTGATGACCTGTTTGACGAGTATTCCTACGCGCAGGCCCTTAATACCGCCTGCAGTCGAGCAGGCGCTGCCGCCGATAGTCATGGCGATCATAATGCCGAGGACAGCGAATGCATTCCAGTTGTTCACAAACTGGGTTGCATATACCGTCATATTCCCTGTCGTGGTATGGGCCGAGACGACCTGATAAAAACAAAACCGGAACAGGGAGAGAAACGAAGGGTAAAAGCGGCTTTGCATCAATCCGATAAAACAGATTACACCGGTAAGTGTTACCGTAGATGAAAAGGAGACAGTTTCAATATTGCGGAATATTTCCCTGTAATTTCCCCGCCAGATCGTATAATGAAGGGCAAAATTATAGGAACCGATGATGAAGATGAAAACGGTAATGAACTCTATCAGAGCACTATGGTAGTAAAGGAGACTTTGCGACTGCGGGGCAAATCCTCCCGTACTCCATGAACCCATAAAAATCCACAATCCATGTAAAAAGGACCGCAGAGGCGGCAGGCCGGCCCTGAGATTGGCTACAAATAAGGCTATGGTTCCAACTGACAGATAGGCCAGGCTGATCAGCCAGATAGCTCTCGTTGTCTGGATAACGTTCGGGAGCAGCCTCTCATCTTTGCCCTCTCCTACATAGAGGCGGTAAGCTCCGGCTGTCCCTTTAAATAAGAAGGTAATGGCGACGACGATCATACCCTGGCCGCCGAGATAGGTCAGAAGGTGCCTCCACATATTCAAGCCGTAAGAGACATGATCCAGATCCTGGAGGAGATACAATCCGGTGGTGGTATAACCGCTCATGATATCGAAACAGGCATCCACATACGAGAGGAAGTGTCCGCTGAGGTAGTGCGGTATGGCCGCCAGCAGGGTGGCCAGCAGCCAGGAGAAGGAGGCTGTGACCATGCCGTGCATCCAGAGAAGGTCCCGGTCGGTCTGGCAGGCCATGACCAGGCCGAATCCGACAATGATGCAGGAGGCAATGCCAATGGCAAAGTCAAGGGCAGGATTCCATTCGGCAAAAAGGATGGAGGTCAAAAGGGGAACAATCATTATCAGGCCGATCCCTGTAACGATCTTGCCGGTATAATAACCGATGATTTTATAATCTTCCTTTTGTGGTTTCAGTAACATCAGAAGAAGAGGCTCAAGATCAGGCCAATGATAAATAAGATAAAGAAAAGGGCCAACGGGAGCATTGACTCAAAGAATATTCCCCGCAGCGACATATATAATCTTCGACTTATCGTTTTTCGATCTAATTTCATGCTCTGGTTAAGCATGGATCAAACCCTTCTGTGTAGTCGTATAATCCGGTATAGGCATCCGTGGCAGCTCCGGTCAAGCATGGATCAAGCCCTTCCCATCGTTCCTTATTCCAGTTTGCCTACCAGCAGATCAAAGGTTGATTTTTCATTTTCAATAGTGGTCAGGGCCACGACCTCATCTCCCTCCTGAAGAACCGTATCGCCACTCGGGATCAGTAAGTCTTCCCCCCGGAGGATGGAAACCAGGACGCAGTCCTTGGGTAATTTTATGTCCTTGACTTTTTTATCCCTGACCGGAGAAAAATTGGGCAGGTCTACCCGGATAATGGCCAATTTCCCCTTTTTAAAGGTAAACAGCGGGAGAATATCCTCAAGGGTGGTCTCTTCCTCTATAATTTTAGCAATAATTGAGGTGCTGTTCACAGGTACGTCGATTCCCAACTGGCTGAAGGAGTATTCGTTCCGGGGATCGTTGACCCGGGCTACCGTTCTTTTTACGGCAAAAGCCTTTTTGGCTACCTGACAGGCGATCAGGTTGTTTTCGTCATCGCCGGTTACCGCAGCCATAACATCCGCCCTTTCGATCCCGGCCTCTCGCAGGTATCTTTTTTCGCAGCCGTTTCCATTGATAACCAGGACATTGAGCCTTTCAGATATGTAACGGCACTGATCGTAATCCCTTTCAATGACGACCACGGTATGCTTGTCCCTGGTGAGAGACTTGGCCAGATGGAAGCCGACATTTCCGCCGCCGATAAGTACGATATACATAGACTCTACCTCTTTTTATCTTCCGGCGATAAGGGACCAAGGAGATCCAGGACCTCTTCACGTCTGGCTCTGTTGAGAATTCCGAGCAGGATATCCCCCCTCCTGACAATTATCTCCGGCGTGGGGAGGATGCCGCCGGCTTCATTTTTACAGCTGATTACCGTAAATACGCCGGGTACATTCAGATCGATATACCTTTGGCCGATGATTTTCTCGTGAGCAGGAATTTCGACTATTTCCAGCCGTTCCTGAACATCCTGATAATAGGATCTCAGATATCCCTCAATAAAACGATCCCTCACTAACTTGGAGATCAGGATAGTCGGGCTGATAATATCGAAAGCAAAATCCCGTAAACTATCGACCAACTCCTGATCAAAAATTTTAGCTGTCACCCATTGTACCTGATAAATTTTTTTGGCAATTTGAGCAATCATGGCATTGCTCGTATCTGAGTCCGTCATGAGAGCAATTCCATGTGCCCTTCGGATGCCAGCCTCTTCCAGCAATTCCAGATCAGAACCATTCCCCTGGTAGGTGAGCCCGTTAAAGAGAGAGCCTAATCTCTGGAAGGCGCGCTTATCCTTATCAATAACCACAACATCATGCCCTTCCTCAGACAGCATGTTAGCCAGCATGGATCCGGATTTGCCGCAGCCGACTATGATGATATACATGTTCCTTCTACTCCTTTGCTATTCTCATCAAATCATGGCTCTTGTCGAATCATGACTGAAAAATTCCGTTATTGTAAATTTCCTTTGTTAAAAAAGCAAGTTTTTATTTCCCGGCCTCAGCCTTCAGGCTGATATTTTATGCCTTTCATCATCATTCGGCAAGAAGATGCTGAAAGATGGGGAACCTCTAAAGATACTGAAAGATGGTTGCGGTAAACCAGGCCGGGATTTTTTCTTCATAAAATGCATGACAAAATGATTTCTTTGGAATATAATATCTTTTTTAGATTAATCCTGGGTGGCTGAAAATTCATCAAGCGAATCATTTTGCGGTTTGTTTGGACCTCAAGGATTCGATGAGCCGAAGCCCTTTGATTTGTCTTTGATCTCATAGGAGGTTAGGTGAAATGGAGAGCAAAAGATTCAAGAATCTGAAAATTGCAGATCATATCTTACCCATTGGTATTGGATTAGCCGCTCTCCACTGGATCCTCGAATCTTTTCTGCATGTGTTTGTATTTTCGGACGGCACCACCATCCAACAGATCGTATATCCCGATTCACATGAACTTTGGATGCGCACCCTGGTCATTATTCTCATCCTGTGCTTTGCCTATTATGTACGATCCATTGTCTCACATCTCGAGCGGGCCAGGGATGAGACAAAATTTGCCTATACGGAATTGAATCAGATATTCAATACTGCAGCCGATGGCATGTGTGTCATAGACAAGGGCTTCAATGTCCTCCGGATCAATGATACTCTCTTAATGCTCTTAGGGATCAACCATGAACAGGCTATCGCCAGAAAGTGCTATGAGATTTTTCCCGGTTCCCTGTGTCATACCATTCATTGTCCCATGGCCAAGATCCTGGCCGGAGAAGATCGCATCGTATGTGATGATGAAAAAGAGCTGGCCGGCGGTATCTCTATCCCCTGTATTGTATCGGCCACCCCTTTTCGTGAAAATACCGGTGAACTCGTTGGCATTGTCGAGGATCTTAAGGATATTTCGGAGCGTAAGAGGTCGGAGGAGGAGTTGGCCAAATACCGCTTTCACCTGGAAGATCTGGTGCAGGAGCGTACGAATGAGCTCATAAGAACGAATGAACGATTACAGGAGGAAATTCATGAGCGCAGGCGCACGGAAAAAGAGCTCAGGAAGACCAATGAACTCCTGGAAAGTATTTTCACGAACATCCATTTCCTCATAGCCTATATGGATTCAGGCTTCCGGTTCACACGGGTGAACCGTGCCTATGCTGAAGTTACCGGCCATGATCCCGAGTTTCTGAACGGCAGGCATTTTTTTGATTTTTTCCCGGACAGGAAAAAGGAGGAGATTTTTCATGAGGTCATCGCGAAAGGTGAGCCATATTTTGCTTTTCAGAAGCCCTTCGAATTCCCGGGAAATTCTCAGCATGGAGTATCCTTTTGGGACTGGAGCCTGCACCCGGTGAGAGAGGTTGACGGCCGTGTTGAGGGATTAATTCTGTGCCTGATCAATGTAACCGAGCGCAGGCAGGCGGAAGAGGCTTTAAAGGAATCTGAGGATAAATATTCGGCCCTTGTTGAAAGAGCCAAAGATGGAGTTTTCATTGTGCAGGAGGGAATTTTCTCCTTTACCAAAAAAGCCATGGCCGAACTTATAGGGTATCCGGTGGATGAGATGACAGGCATGTCTCTCCAGGATCTGGTCACTCCTGAATACCGGGAAGAGATC
>JBLIRT010000059.1:0-15364 GCA_049472445.1 bacterium
CGGAATCCTTTGTCTGAAGCCCTTTCCAGGGATTTTTCGTTTCTGGCATCTCCATTGCTTATAGAAAGATCATCATGAGATTACCGGTATGTTCATAGGTTAGCCTATGGGCTATGATTAACAAATACAGCCTGTATATATGAAAACCTGAAGAGTTGATACTTTTGAGTGAATGAGTGGAGATGGGAAGATCCTCATGAGGATGTTTAACGAGAATTATTTTTACAGCGTATGAGGGTGAAATATGATCAAGGTAAGATTGCTTGAATGTGTCCATGAAGTATGGTGCCCTGCCGGGACGGTTGGTAATATGTGGTATGAGGATGAATGGTATGAGAAGTTTTTACCGGATAATCCCCCTCCGGGATTCCCATGGAAAGATGGGATCTATATAGGTGGCAGGAAATATGAGAGGCTGGAAGGGAACGGCGGGGATAAGGGATCCTCTCCTTTTAAGTGATATACTTTGAACACAAGGCAGCGAAGGTTTTGCTGGAAAGGATACGGGGTGGCCCATATGGAAGATTCACATACATTCATTATCATTGTCGATGATCTATCTCTCAAAAATTATTCATCACATGTACATGTCTTATTGAAAAATGAGAGAGGGAAGATTATAAAAACGGTTATAGAAAATGCACTCCTTCATGACAAGGATTTCCGGGATATATCGGGTTTATATATTGGGCTCAAAGAAGCGGCTAAGGCGAAAGCTGAGCGGATCTTGATTGTAACTGATAATCCCTTTTTAGGAGCCATCATGAAAGAAGGAATAAAGGGTGACTGCGAAGGTGATTACGGATTTTATCCTGATATTGAGAAGCTGGTTGCCGGCTTCGAAGAGGTAAAAATAGAACTTGTTTCCTGGAAAAACCGGGCTGCGAATGTGGCCGATTATCACCTCACCGATTTATTGAGCCTTGGTATCCAAGTCCCCGCGCAGGTATCCATCTGATTGTTTAAAATTGAGGACTGCCTTCTAGAGCCGGGGCTCCCGATGCCTGGCTAAAACTACACCAGACCAGAGCTCTCATCGACCTGTTTGAGGAATCCATGAGGTCGGTTTGAGTGCCCGTTCACCATGGTCAACCTGACCATTCTCTTCCTTGCTCAGCTATTTCAAAAGACTTAACCGATTGTAATACAGAGTCTCTCAGGATATCTATACGACCCGAAGGAATAGCGGCTAAATGGCAAATCTTGCAGGGGAGAGAAAAAGCCATGGTGAGAAAACAAGGCGATATATTCATTGAGTTTCTGGCTATCCTGGCCCTTCTCCTCATGATACTGGGGAATAGCCATCATTTTACCTCCTATGCTCCCCTCATAGCCACAATGAACCTGATAATCTTCTCTGTATTTACTGTTGATATCCTCATAAGGCTCTTCTCAGACAGGAATAAAAACAAATATCTCCTACCTGATTGGTTTGATATTGTTGTTATTTTCTCTCTGTTTCAGTTTATTTTTGGAATAAGAGATACTGCCTTTTGGATTATGCTCAGAGGGCTTGGGCTTGTGATTATATTGATCACAAGGAGAAAGGGATCTAAGAGGCTCATAACAATCTTCAATCTAGAGCCGGCTCAACTTATGGTCACCAGCTTTGCTTTGGCTATTTTCCTAGGGACCACGCTTCTTATGCTGCCCGAGGCAACGAGAGCAGAGGCAGGGCTTTCATTCATTGATGCCTTGTTTACAGCAACATCCGCTACCTGTGTCACCGGCCTGATCGTTAAAGATACCGGCAGCTATTTTAGTTTTTTTGGACAGATGATCATTCTTCTTCTCATCCAAATGGGGGGAATCGGCATTATGACTTTTTCAATATCGCTGGCCTTCATGTTACACAGGCACATGGGATTGAGGCAACAGGCCGCCATGCAGGACATCCTTGATCAGGATACTTTGACTGGCATGAGAAGGCTCATCATCTTCATTTTGAAAATGACCGTACTGTTTGAGGCGATTGGCACACTTCTTCTCTTTCTTATCTGGAGGAGCAGGTTCAGAAACATTCCCTTGAGGCTTTATCATTCGACTTTCCATGCAGTTTCTGCTTTCTGTAACGCCGGCTTCTCCACCTTTAGTAATAGTCTGATGGGATTTTCAAACGATGTATGGACACAGGCAGTTATGGGAGCACTGATAGTTGCAGGAGGATTCGGCTTTCCGGTTGTCAAAGACCTTTATGATACGATGAGAAATAAATTCTTCTATAAAGGCAAAAGTCCCTTTACCTTGAAAGTTCAGACGAAAATGGTTCTGAAGACCAGCCTCCTGTTGATCGGAGGAGGTGCATTCATCATGTTTGCCTCAGAGCGCAACCAGGCATTCAATACCTTGGCCATGAAAGAGAAGGTACTTGCGGCTCTGTTTCAATCAATAACCTGCCGAACTGCTGGATTTCATACCTTTCAAATGGCCCGCCTTTCATCGGCTACGATCCTTCTTTTCATTGTCCTCATGATTATAGGGGCCTCTCCCGGTTCAACCGGAGGAGGAATAAAAACCACAACTATCTCCGTTTTGTGGGCGGCAATTGCCGGTGGATTCAGACAAAAGGCGCACGTGGAAATCCATAAGAGAACAATCCCGGATGAAGTAATTCATAAAGCTATTGCTGTGTACATATTATCGCTGGCCATAATAACTGTTTTTACCTTTTTGCTTTTATCCTTACACGGGGAAAGATTCCTTAATACCTTGTTTGAGGCTGTCAGTGCTTTCGGGACCGTAGGACTATCAATGGGTATAACGCCGGGCCTTTCTCTGGAGGGTAAGATTATCGTTTCCTTACTCATGTTCATCGGAAGATTGGGCCCTCTTACCATGGGTTATGCCTTTATACGATATAAGCGGCCGACCCGGTATGTTTATGCACAGGAACGTATCATGATAGGCTGATCAAGAGAGGAGAGATTGAATTATGCGGCAAATAGCTATCGTAGGATTGGGTAAATTCGGCAGTACCGTGGCCAGAGAACTTACTGAAAGAGGAGCGCAGGTTATAGCTATAGATGAACAAAAAGAGCGGGTTGAGGAATTGAAAGAATTTGTGACTTATGCAGTCACAGCGAATGCAACGGATGAGAATGCTTTGAGGGCACTGGGGATTCAGGATGTCGATGCGGCGGCCATATGTATAGGAGAGGATGTTGAAGCAAATCTTTTAACCACCCTCCTGTTGAAAAAACTGGGTATCAAGGAAATATGGGCTCGGGCTATCAGCCCTTTGCAGCAGGAGATCTTAAGGGCACTCGAGGTAGATTACATTATCAATCTTGAAGAGGAGATGGGGAATATCGTAGCCAACAGCCTAGTCTCGGCGAATGTCATCAGGTATATCCCCATTGCCTCAAAATACAGCCTTGCTGAACTGAAGGTTCCCGAATCATTTACAGGAAAAACAATCAGACAGATTGATCCAAGGGGAAGGTTTCAGGTCAATATAGTCGCCATTAAGAAGAAAATCCCGAAAATCAGTGAGTATGGGGAAAGAATACTTGTAGAGTCCCTGGAAGATATCTCTTTTCCTGATAAGCCATTGGAGAGCGAAGATATTTTAGTGGCCGTAGGCAGGGATAAAGACATCGAAAAATTTGCAGCCGGAGGATAAGGGAAGGGATGGAAAAATATCTGCTCAGGATTTTGTGGATCTCAGAATTAGGCTGCCTTATCGTAGGCTACATCATACTCTTAAAAGTCTATGCTCCTTCTCCTCTGGTATACGGTGTTTTCCTGGTCTTATTTTTTTGGGGGCTCCTGTCCTGGCTCTATATCACCCTGCGGATATTTCCCTTCAGCCGGAAACTGATACAATTCGTGAAGAAACTTCTGGCCGGTAACTATGAAGTGGGCCTGGAAAAAAGTTATCCTTTGGAAGATGAAGTGGCAGGACTTGAAAGATTAGTGAATGATCTGGCCGAGAGGCTGAGAGCCTACAACAGGTTGTGTATGGATAAGGTCGGGTTTAACTATCGTGCGCTCGATCTGATTTATCGCACTGTTTCACAAGGGGTAATTATTGCTGATCTTGAGAACCGAATCTTTCGGCTTAATCCTGTTGTACGGTCTCTCTTTGAAGTTGAGCAGGCCTCTATAACCTTTGATTCTATAGAAAAGCAGGAAGAAAACAAACCATTCATGGAGTTGCTGAAAGATGTTGTTGAAAGGCAGAAAGTTCAGAAGGAAGGTGCTGTTACCTTACAGTTGCCGGTGCGCAGGACGAAGAGAAATCTTTTGGTTATTATAACGCCCCTTAAGGACAAGAGGGAGATGGTAAGGCTGGCTATTATTTTTATCAGGGGTGTTGGATAATATGTCATTTAAAAGGCCGGTGTGTATTGTGATGAGCTTGAATCAAGCTCTTGAAGGAATCCATTTTCAAATCCCAAATGAAGCAGATGTTCCTGCACCTCCTGATACTCTTCGGGAGTAATCTTCCGATTCAGTTCCGGAATCTCACCAGCCCGGTAGACTGGATAATACTGCGCCATAAGGGAAATATAAACCTCTGTCCCTATATTTTCTGCAATCCAGGTTAAAACCTTCTTACTATCCTCCACCTGCCCTGGTAAGATGAGATGGCGGATAATAATCCCCTTCAGCATGATCCCTTCCTGATTGAAAGCAGGCTTATTCCCGATGTTATGCATAGCCTTGAGTGCTCTGGAGGCATGGAATACATAATGGGGGAGACGGGAATACCTGAGAGCCAAGGTATCACTAACGTATTTGAAATCAGGGAGGAATATATCTATCAGACCTTCCAGTTCCTGAATAACCGATTCCTTCTCGTACCCATTGCTGTTCCAGACGATAGGGACAGGAATCTCCCTTTTCAGCCGGGGGAGCACCCTGAGCAGACGAGCCGAGTAGTGGGTCGGAGAGACCATGTTCACGTTATGAACTCCTGAGGATAGAACAAAGTCCTTACAGAGAGCTATAAAATCTTCGTCCTGATACTTTTGACCGCCGTGAGCATGAGAAATTTTATAATTCTGGCAGAAGAGACAGGATGCCTGACAATGTGAAAAAAATACAGCCCCTGAGCCGCGGGTGCCACTGATACAAGGCTCCTCCCAGAAGTGGGCCATCCATTTGGCAACCTTAAATTCAGCCGGCGCTTGGCAGACGCCAAATTGTGTGATTCGATCAACCCGGCACTCAAAGGGACAGCAATTACATTTCATACAGTTTTTGCAGGATAAAAAATTTCAGATACCTTCCTTCGGGAAAGCTCAGGTTATAGGTGTGATCCAGCGGTTGTCCGGTGCTGGCCAGCACTTTGACCATACATCGGGCATTGACTGAGGCCTGGTGGAGAATTTTGATAAAGGTTGGCTCATCAACGTGGGTAGTACAGGATGAACTGACCAGAATACCTTGAAGAGGTAACTTTTCGAGAGCCTTGGAGTTGATCGTGATGTAAGCCTTAATTGCCTTCTTGACCTGCTCTTTCCGTTTGGCAAATGAGGGGGGATCGAGAATAATGAGATCGTATTCACCCTTCTTCAGGTCTTGGAGGCGGGTAAAGACATCTGCTTCGATAAACTGATACTCCTTTACATGAAGGCCATTGATTTCAAAATTTTTTTTAGCCTGATCGAGAGCTGGTTTTGAGATTTCCACACTGGTTACCTCCCTGGCCCCACTGAGCGCTGCATAAACCGAGAAACCACCCGTATAAGCAAAGCAATTGAGTACACGCCTTTTTTGACAAAATCTGCTGAGGAGCTTCCTGTTTTCCCGCTGATCCAGGAAAAATCCGGTTTTCTGGCCCTCCTGGAAATTAACCAGAAAGCGGATTCCATACTCCCTTATCAAGACCTCTTTTCTGTCTTGGCCAAAGAGTAATTGCTTCGGTTGCGTCTTTAATCCCTCTTTCAGGCGGATACTTATGTCGCTCCTTTCGTAGATAGTCGCCGGCTGGAAAGTTTTCTTGAGCGACTCGACAATCAGTTCCCGGAATCTGTCCATCCCTAAAGTATGAAGTTGCATGACGAAAACATCCTTATATTTATCAATGATCAAACCAGGCAAAAGATCGCTTTCTCCATACACCAGCCGGTAGGAGTCAGTATCCGGAGGCAGGAGTTCTTCCTTAGCCTCCCTCAGAGCCCGAATCCTTCGAATAAAAAAGGCCTCATGAATATCCTCATCCTTCCAACTGAGGATCCTCAGCCTGATATCCGAATGCTGATTATAGTAGCCTGTGGCCAGGAATCTATTCCCTTCATCACAAATGGCACAGATACTTCCATTGATGATATTTTTGGATACCGACTTAATACCTCTGGAAAAGACCCAGGGATGCCCGGCACGAAGGCTCTTCAGCCGATCACGTTTAATAATAATCTTAGGGTGTTGGGGGGCCATAAAGCTATTTTACATCAAAATGTTCCTGATGGGAAGCTATTCGGAGAATACTATGGCCTCGTATAACTCCACTTCTATATTTGGTCCCTTCCAGGCATCTCTGGAGAGGCCGGCTTTGAGGCAGAGGCTTTGGAGGAAGCTCTCTTTATCTGGAAGTTGCTCCCAGACCTGAGGGAGGTAAGTAGCACGATGCCAGCCCTGGCTGAGAATGACGCCGTCGCGCCCGGGCCGTAACTGCTGTTTTAAATCCTCACTATCTTTGAATTGAATTCGCCTCGGCTTGGTGAGCACACTGATCTCCAAATCAATCTGATCCAGTTCACCGGCCTGAAGGGGTGAGAATCTCGGATCGCGGAAGGCGGCGTTGATGGCATTCTCCTGAACACTTCTGTATAATTGCTCGTGAGGGAGTATAGTCCCAATGCAGCCCCGTAAAGAGCCCTTTTTATGCAAGGTGACAAAACACCCCCGCTTTTCTTTCAAAAATGGCGAAAGGATATCTTCGGAAAGGGAGGCGCTTTTTTTACCGGTGAGGGCTTCAGTGATGGTGCGGCGGGCAAGATCCAAAAGCACCTTTTTATCTTTTTCAGAAATGGTCTCCCTGCCTGTCTCGGTTTTGGCCGTTTCTTTCTCTTCACCTGCAGCCTCTTTATTTTCCACCTCATCGACAAAGGCGATGCTGGCATAGCCTACGACCTGATCTTTCGGCCCACCGGTATCCCCCGAATTCCTGTAGTCGAGCAATTGTCCTTTCCACCCCTTTTTTTGAGCGATCTCCATCAGGACGAGGAGCGGGATTTTACCGCAGGCCTCACATTCAGCCATTTTCCCCATCTGTAAGGCAGTGATCGCTTCTGTACAAACGCTATCCAGGGTCTTTGCCTCCTGATAGGAATAGTAATGGGAAAGATCAGAACTGGCTACCAGGAGGGTGTCTTTTTTAAGATAAGGGAGCAAGGCATCGGCTATAGGTTTTGGATTTGTCTGGCCGATAATAATGGGTACTAATTCGAAGTCTTCCAGCCGCTCCTGCAGGAATGGAATCTGCACCTCAAGGGAATGCTCCCGCTGATGCATAGCCGGTATGGGTGAGAAAAGCTCCTGCTGGCGTAAACTGGCGGCTATTGGAGAAAGCGGAATATCGCCGAGTGGAGTCCGATAAAAATCAACATCCGGGATGGAAGCCTTATTGGCACCTACTGAGTGGCTGGGAGCAAGGACAAAGACAGTTTTTATATCAGGGGCCACCTGCCGGTAACCGGCTGCGGCTACAATTCCCGAATACATATATCCGGCATGGGGTGAAACCAATCCGCGAATGTTCCCGGATATCGGTTTCCCTCCTGCCTCTTTCAGGAAATGCCGGACCATTCCTGCAAGTTTTTCCCTCTCGGCCGGGTAGAATTGGCCGGATACTACAGGCAATCGGACTCTCTTTTTAGCTTTTGGTTCCGGCTCATCTTTGGCCTGGCAAGAGGCCGAAAAGAGAAACAGAAGGAGAAAGGCCACATATAAATAAAGAATATTTTTCATCTCTTGCCTCCCTTGACTATGAATTTTTTTCCGTCTTATCGGCTGCTTCTTTCTTACTATCTTCCCATCGGCCACTCACGGCCTGCCTGCAGAAGCGGCATTTCCCATCCACGATATCGAGAGATAAGAGCGTATACCCTCGCCTCTTGACTACCGTTTTTTTACACCCGGGGCAAACCACCTCATCTCCAGCCCCTGGCACATTGCCGATATAAACATGGCGCAATCCTGCCTTTTCAGCTATAGTCTTAGACTTCTCCAGGGTTTCAACCGGAGTCGGCGGCAGCTTGATAAGTTTATATTGAGGGTAAAATCGTGAGAAATGCAAAGGATAGTCCGGTCCCAGATTATCTATGATCCATCCGCACATCTTCTTTATCATCTCAAGGTCGTCAGTATAGGTAGGTATCACCAGGTTAATTATTTCAAGCCAGATGCCGCGCTCATGGAGTGTCTTGAGAGTGTTCAGTACCGGATCGAGATGACCGCCATTCAGCTTCCAGTACATCTCGTCAGAAAAGCTTTTCAGATTGATGCTCCCTGCATCGATAACGTTACAGAGACGATCCAGGGCTTTCTGAGAAATATAGCCGTTGCTGACATATACATTTTTCATACCCCGTTCCCTGGATTTGGTCGAAATATCTACCATATATTCGTAGAAGGTGGTGGCCTCAGAATAGGTATAGGCTATGCTTTTACACCCGTGCTTTTGGGCCAACTCAATGATGCGGCCCGGGGCCAGATCCATATTGCGGGTTTTGTCCGGTGTAGTTTGAGCAATTTCCCAATTCTGGCAATTCAGGCAGTGGAAGTTGCAACCGGCCACGGCCAGGGAGAAGGCCTGCGTCCCGGGATAAAAATGCAGGAGCGGCTTTTTTTCTACCGGGTCTACATGGATAGTACAGGGATTACCATAAGAGAGAGAATAAAGAACACCATCGAGGTTGATTTTGGTCCCACATCTTCCGCGTTGTTTGGGTTCAATAAGGCAGCCGTGAGGACAGGTTTGGCACTGGATCCGTTTTCCGGTCAATTTTTTGTAGAAATAAGCCTCTTTCAGATGAGGATAAGAGAGGTCGATCGTGGGACTGGCCAAAGCCAGGCTAAAGGGAGAGGATAGAAAACTTGTCCCACAGATCGCGTAAAAACTATGCTTCAGAAAATTCCGCCTCGTGGTTTGGCTCATCTTTTCCCCCTCAGGTCTTAAAAGGGCTTTTCTTAATCCTCACCATAAGCTTATTCAGCTTATCATATCTCATGGCCTATGAAAAGGGTAAAGTACCTTCTCGGCAGAGCAATCGCATCAAAAGTGAATGGCACGTACCGGACTCAGAATGTAAGCGGCTCGCAGCAAAGGAAGACTTTACAATCAACTCGTACCAAACATATTCTTGGTAGAGTTGTGCAAGGTGGGAGGCCATCATTCCGAAAGGGTATTGTTCCTCACCTGTCAGCACAAATAAAAATATGACACTTTCCCCCCCCTTTTTATATGCGTCCTTTTGTCACTTTTTCCCATGGCCAACGAATGGATTTTTAAACTGGCCAAGCCTTTACAGGCCATCGTGGAAAATCTGTTTCCGACAGAATGCCTGAATAGGTTCATTTTGAGCCCATTTTGAAGGAAAATAGGGGAAATTCCTTCTTTTTTTGATATGAATGATCAGTACGTGAAACGAAGGATGTAAGATGCGATTGCCCTGACCTTCTCGGCAGTCTTCCGGGTGATAGCTGCCTGGATGATAATGTATGGATACCCTGTTCATGAATTATGACAGGTAACCTTCCCCGACAGAGTGGCCAGGTTTATTACCTTAACAGCGATGACCGAAAACAGAATCCCCTGGATACCCCACCTGGGCAGGATCAACAGCGTAGTGAACATGGTTCCGCAGGAGGCACCAGCTAAATCAGCGAGATAGAGACTTCCGGTAATGGCGGCCGTGGTTCCTTTAAGATGTCGGGACATGGCCGCAAATTGCCATCCTACGGCCATAGCTGAACTGAAGGTAAGCAGGGGCAGGATTCCATAGTGAACCAAAAAAAGAGAGAGGTTACTCTGAAGCTGTTTGTTGAAAGCCGCTAGGACAAACATGATCACAGCCACAAAAATCTGGGCTATATCAAGGGAGAAGATCTGTCTCAGAGAACTTTTTTCCCATCTGAGGGCAGCCAGGGCACCGGCCATTGATCCAGCCATAAATAAGGTTATGAAGAACGAGACCCAGGAATAGATATAACCAAAAATAATTTGAAACAGGATAATCACGGTCAGTTCCAGAGAAATTCCCGCGTATCCTGAAGAGAGGGGTGTAAAGCGTAGGATGTTTCCAGAGCAGGCCAGGAGAGCCAAAAGGCTGACCAGGATGAGAACTCCGGAAACCAGCCATCTCATACCTCCTGATTTTGTTAACCATACATTGAGTATATGGTGAAAGGCTTGTGGGGCCAGATCAGTGTTGGGAGCATTCCCTCTCTTTTCAACCAGAGATCTGACCTGATCTATTCGGAAGGGGTCCAGCATTTCGGGTAACTGATAATCTACCAGCCAGCGAGTGACGATGTTTCTCCTGGCCAGTTCCTTACTTATCCGGCCTGGAGAAAGGGGGCCTCTTGAAGCCATGAAATAGTGAGTCTCTCCAGGGAGGATGATAACCTCGGGAAATGTCTGGCTCAGGGCGGTATACACAGAACTGTTTAAAGCTAAGACTTCAGCTTCCAAATAATTGCTGGCCCCGGCCAGGGTGAAAAAGAGAATCCCCTCAGGTTTGAGAATACGTTTGACTTCATGAAAGAATTCACGGGTGTAGAACCGGTTGAGCTGAATACTTTCCGGATCCGGAAGATCGACCACCAGACAGTCATACTGAAGGCAGGCACTGACGGCCCTTTTGACAAAGAGCCTCCCGTCTCCTGCATGGGTGTGTATAGAAGGAACCTTCAGTGTCTTATGGATTTGATTATCCATTTCAAAAATGGCTGAGTCAATTTCTACATAATCAATACGGCTGGGATTATGCCTGAGCATCTCCTTAAGCGTTCCAAAAACACCGCCGCCGATAAGCAGCACGTCAGCTCCCTGGCCAACCTGTGAAAGAGGGATATGGCTGAGAGCTTCGGCTTTGAAATCCTGTGAGGAGAAAAGTGGCAGGCCGTCTGAGATGATATTAAGCTGCCGGCCTGTTTTGGTTATGGCCAGTTGAGCAAAGGGAGTGGTTTTATGGAGAAGAATCTTCTGCCCTGGTGTCCGCCAGGAAAGGGTCTGAAAGTCGAAGGGAAAGGTCAGGCTGATCATTACGGCCAGAAGAACCGGGGTCAGCCATAGTTTGGGAGAAGAGAGCATGAGAGCTACGAAGAGATTGATCAGGCTGATACCTATACACGTTCCCCAATGGGAAAGGGAATATATGAAAACAAAACTAAACAGGATGCCCCCCAGAATATCTCCCCCTAAATCAGCCATGTAAACTATGGCTGGAGCATCGCGGGTTAACAGGATACTGGCGGCGAGACAGATCATGGCCCCGGAGATAAGACAATAGGGGATTAAGATCAGGCTGCTCCCAATGATCACAGATCCTATACCGAGCAGTTCTCCTCGGACCCAGAGGAGAGGTAAGGCTCGAAAGCCGGTAATTTGCATGAGGGGAAGGATAGCCAGGAAGACATGACCGGTGAGCAGCAATTTTTCAGAGCTTCCCTTTCTGGTGATCCGCGTCCCCAGGTAGGCGCCCAGGGCGGTGAATATAAGCCATAGACCCAGGATAATCCCAATGACCAACTCATTGCCGCTGAAGGTTGAAATGGCCTCCCGGATGAGCACGAGTTGAGCTGTCATTGAAGAGAATCCAATAGTGATTAAGGAAACAATGGCCTTTTTTTCGGACATGGGTTATTATATACTCCGCAGGTATTATTCTGTCCAGTCTAAAAACAGGAACTGGTGATAATTCACTTGACATGGGAACCAATTTTTGTTAACTTATTGATTTACAAACAATATCAACCAATAGAATCGGTAGCGGAAATGAACAAAAAGCTGAATTTCCAGGACATCATTCTTTTCCTTTCACAATACTGGGCATCCCAGGGTTGCGTCCTTCAACAGCCATATGACCTTGAAGTAGGCGCCGGGACCTTTCATCCAGCCACCTTTTTACGTGTCTTGGGCCCGGAACCGTGGAGAGCGGCCTATGTCGAACCCTCTCGACGTCCGACCGATGGTCGCTATGGCGAAAACCCCAATCGATTGCAGCATTACTATCAATACCAGGTTATCCTGAAACCTTCTCCTCTGGATGTACAGGATAGATACCTGAAGAGCCTCGAAAGGCTGGGAATCAGTCCCCGGGAGCATGATATCCGTTTTGTTGAGGATGACTGGGAGTCTCCTACGCTTGGTGCCTGGGGACTCGGCTGGGAAGTCTGGCTCGATGGCATGGAAATTACCCAGTTTACCTACTTTCAGCAAGTGGGAGGGTTTGATTTGAGGCCGGTTCCCGCGGAGATTACTTATGGATTGGAGCGGATTGCCATGTACTTACAGGGAGTGGATAGCGTTTATGAAATAACTTGGTCTGATGGGATCTCCTATGGCGACATTCATCATCAGACAGAGGTCGAGTTTTCAGGCTATAATTTTGAGAAAGCTGACGTGAAGATGCTTTTTGACTTATTTTCCTTTTATGAGGGCGAGGCTAAACGATTGCTTGAGGAGGGACTCGTATTTCCCGCCTATGATTATTGTTTGAAATGTTCCCATGCTTTTAATCTCCTGGATGCACGGGGTGCTATCAGCGTAACTGAGCGTACCGGTTATATTGGGAGAATCCGAAACCTGGCGCGAGGCTGTGCCGAAAGATATCTCATGGGCAGAGAACAGAAGGGATTTCCTCTCTTGAGATCCAAAAAGGTGTAAGGTTATGATGAGAGAGCTGCTTTTGGAAATTGGGACTGAAGAAATCCCGGCCCGGTTTGTTCCCGGAGCGTTAAAACAGTTGGCTGAAGTGGCTGAGCAGATTTTGGCTAAGGCCAGGATTCAGTCGGGAGGGCTTACTACCTATGGTACGCCTCGTCGACTTATTCTTTATGGAGAAAAGGTGGATGATCAGCAGGAGAGTTTTGTTGAAGAGATAATTGGGCCTCCCAGGAGGATCGCTTATGATGACCAGGGACAGCCCAATAAGGCAGCCCTTGGTTTTGCCAGAAACCAGGGTGTTTCGATAGAAGAATTGCATATAAAAGAGATAGAAGGCAAGGGGGAATATCTGGTAGCTGTTAAACAGCATCAGGGTCGCCAAACCAGGGAGTTACTCGAGTCCGGGGGATTGCTTTTCAAGGTATTATCTTCTCTTTCCTTTCCCAAAATGATGCGATGGGGTGAGGGCAATTTCCTTTTTGCCCGGCCGATCCATTGGATTCTCGCTCTGTATGGTGGAGAGGTTGTTCATGTTTCTGTGGATGGCATCCAGAGCAGCAACCTTTCTTATGGACATCGGTTTACGAGTCCCGACCCCTTTGAAGTCTCCGGATTTCCATTATTTCTCAAAAAAACGGAAGAAAGAGATGTTATCATTGATCCACAAAGACGCAGGGGCATGATTCAGGAGATGATTTCTGCCTTAGCCCGGGAGGCTGAGGGACAGGTTCCTGATGATCCTGAGCTCCTGGATACGGTTACGTATCTGGTTGAATACCCGAAAGCCATTTGTGGCTCCTTTGATACCCGCTTCTTACAATTACCACCGGAAGTGCTGATCACGGCTATGCGTTCTCACCAGAAGTATTTCCCTCTCTATGATCATCATGGTCAATTGATGGCCAGATTCATAGCTGTCTGCAACCTCAAGGCTGAGAATTACCGTATCATCCAGGCAGGAAATGAAAGAGTGCTTCGGGCCAGGCTGGCAGATGCAGAATTCTTCTATAATGAGGATCGTAAAAGACCTTTGGCAGACTTGGTCGAACCGCTTAAGGATGTGGTTTTCCAGGAAAAGTTGGGGAGTTTATATGAAAAGGTCCAGAGGATTCGGGCAATTGTCTCCCGGCTTGTGAACATGATCAGTGCGGTTCCTGAATCAGGTGAGGTGAAAGAAGAGATTTTAGAGACTGCTGATCGGGCAGCTTACCTGTGTAAAGCCGATCTTTTGACGGAAATGGTCAAGGAATTTCCTGAACTGCAGGGGGTTATGGGCAGGGAGTATGCCCTTTGTACGGGAGAGAAGCCGGAGGTGGCCAGAGCCATTTACGAGCATTACCTGCCGAGATTTCAGGATGATGCCCTGCCGGAAACCTCATCCGGGGCTCTTTTGGCCATTGCTGACAAGATGGATAATATCATCGGCTGTTTTGGCCTCGGCTTGATTCCAACCGGGTCGGAAGATCCCTATGCCTTACGAAGACAGGCGCAAGGTATCATTTATATTATTTTAAGTAAGGGATATAGATTCCCATTGAATCAGCTTATCCATGAATCTGTCCATTTATTTCGGGATAAGGTAACCAGGCCGCCGGAGGAGGTAGAGAATGAGGTAATGTCTTTTTTCCAGCAGCGGTTGAACTCAATGTTCGGTAACCAGGGGTATAGCTTTGATGTGATCGAAGCAGTTCTGGCCACAGGGGATGATGATATCATCCGGATCAGAAAGAAAATCGAAGCAGTGAGCAGCTTTCGGAAGGAGCCGGAGTTTGAGTCAATTATGACTTCCTTTAAGCGGGTCATTAACATTATTCCGAAGGGATATATGGCCGGTGATGTAGATCCCTCTCAATTTCAGGAGGAAGCTGAAGGAAAACTGTACGAAACATTTCAGGGGCTGGGAGCCCGGATAGCTCTAAGGCTTCAACAGGAGGAGTATGAACAGGTATTGCAGGATCTCGCCGGGGTAAGGGATTCAATAGATACCTTCTTTGATACGATATTGGTGATGGCTGATGATGAGAAGGTGAGGAGGAATCGGCTTTCATTATTAGATACCATTAAACGCATCTTCTTTCAAGTAGTTGACTTTTCAAAGATAGTAGCCGAAAGGGGGTAACGTATGGAAAAGAAAAAATATGTATATTTCTTTGGGCCGGGGAAAGGTGAAGGCAGGGCTGATATGAAAAATCTCCTGGGCGGAAAGGGCGCCAATTTGGCCGAAATGACGAACGTTGGTATCCCTGTTCCTCCAGGATTCACCATTACTACTGAGGTGTGTACGGCCTATTATGAAAATGATAGACAATACCCGGAAGGATTATGGCCTCAGGTCAAAGAAAATTTGCGGAAGGTTGAAGATGCTCTGGACATGAGGTTTGGGGATCCGAGCCGACCCCTGCTTGTTTCCGTACGCAGTGGAGCGAGAGTGTCCATGCCGGGGATGATGGATACCGTGCTGAACCTGGGCCTTAATAATAATACCGTCAAGGGATTGATTGAGCAGACTGGGAATGAAAGGTTTGC
>JBLIRT010000006.1:0-38168 GCA_049472445.1 bacterium
AAAAAATCAGGAGGAAGTATTTGAAAATTTGGAGAAAAAGCTAAATAAAAATGAACGAAAATTATAAAGTAATATGGGCTGGTATTGCGGAAAATGATTTGTCAAGTATCATTGAATATATTGCTAATGACAGCCCAACTAAGGCACTCCAAACACTACAGAAAATAAAAGAAAAAACATCATCTCTTTTTCACTCACCTGAACGAGGCCTCATCGTACCCGAATTACAAGAACAAGGCATTTTTCAATATCGTGAACTCATTGTTCCTCCCTGGAGAGTTAATTACAGGATATCAGGGAAGGATATCCATGTCTTATCTGCCCTCGATTCACGGCAAAATGTAGAAGACATTTTGTTCAGAAGACTCATAAATTCAAAAAATTAAAATGGCCTTATTTTGAGGGATTTCCGACTTTTTAACATGAAAGGAGGAAAGAGATGGGTGAAGAAATGAAAATCGGCTGTGCCAGGCCGACAGGAGGACCGGTCGGTGAGGCAGGGCAGGAACAGGAACAGCAATCTAACCAGGAGACTATAAAAAAGGAGGCACAGGCAATGATCAAAGTTGGCAGGAAGGCACCTGATTTCATGGCTCCGGCTTATCATAAAGGTAAATTTATCCAGGTAAAGCTGTCGGAATATCTCGGCAAATGGGTCCTTTTATGCTTCTATCTCGGTGATTTTACCTTTGTCTGAGCTACTGAAATTTCGGCAGTTGCCGAAAAATACCCGGAATTTCAAAAACTTGGTGTTGATGTATTATCCATGAGTGTTGACAGCGTCTTCGTCCACAAGATGTGGAACGATAATGAACTTTCAAAAATGGTAGCCGGCGGTGTCCCTTATCCGATGTTATCGGATGCTGGTGGAAAAGTGGGAACAATATACGGGATTTACGATGAGGATGCGGGTGTGGAAACAAGGGGAAGATTTATTATTGACCCGGATGGTGTGGTCCAGGGATATGAAGTGCTCACTCCCCCGGTAGGAAGAAATGTCAGTGAATCAATTCGACAGATTCAGGCCTTCCAGCTTGTGCGAAAGAGCCAGGGAACAGAGGCTACTCCATCAGGATGGAAACCGGGTAAGATGACTCTTAAACCAGGGCCGGATCTGGTGGGAAGAGTATGGGAAGTATGGAAGACAGAGATGGCCTTTGATTGAATAGCAATTCATAAGCAGAACTGCTGCTCTAAGGCACGGTTTCGGATAGCACTGAGTCACAAGCTTAACAAATTGAAGGACCGGTGGGGAGAGGACTTCAGATATCTTGATAATCCAAACGATTCAGAACCTATTCACCAACCATCTCGATGGTAAGGGGGCCAGGCTCAGAGCAGTTCACCCAATACCCCTTCCCTGCCTCCAGGGTCACGGCAGGTTCAAGGAGATAATATCCATTCCTGAATCCGAATATGGCCCTGATGTGCCCGTGTGCCACCCATCCTCGTGCCGGGCCTGAGCATCCGCCGATCATGGACCAGCCGCTCCGGACGGCCGGTATGGTCAGGACCTCAATCGGCCTGCCCTGCAATACATACCTGTGCGAAGCACCCAGGTACATCCAATACCCCTCACCCACCATCAAGGTATCATCAGGACCCAAAGGTTCATATCCGTCTGCGAATCTGAACACTGCACCCGCATCGGGGAAAAGCACGCCAACACGACTGTTTTTGGGAATGAGCGGCAGGGAGATCATATTCCAGCCAATCGGGAGAACCATTTCAAAACGCACCGCTATATCGGGATCGGAATCATCAGGGTCACCTGCCCGGGTAGCCGTATGGCTCCCCTCCGGTTCGCACAGGCAGCGCATATCGCCCTCCAGGCCGTAGTCGTCTTCATCATTATCTCTATAATAGAAGATGCAGCCTTCCGCACCTTCCTCGTCCTCAAGATTATTGCAGTCATCATCAAAACCATTGCACACCTCCAAGGCACCCGGATGGATGCCCGGCTTCGTATCGTCACAATCCTTACAGCCCGGGACGCCGTCACCATCTGAATCGGTATCCGCTAAGCCACAGCCGCATTCCCCAGGTTCAGCCTTGTTGGGATCGTGTGGGCACCGGTCGTATATATCCGCTATTCCATCTCCGTCAGAGTCGGGCATATAGGCTGGAGCCAGTTCAGACTCCGACAATAGATCATAGATCACATACGGTTCGGAGGCGAGTGCCTCTTCAATGGTGGCAGGGTCAGGAAACGATGGTGTCCATATATCCTGGTAAATGAGGCAGCTATTCGTGAGCGGGTCATAAACAAGGTAGTCTTCCTGATCATAGCCGGTCTCCCAGGAGGCCACCCGGATTTCCATGGCAGTAGCAACCAGGCCGCTACTGAAGGAGATAAGATTCTCCACCTGATCGATGCTCCCTCCCCTGAAGATCAGGACCTGCCTTGCCCAGGATGATGCCGGAAGCAGGAAGGCCACACAGAGGACGAGGCAATACACTATATAATAGACAGGGATTTTTCTCATAGTTTATTCCTCTCAGGTAAGATAGGGCGAATTCTTTCCAGCTTATATCCCGGATTCTCTCCATTCGTCTTCTGAGGTAATCTGCCCCGGCTCCCAGCACCATTGAATTCTTTCATAAGTAAAGGATAAAATCTCCATGGGCTTTAATCCCTCGGCCTCTTTCGGAAAGGATGTGGCACTCGGTGCGATCTTTACAATATTGGCATTTATTAAGGTAATGGTAAAATAATGCTCCTCCAGGTGGGTTGGGCCTATTCGATAAAATTTTATCCTGACATTCGACAATCTTTCATTGTTGATCATGGCCCTGTATAAAAGAGGAGAGGATTTATCAACCTCTTTGAGAAGCTCGAAGGGGGCATGCGCTCGTCTGCCGGTGATCAGCCTGGTTTGCTGGTCATAGGGAACCCGGATATTATGTCCGAAGCTGTATACTACAATCATCCCCTCCCTGCCTTCGATGGTACAGGAGCCTTCGATTCTCCCCTGGTTCTGGCCCTCAATGGACATGTAGGCCGGCATGGCTGACTGAGCAGCCGAAGGGCACACCAACAAGGTTGTGAATAGAAAAGATATGAATAACAACATTCGCCTGGATCTCATGCTCGTTTCTCCTCCCTTTGTTTTTATAAAAATCCTGAAAAAAATGGACCCTTACAGAAAAGATAGACTCATATGCTGCTATTTTCCGGAGAGGATGTAAATGAATGTCGGGATAATATCTGGATAATGAGCGGGCTGCTGTAAAAAGTATACTCATCTAAAAGATTTTTTGTCAATCTAAATAAAATGAGCAGGTAATTCCCTGTTTGTCTTATCCTCTGTGGTGTGATATTCTCTCGAATGGATCGATCAGAAATGGGATAAATTGCAAAGGAGGCGACTTTAATGAAAAAATATCATCAAATTCATAATCTCAAATTTGAAGACGATTACCCGGTTCTAACCATAGACGGAAAGGAAAAAAATTCAAACTTCAAGATATATCGCCTGCACTCAAGGGAGCATCGGAAAGAGAGAGGAATACCTTTGAGATTTCACCATCCGGGTATGGAATCCATTGGCCTTTAATAGATGAAGATATTTCCATAGATGGCTTACTTGGGATAGCACATAATCCTAAACTGAAAAGAAAAATTGCCTGATCAGGCAATCCACCAGACTGGCTATGAGCAAGGCGGAATTTATTAATACGGCAATATCTTTGGTGGCTGCACAGCCTTCCCCTGTTGGGCAGACTATAAGTACTGACAGAGAGGAAAATCCGGTACGCCTATGAGCATTATAGAAAGAGATGGCTTTGATTTCAGCTTTGATTCCGGTAGGTGCGAAGATTGCCCCGGCTCCTGCTGCCGCGGCGAATCCGGCCATATCTGGGTAAACCAGGGAGAGATGCTCCGGATCTGTTCCTTTTTAAACATACCTGTGATTGACTTTATCCAGACCTTTCTCAATCGTGTTGACAATAAATTCTCCATCAAGGAACAATTTACCGGACAGGGCTTTGATTGCGTCTTTTTTGAAGGCGGCAGGAAGCGATGTTCTATTTATCCGGTCAGGCCATTTCAGTGCCGTCAGTATCCATTCTGGGAGCACTTTAAGGAACATACCGATCAGATAGTCAGAGAGTGCCCCGGTATCATCATCAGGAAACAGGAGCCGTGAATACCTGGCGGGAATGAGCAGGCCCTAAAGACACTACGGTGAATTCGCCCTGGCGGGAGGGGAAAAGGGTGAACAGTTCCATACCCTATCAATTGCAGAGCACGAGATCTTTCTGTAAAAGATATTTTCTATATCAACAAGGTTGAGCGGCTGTAACTACGGCGGGATGATTTTGTTTACCGGGAACGTGGATCCAGCATCAAAAGAAACAGGGTTAAGCCAGCTGGCCAGTCAGCAGAACTTCAATACCTTAGGTACTTGACTTCAACGCCTTAGGAAGAGGAGATGGATCATGAGTCTTAAACGGTGTCTCATCATTGCTGCGCTTGCGCTTATTGGCATGTTTGCCATTTCAGGGTGTGGCGAGAATGGTGATTCAACAGCAACCTATCCGCAAGTGGATCGCGAGGACAAGATACCGAGTGATATTACAAAGCGTGGGCCCGGGACGGATCAACACCCGCCGATCCTGTCGATCCTGTATTCAGCCGATTATAACCAGCCGATCCCCCTCCCTTACCCCGTGAACACAGCAGGAGCGGAAGACTCTCCATTTATCCTGCCGGATGGTAACACCCTGTACTTTTTTTTCACGCCGGATGTAAGAGTGCCTCCGGAACATCAGATATTGGATGATGTTTCGGGTGTGTGGGTAACTCATAAGCTGGAGAATACCTGGAGTGAACCCGAAAGGGTATGGCTGCAGGCACCGGGAAAACTTGCCTTGGACGGCGCAGTCTGTATCCAGGATGATGAGATGTGGTTTGCCTCGGCCAGGGAAGGATACACAGGAGTGAATATGTTTACGGCTGAGTGGATAGAGGGAGCGTGGGCTAACTGGCAATATGCGGGAGACCGTCTGATGAAAGAGATTCAGATAGGAGAGGTACATCTTCACGGTGATGATTTATTCTTCCATTCCGATCGTGATAGGGAAGCAGGCAAATTCGACCTGTGGGTGACCACCAGAAATGGGTATACCTGGTCTGATCCAATAAATATTGAGGCTGTCAATACCATTGATATGGATGGATACCCCTTTGTCTCCTCTGACGGAAACGAGCTCTGGTTCACCAGGATCTATAATGGGACACCTGGAATTTTTCGCTCTCTCAAGGTAGATGAAATCTGGTCCACTCCTGAATTAATAGTATCTCAATTTGCCGGCGAGCCCACCCTTGACGATGCCGGCAATCTCTACTTCGTCCATCATTTTTATGAAGGTGGCGAGATGATAGAGGCGGACATATATGTCGCCTATAAAAAATTATTGGCACAGTGAGAAAGAATATCAGAAGTGCCTCAGCCCTGAGAGATACCCTTTCCCTTTCCTTCTCCTTGAGTTTTTAGATGTGATATGATTTAATGTGTATTGCTTATGGCCACCCTTATGAGTGAATTCATGATGTAGATGAAAAGATGATCGAGCGGGATTTTGATATTGCTTTTATTTCAGACTTGGCGCTCAGAGAAAAACAGATTCAGCAGAATTACCGGCCGGTGATTGCCGTCCATAAATGGTTTGCCCGCAGGCCGGGCACTCTCTTTCGCGGCCTGCTTCTTTCCGAATTTGCCTCAAAACCTTTACGCGAGGTTTTTTACCGGACAAATAACTTTCCCGGACTGCGCATAGCCGATCCCTTCATGGGCGGAGGAACTCCGCTTCTTGAGGCAAACCGGGTAGGATGTGATATCATCGGCTTTGATATCAATCCAATGTCTTACTGGATCGTCAAGCAGGAGATGGAATACCTTGATCTGGAGGTCTATGACCAGGCTGCACTGGCGCTGCAAGCCGCTTTAAAAACCGAGATCGGCCATCTCTATTTGACCCGCTGCCATCTTTGCGGGTCAATGGAAGCACCGGTAAAATATTTTCTCTGGGTGAAAATTATAGCATGCCCCAGGTGCGGACAAAAGATCGATCTTTTCCCCGGCTACCTTCTGGCAGGAAATACCAGACACCCCAAAAACGTTTTTATCTGTCCCCAATGCGTTGAACTTACCGAGGTAAACGACAAGAGGAATCCGGGAAGTTGCGGCTTCTGCGGGGCATCCATGACTTTAGAAGGGCCGGCCAGGAGAAGCCGTTGCAGCTGTCCCCATTGCGGTGCAAACAATTCCTTCATGAATCCCGGATCAGGACCTCCGAGGCATCGTCTCTTTGCCATGGAGTATCATTGTCCATCGTGTCGAAAAAAGCAGGCCGGCAGGTTTTTTAAAAAACCTGATGCACAGGACCTTGACCGGCTTGTTGAGGCGGAAACCATGTGGAAGATGATAGGCGCGAGCTTTGTTCCCGATGACCTTATTCCGGCTGGCGATGAGACTGACCGGCTTCATCGATGGGGATACCGGCATTACCATGAAATGTTCAACTCCCGGCAGCTCCTTGGCCTGGAGCTTTCCGCCGGTTTTATTGCCGGGATAAACGATGAGAGGATTCGCAGCGCGCTTGCCACCAACCTGTCAGACCTCCTGCGCTATCAAAATATGCTTTACCGCTATGATGCCATGGCGCTTAAGTCTCTGGATATTTTCTCTGTTCATGGTTTTCCTGTAGGTCTGGTCCAATGCGAATCGAATTTCTTCGGCATCATTGATCCAAATAAAAAACAATGCATCGGAAGCGGCGGCTGGGCCAACATCATTGACAAGTTTCGCAAAGCGAAAGCCTATTGCCTTAAGCCCTATGAGGTGTATCATCGAGGTGGAAGGAAAGAAATCATTCCCATCAAAGGTGAGTGGATTGGAGATCACTTCAATGGAGAAAATTCCGGTGGCCTACGTACGATCAGCCTTTCATGCACCGATGCCGCTGAGTGCGAAATCCCGGCTGAATCCTTAGATGCGGTCTTCACCGATCCACCTTATTTTGGAAACGTCCAATATGCAGAGCTTATAGATTTCTGCTATGTCTGGCTCAGGCGACTGATAAGTCAAACTCAGCCTGAGTTCATACACCTTTCGACACGAAATTCCAGAGAACTCACCGGCAATGAAACTATGGGACGGGACTTGGCGCACTTTACCAGCGGCTTATCATCCGTGTTCCGGAAAATGGCCAAAGCCCTGAAACCCGGCTCACCCCTTGTCTTCACGTATCATCATAACAATATAAGTGCCTATTATCCAATTGCCGTGGCTATTCTCGACTCCGGCTTGACCTTTTCGGCCTCTTTGCCTTGCCCGGCGGAAATGGGCGCTTCGATTCACATCAATGGTACGGGATCTTCCATTATTGATACAGCCTTTGTTTGCCGCTCGAAGGGTGTTATTTGCGGCCACTGGCCCATCAGCTCAACCGCAGGACTGGCTCGGCTCGTGAAAGCCGACCTGGCTAAGCTCAGGGCCGGCAAGGTGAATCCAACCCCCGGTGATATCCGGTGCATTGCTTACGGCCATCTCATACGTTTGGCGGTGTGGTCACTCAGAAAGGAGTGGGATAAAAAGGCGGGGACAAGTGAGCGAATCAGCAGGGTGGCTCATTGGCTCAATGACTTTGGCGGCTGGCCTGAGGTTGAAAAATCTCTCCAGGGTGATGCACCCAGGTCCGAAGCAAGAGAGACATTGGTTGTCCAGGAGTGCGCTGAAATATATGGAGATGAATATGCCGTGTTTCCCTTTTGAAGTTCCCTTTGAGGAGATCCTTAAAAATCCGGAGCAATATGTCAAGGCTGTTTTTTCTACTATGTTACCACTCAAAAGACGGGAACGGAAGTTAGCCAGGGATTTGTCCGGTCGCTTGACAGGAAAGCACGCATGGCACCAGATAAGCCTCTCAATATCAATGGAGTTACAGGGGAGCGACTTAAAGCGCTGGCAAAGACTGCCTGTGAACTTTTAAGGCAAAGTGTACCTGAGGTCGGAAAGCATCAACTGCATCGACTGGACAAAGCCGATACGAGGCACGGTCCTGAAAGCCTTCGGAATATGGCCGGGATGGGAGTTCCCTATGCAATGCTCCTCTATGAGCGGTTTTTGGGCAGGCCCTTTGCCGGACATCGGGATTCCGTAAGTGAACTGGTCGGCGATAATCTTGAATCAGCTATTGAGGAGGTCTTGAGCAAAGCGGGAATCAGTTTCAGGAAAACCAAGCGTGCCGAAAGGATTGAAGGATTCGACCAGACTCCTGATTTCATTATTCCCAGTGAATTCAATCCGCAAGTGATTATTGAGGCAAAAATCACTGAGGATGATGGAACGGCCCGTGACAAGGTTACCAGAATTCAACACTTGGGTGAATTGAGCCTTACTGGACGCACCAGAGATAATCCGAAGTTCGAAGTAATTGCTTGTATTGGAGGCCGTGGTTTTGGTGTCCGTCGCGAAGATATGAAAAAAATGATTCTTGCTACCAGGGGTAAGGTCTTCACTATCAAGACCCTCAACAAGTTGATAGAGCATACAAGGCTGAGAGAATTCCAGACGGAAAATTCATCCTTGTCTCATTCATCAAGCACATCGGATCAGGGTGCTTGAGGAGTTTGCCTGGTCCGACCCTATTCAGGCATAACCCCATTTCAGGCATTCAGGAAGTAGAGGTAGGGATTCAGGATTCTGTTCTTGTCCTTCCGGGTGCCGTCGTAGGTTATGGAGACGATGGGCAGGCCGATCTCTTTTTCCACCTTTTTGTAGATAGCCTCGCTGATCAAACCGGGACAGCAGAAAATGGGATTGACATTGATCATGAGTCTCAGCCCCGGATACTTCTCCCTGAGATAATATACCTTCAGCAGATTCTCCGAGGTTTCGCCTTCATGTCGTATGCTGAGAAAGTGTCTGGTCAGATATTCCATGGGATCGCGGACGGGTCCAAAAGAATGGCCATCGAGAATCGGTTCGGCCAGCGTGCTCAGTTTTCGCGAAAAGACACTGAGCATATTATAGGAAACCTTGTCTTTCAGAAGATGGATGTAACGGCCGTCCTCCCACTGGGTCTGGAAATGTATCTGCATGAACAGGCCTATGCCGTCGAGAAAGGGTACGGTGACAACCTCGGCACCTGCTTTTTCACAATGCCTGATCAGATTCTGATTAAAGATTTCGTTATCCCGGACGTACAGGTCACCCACAATGCCCACCTGAGGCAGGGTACAGCTCCGGGTATCGATGGCTAAAAATTCGCTGACCACCTGCCTGAAGGCCTCCTCCTTGGAGGTTCCGGCTGCAAAGCATTCATGCAGCCTGTCCGAGGCTGCGCGAAGGCACTGATCGGTCATTCCTTGCTTTTTTTCCCGCGGGCGTATTTTATGGACCATCTTCTGCACCAGCCCGGCCACGGCGTAGGCCATATAGATTTCATAGATAAGCTCCAGAGACAGGTCGGTAGGGAGGAACCTGGTCACCAGGATGTCCACCTTCTCCATGCCCTGGCCGATTCTGGCCAGGTTCTGTTTGATCATCACCGGATACTGGGGTAGATTGCAGGAAAGTTCCGCCTCGCTGTTCAGGAAAAGAGCTACCTGACCGGGATGTAAACCGCGGGTGCGTATGGTATGGACAATCCCCGCCGTCAGCATGCTTACCGGCAGGCACTGCCCGTCATTGATCCGCAGGCTCCGGGAGATGGTATCGGGAGTCTGTTCAATGACCAGAGCCTTGATGCCGCCCCGCGTGAAGGCCCCCTGAATCAGCCGGGCACTCAGGAAATCATATCCGGGCAAAAGATAGGTTTTGTCCTCAAAAGACTTTTTCAGGGTGATGGCCGGCCTCAGCTTTCGCTTTCCTGAACTTCGAAAATGGCGAAATGTCTCACAGGCAGCCTCAAGTCGGGTGTCGTACCCCTCGGCCGCCTCATGCTCATCCAGTTGCAGGATCAGATAGGGTTTCCGGTAGTAGTCCATGACAGCCTTGAAATAATCGATAACAAAGGAATCAGGTGAACATTTGAAGGCGGTGACATAGACCGGGAAAAGCCCTTCTGTCCGGGCAACCTTCTCTGCGGTTTTGATGATCCGGTTACCGTAATGCCAGTGATTCAAACGGATAAAATCCCGGGCTGCCTCAAGGATTTCGTCATCGGCGGGAACCATATCCATATAAAAGGACTGAATGCCCATGGCGGCAAGCTTATCAGGGATGCCCTTGTTGAGCGCCTGGTTGAGAATCAGGTAGGGACGGCCCAGGAGAACCACGCCGATATCGTTGGATGCACCGGCCTGATCCCTGAAAAGATACTGCAGATCCGACTTCCGCTCCCGGAACCAGTCCCAGGCCAGGAGAAAGGCTGCTTCAACCTCGGAGAAGGTGGTTCTGCTCTTCACCTCATCCGGCAGATGGAGATAGATCATCCTGATGGTTTCATCGATATTTTTATGCAGATCCATGATCGGGGAGATCATCTTTCGGCCAAGATCGAGCCCGGCTGTGTTCTGGATGATCGGCACGGCATACTTGGAATAGTAGCAGTAAGCCTTTGTTTCACTCCCTTCGGTGTTTTCAAACAGTTGCGGATAAAAGATATAATCAGCCTTTGAGACAAGATCTCTGATATGGCCGTGAAAGTCCGTGATCGGAGCGCAAAAGTCAGCCGCTGAGATTTCTTTTCCAGCCGTCAGGTGACCGTCCTCGGGAGAGGAGATAATGGTCAGAAATCCGAGCCGCTTGAAGAACAACTCCCAGAGAGGAATATATTCAAGCAGGCACAGGGTGGCGGGCAGCCCGATCTTCAGAAGCCGGGGGCGGCCTTTCGACTCCCGGCGGGGCGTTATTCCACAGTTGAAGATCTCTTTGCGCACGGCCAGCACATTGAACTGGATGCGGTTGCGGATGCGGGCCAGAGAAAGCCCGGGCCTGCGCACGACGGATCTGATTCCCCCCTGTTTGAACTCTTGGAACAGGCTCACCCCGGAGGGCATGTTTGATCCTCCGGTCTTACCCTCGGCGGAAGCCTCGAATACCTTCCTATGGTCCCGGAGAAGATCGAATCCACTCCGCTGTTTTTTTCGATACGTGGGGTCCTTCTCATCCCGGCCGCACAGATACCCCCAGCCCAAAGACTCGCCCTCAATCTCAACGGTCTTGATCTTACAATGATTGTTACAGAAATTGCAGACATATTCGCCGGCCGTAGCCTTTTCATGATGGAGGTCTTTTCTGAAACGGGAGCTTTCCGAAAGGGATCTATCAGCCATTTTAAGGCACACTCCGAGTGCCCCGGTCAGGTGGCAGAATTTTGATACGGAGATGGGCTTTTGTAATTTCTGTTCAAAGGCCTTGACCAGGGCATGATTCTTGGCAGTTGCGCCCTGAAAGGCGATATGCTCGCCGATCTTGTTGATCTGCGCCACTTTCGACAGGTAATTATCCCGGACCGAGTGAAGTGCGGCCGAAAGGAGTTCCTCACGACTGTAACCCAGGCTGAGCAGATGACTTAAGTCCCGCTGCATGAAGACAGTGCACCGGTCGCTGATCAGGGGTGCAGGATGTCCCTCGGCCAGGGCGGCATAGTCATTGAGCGGAACACCGAGCCATCTGGCCTGCTCCTCGATGAAGCTGCCGGTACCGGCCGCACAGACATAATTCATGACCGAAAAGGTGACCGTGCCGTTGTGCATAACCGTGAATTTGGCATCCTGCCCGCCGATTTCAATGATGGTGTCTATTTCCGGATTCAGGTGATAGGCGGCACGGGCATGGGCGGTAATTTCATCAAGGCAATAATCAGCCCGGCTAACCTTCTGCATAAACTTTCGGCCTGATCCCGTAGTACCGGCTCCAAGCGGCACAAAGCAAACCCCGAACCGTTTCTCCATGTCCTCAAGCGCCCTGGTGATTCTCTGAAGCGCGGCAATGGGCTGTCCGCCGGTCCGGGTATAGAGGCCGGCCACAACGTTCCGCCGGGTATCCAGGAACACTGCCTTGGTGCTGGTGGAGCCGATATCTATCCCGAGATACCCTTTAAGAACTGCATCCCCGCCAAGCGCCTCATAGATATCCACCTCCACCTCATGCTGCACGTAAGACCGCCAGGATGAAAACTCTGGAGGTCGGCTCTTTACCTCGGAAAGGGGAGGATAGGAGAAGGATCTTTCAGGGGCGGTTCTATGAAGCAGGCTTTTTACCGGAACGGGAGGACGCTTTTCACTGCTATACGTTTGCCGGGAGGCGATCAGCGCAGCTCCGGTGGCCCCTATGGATTCACTGTCAGGAGGTATATGGAGGGAGAGGTGAAGTTCTTCTTCCAGGTACTGGACGACTTTCTTATTCCTGCTGGTTCCGCCGACCACGACAACCGGCGAAAGCGGCTCTACACCATGAAACAGCGTATTGCCGATGTTCTGGGCCACCCCGTGACACAGGCCGGCGGCAATGGCCGGTAAACCATATCCCTGCTGCTGCATGTGTACCAGATCTGTCTTGGCAAAGACCGCGCAGCGCGTGGCTATTTTAGGGGGCAGGTCATCGTAGCTTTGGGCAAGCCGACTCAGCTCGGCGCTGCCGGACAGTCCGAGCCGGGCTGCCTGCTGATCCAGAAAGGAGCCGGTCCCGGCTGCACAGGCCGGGTTGGCAATGTACTTTTCGTACTGTCCCTGCCGGTTCAGGAGGATAAGCCCAAAGGTTTCCCCGCCAAGGGTGATGATCGAACCGGGATTCAGGACGTGATGTTTCACTCCCTCAATGATGGCCACCTGTTCATTGACCTCAATGCCGGTGGTAAAGAATTCGCGGCCTTTCTCGGCCACCACGCCAATCGTGGCCAGGGTTTGGACAGGCAATTTCCGGACTATGTCTTCCAGGGCGGCATAGATGCTTCCCCGGTGGAATTGATAATCTCTGAAGCAGACCGAACCGGTGCTGTCCAGTAAAACAACAGCAATGGTTATTGTACCGATATCTATACCGGCTGTGAGGTTTTCAGGCATATGGGACATTTCGGTTTCAATTCTTTTTTCAGCTCCTTAAAGGCATGCTTTCAGTCTAAAATACCATGAAGATCCACAGCCAGCAGATTATGAGCCTCAGGCGGCAGTCCCGGCCTTATCTGGTGTATATATCCTTTCCGGAAGTCTGAAGGTGCATGATTCTATAAGGTGCATGATACTGAGATAGTCTACAGCGACGGATTATATCCGGACGGGACGGCCAGGCATCTCTTCTGCAGGAAAAGAAGTATACCATCCTTCGGCTTGATAGTCAAAATGGATGAGGTCAGGGGATGGATTCATTCCATGAGATCATTCCCTGGTGATGGTCAGAACGTAGTGCTGGCCGTCTTCCCGGACCGCTACTTGACAGCCAAGGGTGGCAGCCAGGCGGATGACATTTTCCCTGGCTGTGCCGGTATCCACAAGCACCTCGATGAAGCTGTTTTCCGGCATGGCTTCAATGCCCTTTTTGGCCAGAATCACCGGCTGAGGGCAGGAAAGCCCGCGCGCATCAATTTGTTTGGCCTCCATTTCTTTCCTCCACGGAATGATTTTTCAGGTTACTCCTCTTCCTTTGTTCTCATGAAAAAGCCCAGGGAGAGGCAAAAGACTAAACCGAGAATGACAGCCAGGGGACCATAGGGGCCCGGCCCCTTCGGAGAACTGGCCAGGGTAAAGTTATGGGCAAAACCGGCACCAACGATCATGCCCATGACAAAGACGGCGGCATCCCCATCCCCCTCACCTGATAAGAATAGCTGCCGGCCAGGGCATCCTCCGGCCAGGACGAAGGCCAGACCGGCCAAGGTCATACCCAGAAAATTCCACAGGTGGGCGGTATGGGCGATTGGCTGACCGGTAAAGCCGGCCTTGAACTGCCCGAGGAGAAGGTTGGCCACGAAGGCCGTCACGACCAGGGAAACGACCCCGGAGAAGAGATGAAAGTCCCGAAAGAGCATGGAATCGCGGATGGCACCCATGGTACAAAACCGGGACCTCTGGGCAAGAAGCCCGATGAGCAGTCCGGCGGCCAGGGAAATGAGGAGAGGGGCGTGCCGGCTTCCAGGACCGCTCTTACTGGCCAGAAGAAAGGGAGGATTCATGATGAGCAGGAAGAGGAGAAAGGCCATGAACAGGGGAAACAGCCAACCGACCATGGGATAGGTCTTATGCGAGCGGCCGAGGTTGTACCCGGAGCTGAGAAACCAGACGCCCAGGGCAACGCCGCAGGCAAGACCGGCCAGGCCGAGGAGAGCATTGCCGTCGCCTCCGGCCAGACGCAGCATGGCCCGCCAGGGACACCCTAAAAAGACCAGTGAGCCAATCATGGCAAAGACACCGAGAAAAAAACGGACTATGGGCGCTGATCCTCCCCGGGCGCGGAATTCACGGAATATGAGGGCTGCCATGAACGCACCCAGCACAAAGCCGATGATCTCCGGCCGAAGGTACTGGACCGCATCGGAGCGGTGAAAACCGAGGGCTCCCGTAATATCCCGCTCCATGCAGGCAACACAGATGCCCATGTTTTCGGGATTACCGAGATACTGCAGCAGGGAAGCCAGAGCGCCGATAATCGCTCCGACACTGATCATTCCCCAGCGGGTGCCGAAAAAGTTTTTATGAGTCACTTTCTGTTAACCTCCTCTTATGCTCTGATTTGAAAAGGATTCAGACATCCATGGACCCATGTCGAACATGCCGGGCATAATCCCAGAAGGCCAGGGCAGTCGGAGAGAGGGTCCTATCCAAAAGACGAACCAGGTAGAAATTCCGGGTACATGGCCAGTGAGATAAAGGAGCAGCCTTTAAGAGCCCCGCCTTGATTTCAAACTCAAGGGCAACCTTTGAAATGAAGGAAACACCGATGCCCGAAAGAACAGCCCGCTTGACCACTTCAAGACCGCCCATTTCAGCCACGATCTGTAATTCCGAAAGGGAAAGGCCCGCCTGGGCCAATACCTTTTCCACAAGCTGCCGGGTGCCTGATCCCTTCTCTCTCACGATCAGGGGAAGGGATTTCAGCTCCTCCACGGTGACCGACTCTCCCAGGACGGAGAAATGAGCAGGAGAAAAGGCGAGCAGCAGCTCATCGACCTCCATGATACAGGAGGCGTATGCCTGTTCATCAGGGAGGCTTCCTGCGGCTCCGACCTCGATCTTTTCGAGGCTGATATGGTTCAGGATGCCGGCAGTATTTCCCGTGACCAGGTGAAAGGTGACCTGAGGATAAATCTTTCGGAAGCCGGACATGATCTTCGGCAGAATATAGGCAGCCGGCAGGGTACTCCCGCCAAGGTGCAGCACACCCTCGATTTTCCCCAGGAAGTTGTGCACTGCTTCCATGGCCCTGCGGCGGGAGGCAATCACGTCCAGCCCCCGGCGGTAAAGGATCTCCCCGGCCGGAGTCAGATAAATCCGGCCCTTCCGGCGATCAAAGAGATCCACTCCGACTTCCGATTCCATGCTTTTAATGTGTGTGCTGATGGTGGACTGCTTGATTTCGAGCGCCTTGGCTGCCTCCGAGAAATTACCCAGTTCAGCGCACTTGCAGAAAACCTCAAAGTGATGGATATCTATGGCCATATGTTTCTTTTCCGGCTCCGGTTGGTCAGGGTCAGGGCGTATGCCTTTAAAGCCCGAAGGGCTGTCTCAATTTCCTCTTCAGTATTGAACCAGGAGAGCGAAAAACGCACCGTGCCCTGCGGGAACGTGCCCAGGGTCTTATGGGCCTCAGGAGCGCAGTGCAGGCCGGGCCTGGTGCAGATCCCCCATTGGCGGTCAAGATAATGAGAAATCTCCGAGGCAGGCACACCCTTGAAATTAAAGGATACGGTAGCCACGCGATCAGCTTCCGGAGCATACACTTCCAGTTCCTCGATCTCCAGAAGCCCCTTAAGCAGGGTGCGGGTAAGGTGGTGCTCCCGCTCAATGATCCGCTCAAGCCCGACCTCCAGGATAAAATGAATCCCTGCGGCCAGACCGGCAAAGCCGGGAGTATTCAAGGTTCCGGCCTCAAATTTATCCGGCGGAAAGTCAGGGTGGAAGGTCTCTTCGGACAGGCTGCCTGTGCCTCCCTGCATGAGGGAGGAAAGCTCATCAGGATTCCTGACCAGGAGGGCCCCGGTCCCCTGGGGGCCGAAGAGGTGTTTATGGCCGGTCACAGCCAGAAAATCAAAGGGGGTTTTCTCCCAGTCTATCCTGGTCGCTCCGGCACCCTGAGCCCCATCAATCAAAAGTTTCAGACCTGAAGACCTGGAAACCCTGGATATTCCCGTCAGGTCGAGTTTTGTGCCGCACACATTCGAGGCTGAGGTGACCACGATGAGCCTGGTCTTTGGCGAAAGGGCTCCCTCTATCTGCTGAGGGGTAACCAGGCCATTGATATCGGCCCTGATCAGGCGAAGCTCGATCAGCCTTTTTTCCGCAAGATGATGAAGGGGCCTCAGCACGGCGTTATGCTCCATGGAGGTGGTGATTACCTCATCACCAGGCTCAAGGGTTCCGTAAAGGGTCAGGTTGATGGCCTCGGTGGCATTCTTGGTGAGAATGATGTTTTCAGTGTCGGGAAAGTTGAACAATGTTCCCAGGGCTTCACGGGCTGTATAGATGATCTCGGCCGCCCTGATCGATAACGAATGGGCCGATCTTCCCGGATTGGCATTGGCGTTTTTCAGGCAATCGACCAGGGCCTCAATCACCTGAGGCGGCTTGGTGCCCGAAGTGGCCGCATGATCAAAGTACATGACAGGCTTATTCATCATTCCTTTCCCAGCGGAAGATCCGGTCGGTTTCGACCCTGTTCTGCCTGAGGATATCCTCGATTTCATCTTTTTCCCCCCAGGGAATCCGGCAGCAGAATCCACAATCAGAGCTGAATTCTCGCGGTACTGGAATCATTTCCGGTTTTTTCCCGGCCCTGGTGAGCACCTTTCTGGCCTTGAGGGCAAAGTGGGTTGTGTGGAAGGTGATGACGGCATAAACAGCCATGATACAGCCTCTGGTTTCTTATCTATGTACAGAGAGAGCCATCCGGGCTCAGCATATTTATGATATTTTATGAGTTACCAGCATTGGTTTGCTTTTAAGAAAGTATACTAAAAGTATACAATGAGGTGTTTTCCCTCGTCAAGGTAATTTTCAAAAAAATCTATAGTAGTTATAGATTGAAGGAGGAATAAGGTTTCAAATGCTCCATTTACCTTAAAAAGATTCTTTACAATACCCATATTAATAGCATATCCTTGAATATCTGAAGGGATATCTGGGAATATCTGAAGGAGGAGCATATGAAAACGATCTATTTTTATTTGGCTATAGCGACTTATCTCATTGCCTGTCCTGTACGCCTCGTTAACCTTGCGGCAGCAGAAAAGGAACAGGCCGATGGTGTCAACCAGGTAAGCGAATCCCTCACGCCCGTCGAATCGAGCCATGTCCAGTGTTATCAATCACCTGGGTACCTCGTAGTTGCGAAAAGCGTTAAAGGGAGGGTGGGTACCGACTTTTTGGTAAAATACAAATCAAGGGCAGATGAAGAACTGCCATGCAGCTATATTCTCCAAAATAACGACTTTGAAATCAAAAATGAATGGGCTGAATATTTCGCCGGGTTGACGAAAGATCTCCTTATTCTTGACAGTACAACCGGTCCCGGGCCGAGCGGTCTTATAATCTGGGACTTGAAGAAGCGCCGGAAGGTTTATGAAGGATCATGGGCCAGCCCAACCGAAATAAAGGACGACTCGATTACCTACTGGGCCGAGTCGGGAGAGGCGGCCGATGATAATTGCCCGGAGCGCGCTGAGTGGGAATTGCATGGTTTGGGAGCGGCCATGGAAACAAAAGTCAGACTTAATCTATCTGATTTTACTGTTTCAAAAACGAAAGAAACACGGTGCAGCCCCAGGCAATAATGACAGCAGCCCATCCAGCGCCTTTTGCCGCCGCCGGATTGGCTCATTGCTGCGGCTGGGAAGCAGCCGGCCGATACCGAAAAAGATTTTTTCGGAATTATCTTCCAGGAAATGAATAAAAAATCTCTTCTATCGATCCTGACTAAGCTCAGGAGGGAAAGGTTCATTTGACAAAAAGAAGGATTAATCATACTGAAGGAAAGGAGAGATATCCATGAATCAGTTTATTCTTACTCCTGCTGCCGGAAAGCGCCTGATAGCCAGGGCTGTAACTGCGCATCCGGCCGTACGGGAGGCTATGGAGTCCGGTACGCTTGTTGTAATAGCCGGGACCACCAACGGTTATATAGCCGAGGAGATCCTGAAAGAGCTTGGCCAAAGTGAGGGATTCAGCAGGGATCAATTCTTCCGCGGCATTACCCTGCCGCCTTCCCGCCCCACAACGGAAACCGGCCGGCTGCCTGATGAAAGTCAATTCCCCGGCGATGTGGTGATCGTCAAGGGCAGGTGGCAGCAGGGAAACACCATGTTCGATGTGCTCGATAGTCTCAAGGAAGGTGATGTCATTCTCAAAGGGGCAAACGCCGTTGATTTGTCACGGCGGCGTGCGGCCATCCTGATCGGCCATCCCCAGGGGGGCACGATTGCCGCCTCACTTCAGGCCGTAGTCGGTCGACGCGTGCGGCTCATGTTGCCGGTCGGACTGGAAAAGCGGGTGTCCGGTGATCTTGACAGACTGGCTGCCCTGCTCAACGTACCGGGCGCCCAAGGGCCAAGGTTTCTCCCTGTCTCCGGTGAGGTTGTGACAGAGCTTGAGGCTATCTCTATGATCTCCGGTGCTACTGCGGAACTTGTGGCCGGAGGGGGTGTCTGCGGGGCCGAGGGCAGTGTCTGGCTCGCAGTTTCAGGCACCCCGGAGCAGGAGGAAATGGCCCGGAGCATTCTGACTCAGGTGGCCGGTGAACCGCCTTTCGTGTTCTGATACTGATGACAGCCGACTACTCAGAGGGCTTTTCGCAGGATGGCGGTCAGCTCCTCAGCAGTCAGGGTGACGGGATTTCCCTTCATACTGCTGGCCCGCTGGGCTTTATCCACTGCTTCAGGAAAGTCATCTTCGGTCAGGCCGAACTCACCAAGCCGCGGCACCTTAAGGGCGGCGCAAAGCTCTTCCACCCACAGGATGCCGTCAGCAGCCCGGGCCGCAGGCTTTCCGGTCAGAATCCCGGCCACATCATCGTACCGGGCCAAGGCAGGAGAATCCGGCGCCCGGCTCTTACAGGCGGCTACGTTGGCTTCCATGACCAGCGGCAGCAGGCGGGCACAGATTACTCCATGAGGCGCATGGATCATGCCTCCCAGAGGACCGGCCAGGCCGTGGACTGCTCCGAGCTTGGCGTTGGCCAGGGCTAGACCGCCAAAGAGACTGGTCAGGGCCATATCCTCCCGGCAGCCGGCTTCACTTCCATCCTCAAAGGCCCGCCGCAGCGAGCTGCCTGCCCGCTGCATCCCCTCGCGGCATAGACCGTCAGTCAGCGGATTGGCCTGGCGGGAGACGAAGGGCTCTATGACCTGGGTCAGTGCATCCAGACCTGTACTGGCGGTCAGGGCCGGCGGCATGGTGCTGGTCAGGTCAGGATCAACCACAGCCAGGCGGGCGGCCATGAGGGGGCTGCGCATGCTGATCTTGACCCGATGTTCGGGCGAAATCAGGACAGCGTTAAAGGCTACTTCTGCACCTGTTCCGGCCGTGGTCGGAATGGCGATATAGGGGGCAGAAAGTTTTTTGAGCGGAAGGCCGCGTCCGACAATCTCAAGGTAATCCATCAATTTACCGCTGTTGGTCAAAAGAGCGGCAATCACCTTGCCCGTATCCAGGACGCTTCCCCCGCCAAAGCCGATCACCAGATCGCACCCGGCCTGCCGGGCAACCTTCACTCCTTCGAGGGCCAGGGCCGTGGTCGGCTCACCGGGCACCTTAAAGGTGTGAAATTCGATGGACTGCTCCCTCAATCGGGAGAAGAGCTCCCAGGCGCGCTCGGGGCTCCGGCCGGTGACCACCAGGGCACGGCGGCCCATGCCTGCCGCCAGCGGAGCTACTTCCCGGCTGGCTCCCTGGCCGAAAATAATCCGGGTGGCTGTGGCAAATTCAAACCGCATGGTCAACCCCACCCCTGGTCGTCAGGGAATACGTTTTCATACCTGATGGCGCTGCGCGGCTCGGCCATCATATCGGCCACGGTGTCGCGCCATTTCTGATAATGCGCGGTCTCCTTATGCCGGGCCGGATCATTGGGCGTGCGGTAAACCTCGAGCAGGACAAAACGCATCGGATCATCCTGCTGCTGAATAAGGTCAAAACGGGCGATGCCGGGCTCTTTCAGGCTGCCGCGGGCATTTTCAATGGTGGCCGCCTTAAAGGCCTCGATCTGATCAGGTTTGACCTGGACAAAAACATGGACTATATACACGGCTCATCCTCCCTCTTATTTTTCAGGAAAGGCACACCGGTCAGCCGGCGGCGCTCTTCCCGCGTTATCCTTCTGACTTGAATCTTAGCAATTTTTTTGAGGTAAATCCATAAACCGACAAGGTGGCTTTATTCCGGCGCAATAAGATAGCCAAGAAGCGCACCTATGATAATCCCCGACCAGGGATTGGCGGTCAGGCTTCAACCCCTCGCTCCCAGACACCGGTTCAGATATCCGATTCCAAATCCAATCCCACCTCCAATGAGGGCTCCCAGGATTTTCTTGTAACTCATGGCTCAACGACCTCCTTTCGATCAAGGCTTGCGGGCCATTCCCTGTTTTTTGTGATTCATTGACGCTATCTGTACTCAGTATCTTTTCGGAAAATCCTGAAAGACCTCATCAGTATTGATGATGCAGCCGGCTTTCGGACAGGCACGCAAGGCCCTGCTGATTCACCTGCTCTTAAACGTAAACAATGTTTCCTGACCGTAAATCCTATTTACCTATGCTCTCTATATATTATCAAATGGTTCCACTATTAGCGAGGTATTTATGTAAACCCACTTTACTTCAAGGCTTTTCGATCACCGGGTATAGTCCTCATAAAAGGTTGGCATGGAAATTGCTTGGAATAATTGATACATAAGAAATCTTCATTTTTTTGCATTCCATAAAAACAGTAATTCATCCGGACGTACCGAATAACTATCTATAATGCAGAGACAGACAGGTGATGCTTTCACCTGGCGCATGACACAACCAATATTTTTAAGGAGGGTAGGGTTATGAAAGGAAAGATGAAGGTTTTTTTTCATGGTATACTGCCGGTCTTTATTCTCTTATGTTTTTTCATTACTCATGGTGAGGCTTCCATCTACATGCCCAACGGAGTCAAGGATACTTATACGTACACTGGCCGCTTAGGCGGACCATTGGAGGCGAAAGTTCAATACACATGCGGCCCGTACTGGAGGTATTGGACGGAATTTGCAGGCTTCGGGTCCCTGTGGGTCTGGACCTGTACCAGCAACGAGTACCTTTATCTCTATACCAATGGCCGGACCCAGCTCTTTGCCAATTTCAATGCGGCTGTAGGCAGCCGATGGTACATAGATGCCGGCGAGTGTAACGGGAAAATATATGCCACCCTGGCGGCCCGCAATGAAACAGTAGCCGTTCCCGCCGGAACGTTTCAGGGTTGTATCCGAATTGACCTTAAGACGAGCTGCACGGACGGAGGTGTAGAATCCATCTGGTTTGCCCCCAAGGCAGGTGTGGTCAAATGGATATCACAGAGTATTGCCGGCCCCAATCCATGGGAATTCAAGAAGGGTGTGGTCAATGGGAAAACCTATCCGGCACCGGCTTCCATAACCCTCACCACCAGGGGCGGTACCGATCGCTTCGAATATTTCATCAATAAGATGCCGGTCGTAGACCCCGATCGGGAGCCGGTCATGTTACACGGGCAGTTTGCCATCAGCAATAATACCGGCAGACCTATTGACTTTGTTTTCGGTCCCTGTGAATTCGATATTTCAATCTATGATCAGGAGGGAAACAGGGTTTCTCATATGAACCGCGGACAGGATTCCTGTCTCATGGAAATAATAACCGAAAAGACCCTTGAACATGGAAAAACATGGTCTTATCAGGGAGAGGTTGAGCTTACGGACGATGAAGGAAACGATTTGCCTGAAGGGGAATATACGGTCGAGTGCGTTCTGGAAGCCAGACCCCGGTTCAGCACCTCGCATACCATAAAGATAAGGTATACCTATTAGATAATATACTCATGTCAGAGATAATTGCTGCCACGAAACTTTCTCACGGCTTCCTCCTCAAAGGTGAAACATTCATGTCGGCCGTTTGCACAAATGACCTGAAAATGATGCCAGCCAGTTATCAGACCATTTTCAGGTGAAGCACTTCCGGTTTCAGCCGTACTAACCGCCTGTCAGAAGAGTTCCCCTCACCCCAGCCCTCTCCCCTGAAAAGGGAGAGGGCAAAGTGAGGGGATTACCTTGCCAATATATAGATTTTCCGGACAGGTTCTCATTTCTCCCCGGTAAACAGCTTCAGATACTTCCGGTAGCCCTCCTTCTCCAGATTCTCCCTGGGAATGAACCGCAGGGCGGCCGAGTTGATGCAATAGCGAAGACCTGTTGGCGGAGGTCCGTCTTTAAACACGTGTCCCAGGTGTGAGTCAGCATGCCTGCTTCTTACCTCGGTTCTTGTCCTTAAAAGACTTCTGTCTTCTCTTTCAGCAATATCCTCCGGCTCAAGCGGCCTTGTGAAGCTCGGCCATCCGGTTCCTGAATCATACTTGTCAAAAGAGGCAAAGAGCGGCTCACCGGAAACAACATCGACATAAATCCCTTCTCTTTTATTATCCCAATATTCATTCTCGAAGGGCTTCTCAGTTGCATTTTCCTGAGTAACGCTATACTGCAAAGGGGTTAATCTTGTCCTTAACTCCTCACTGGTTGATCCGGCCTGATTTTCTTCTCCCCAGACCTTTTTCCGGTACTGATCGCGACCTGAGCGGGAATGGTACATGGTATATCCGTCCGGATTTTGTTTATAATAGCTCTGATGATAATCCTCTGCCCGGTAAAACCGGGAGGCATGAATAATTCCGGTCACAATCGGCCGATCATACCGGCCGGATTTTTCCAATTTTTCCCTGGACTCTTCCGCCAGCCTCTTTTGCTCTTCATTGAGATAAAAGATGGCCGTTTTATACTGCGAGCCCCGGTCGACAAACTGTCCGGCCTGATCGGTTGGATCTATCTGTCTCCAAAAGACGTCGAGCAGTTGAGAATAGGTTACCTGAGAAGGATCGTAGATTACTTCTATTGCTTCCAGGTGACCCGTTTTCCCGGATGATACTTCCTCATAGGTTGGATTTTCCTTATGCCCTCCGGTATAGCCGGCCGTAACTTTGACAACTCCGGGCAGTTTTTCAAAAGGGGGTTCCATACACCAGAAGCACCCCCCGGCCAAGATAGCTTTTTCGTAGGTCATGAGTGATTCCTCCTCACTCAAAACTTAATCATAAAAATCAAAGTGTTTCAGATTCGTTCCTGCTAATTGTCATCCTTCATTCTCAGTTTACACTTCCTGGCCACGAAAAGCAAAATGAGAATTTCAATTGCCTTGAAATGAAAGTGATTTAACGAAGAGGTGGGTAGGAAAACAAATTATTTGCAATTATTTTCTCCCTATACTATAGTATCTTATCATCACTACCTCTTTCTCTATCGCCCGGCTGGGGCCGTCGAGGCACAAACAACCATCTCTGCCGATCTTGAGCGACTTCCCTGGTGATCGTCATCTGAGTATTACTTCCCTCATCAAAGGGATTGTCTTGTATTGGGCAGGATGGCTGAAGGGAATGGCTATGCAGCGGCGCTCCAGAGCCCGCCCGGCTTGCGAAACAGGGGAGATGGTGGCTGGAAAGAGGCAACCAACCGGAGAGACAGGAGAATGAGCATGGTTACTTTACCAGACATCAGGTTAAAGGAATATGATCTTGAGAGTCTGCCTATCCTCAAAAATCTGAGGGGAGGACTTCTGCAGTGCCGGGCTCATGTCTGCATCGAGAGGGCCAGGCACATAACCCGGTATCTGCGCGATATGTCCTCGCCCTATGAGCCTATGGAGATCCGATACGCCAAGGCAGTACGGTATTTTCTCTCCCGGAAGGAGCCTCATTTCTTTGATGACAATCTTCTGGCTGGAACCACCACCTCAAAACCCTTCGGGGCACCAGTCTATCCCGAGTTTACCGGGATGACCATATGGCCGGAGCTTGACGTAATCAGCACCAGGGCTCAAAATCCTCAGATCCTCTCCAGGAAGGAGGCTGAGGAGCTTAACTTTACCATATTTCCTTACTGGATGGATCGTAATATTCTCGAGTATACCAGGAAGAAGTACCAAAACCCGAAGTGTATGAAACTTTTCGAGCAGTTGATCTTCTTTCTGGCCACCAAGTCAGGGTGTATCTCGCATACGGTGCCGAACTACCGGGTTGTTCTTGAGCAGGGAGTAGAGCATATCATCAGGGAAGCCGCGGAACAGGAAGCGGCCCTGCGAGCGAGCGGCCAGAATATAACAGCTTCGGACAGGCAAAAGGCCAAATTCTATCAGGCTGTACAGATTGCCCTGGAGGGTGTCATCCTCTATGCCAAAAATCTGGCTCAAAAGGCCAAAGGGCTGGCGGCCCTGGAGAGAGATCCGGCCAGGAAAGAGCATTACCTGAAGATGGCCGAGGTCTGCGGCCAGGTCCCGGCTCAGCCGGCCAGGACGTTTCGGGAAGCCATAAACTCAGTTTGGCTTGTTCAGGTGGCTATCCATGCCGAGAATATCAATATGGCCATGAGTCCGGGAAGGCTTGACCAACTCCTGTATCCATATTACCGCAAAGATAGAGAAGAAGGCCGGATTTCTCTGAAGGAGACCCTGGAGCTGATTGGCTGCCTGTGGCTGAAGCTCAATGACAACACCAACCTTGTGCCGGAGACGGCCGAAGAGCTCTTTGGCGGCGCGGGAACTGTGCCGGCCGTGACTGTCGGCGGCGTAGATGAGCAGGGAGAGGATGCAGTCAATGATCTCACCTACCTCATGCTCAGGGTGACTGAATTCCTGAAGCTCAGGGACCCGAGCCTCAATGCCCGATATCATTATAAAAAAAACACCAGGGAATACTGCCTGAGGGTGGCTGAGGTTATCAGCAGCACGAAAGCAGTGCCTGCCTTCCATAATGACGTAATTGACATAAAAACCCTGGAGAATCAGGGCCTCAAGACTGAACATGCCAGGGATTACGCCATCATAGGATGTGTAGAGCTGGCTTCAGCCGGAAGGAGCTATGATGCCTCAAGCGCCATCATGCTCAACCTGGTGGCTCCCCTTGAGCTGGCCCTGCACAACGGCCGAAGGCCTATCACCGGGAATGAGCAGATCGGGCCGGTCACCGGCGATCCTTCTCAGTTTACCAGCTTTGACCAGTTCTGGGAGGCTTTTACCACCCAGCTCAAATGGCTCATCGAAGAGGCCATCAAGCTCAATGAGTGCTTTGGTAAGGTACATCAGGAAATCATGCCTACACCCTTACTCTCAGCCTTCTTTGAAGGGCCCATGGAGAAAGGGCAGGACCTTATTTTTGGAGGAGCCCTCTATAATTCCTCTGGGGCAACCCATATAGGCTTTGCCGATACGGTAGACTCCCTCAACGCTATCGAGAAGGCTGTTTTCCTTGACAGGAAATGTACCTTCAGTGAACTTCTTAAGGCCCTCCAGGCTAACTTTGCAGGTCATGAAAAACTCCATCAATACCTGGTCAACAAAACCCCGAAGTATGGGACAGAAGATCCAGTGGCCCTGAAGAATTCCCGGAACATGGTCCGCTTCCTCTATGACGTCTACCAGAGCCATACCAGCTATCGCGGCGGCAAATACCGGCCCGGATACTGGACCATGACCAATCACGCAGGCCAGGGAAAGCTGGCCGGCGCTCTGCCCAGCGGGAGGAAAGCCAACAAGGTATTTGCCAGCGGTATTACCCCTGTCTCGCAGGCAGCCCAGAGCCTTGCGGCCTGCCTGAAAGCAGTGGCCGGCCTGGACAGCCTCTGCATTCCGAGTGGACAAGCCCTCAATCTCAAGTATCCCGCCCTGAAAGATAAGGACGATCTTGCCAGGTTTGCCGGAGCCGTGGAGGCCTACTTCCGCCATGGTGGAATGCACATCCAGTTTAATATCATGTCCTACGAAACACTCCTTGAGGCCAGACGCAACCCTGACCGGTTCCCGGATCTCCTGGTGAGAGTGTCCGGCTATTCGGCCTATTTCAGGGATCTCAACGAGGCCATGAAAGAGGAGATCATTACCAGGACTGCCTATGACATAGAGACAGGAGAGGCTGTGCCTTTCCCGGCGGATCACAGCTCAATGCTGGGTTCTGCCTGAGAGGAGGATTATCTCATGGATACTATTTTAAACTTTCTCTTTCTTCGCCGCTACCGGGCCAGGAAAGCGGGTGACAAATTTCTCCAGTGCCTCCAGTCCGAGTTTGCCGAAGGCTTTCTGCAACTTCTCTTGAATCTCATGAGCCTAGCCTTCTTCATCAATGGAGAGTACAGGAAAAACATCAGAGATTTTGAGGCCACCTATCTTTTTCGAAGTAAGGATGCCGCCACCACGGCGGCGGCTGTCTTTGGGAAAGGCAGGATGAAAGTGTTGAACAGAATGGTGGACAGCACCAGCATCACCGTGATATTCAGGGATAACCAGGCACTTATGAAATACCTGCTTTCCCCAAAACCGGATATTCTCGGCTCACTCCTGAATCAGGAGATTACCTTCGACGGCAATCTGAATTACCTGTATAAGTTTGCCTACATGGCCAAGCGCCTCCAGCTCATGGCAGGCCAGAATTTGTGACCGGCAGCACTCATCAGCCGCTCATCTTCGATATCCGTCATCTGGCCCTTGATGACGGCCCGGGCCTTCGGACAACCGTATTTTTCAAAGGTTGCCCCCTCTCCTGTGCCTGGTGTCATAATCCGGAATCAATGGAGAGCAGGCAGGAGGTGGCCTTCTATGCTCATCTTTGCCTCGGTTGTGGTGAATGTCAATCCGTATGCCCGGTAGGTGCTATTCGCCTTGACAGGAATGACCGGATTGACAGGCAGATCTGCACAGGCTGCGGAACGTGTGCTCATGAGTGCCCCACCAGGGCCCTCCAGGTAATAGGAAGGCATTATCCTCTGCCTGAGTTCCTGGCCATCTGTGAGGGTGACTCCCTGTTCCATGAGACCTCGCAGGGCGGGGTAACCCTCTCCGGAGGTGAGCCTACACTCTTCATGGATTATGGAGAGAGTCTGGCCATAGGGCTGAAAAAACAGAATACCCACCTTGCCCTTCAGACCTGCGGCCTCTTTGAGATGAGGGACTTTAAGGAAAAGCTCCTCCCCTACCTTGACCTTATCTTCTACGACCTGAAGATCTTTGATCCCGGTGAGCACCGGAAATACACCGGAAGGAGGAATGAGAGGATTCTCCAGAACTTCCTTGAGCTGCGTAAGATCTCATCGGCCAAGGTTATCCCCAGAGTCCCCCTTATCCCCGGGATTACAGCCACACCTGAAAACCTGACGGCCATAGCCGGTTTCCTCAAGAAGGCCGGCTGCTCCACCTGCATCCTCCTTCCCTATAATCCGGCCGGCTCAGGCAAGAGGCGTGCTCTTGGAAAGCCTGTTGCTCCTGACATCCCTGATCGGATGATGCGGGCCGAAGAGGAGGGTGGCTGGAGAAGTCTCTTTGATGAGGTGCTTAATACTCCTCCACCTCCATCTGGCAGAACAGATCCTCCATGAGGCTCTCGGCCAGTTTCTGATGCTCCTTGACCGCTTCCTGAAATTTATACCAGTGAGAATTTTCAAAGTTATGTTTCTTATAATATTTGTCCTGAAGCGGGTTAAAATTGGCCAACAACTCAAACCTCTTGTGGTCAGGCAGCCCTGAGACATCAATCCTTATCCCCTCAAGAAGCCAATCATCATCATCGTAATCCGTAAAGTCACCAAGCAGTGATTTATAGTGAGCCATCCTTTTCTTACGATCTCTGTCCTTGCCCTCAAACTCCCTTCCCATGGCCCAGGCAAGATCTGCGGCCACAATCCCCCACCCCTGCTCAAGCTCATCCGGTGAGGTTGTCTCAGGGGAGAGGGCCGCTTTGTAATGGAGGTAAATATGCCGGGCCGCATCGAGAAAGCGCTCCTTATTACGCACCAGAGCATTATGTGAGATCAGCCTCTCATCCTTCCAGACCAGCGACGGAATATCTGGGGAGTGGTGAGCATCCGCATGCCCGATATTGGGGGAGACCTTCTCCAGAATCCCGCCCATACCGTTAAAATAATCAAAGTAACCGGTGAAATTCTGGTGAGCCCAGGTATCGGCATAGCTGTGAGTGGCGATCCCTATGCGGTACGGATCTCCCGTAGCCAGGGCTTCCTCCAGCAGTTTATTGGCCCTCTTATTATTCGGCGTAGTGTTGAGGATATGCATCTTGCCATCTTTCCGCTTGGCTTCTTCACACTCATATTCACCCGGCACGAAATGGAAGCAGGGATAAATTCTCATAAGCTTTGGCTTTGGCCTTAAGATATTGATAGTCTGGGATATGTAATTCTTATATTCACCATCCTTCTCCTCATCAATAGTGAGTATGAGACTGTTATCATCCACGTATTGGGAGGAGTAAGCAATGAGGTAGCTTTCCTCCTCACTGAAGCCGGCCCTCCGGGCAAGGATCTGAGTGATATAATAGTGGAACTCGATATTCATGTCTTCCTCCCTCTCCCCCATCTGTGCCAGGGTAATGAAACCCTTTTTGGTTTTTTGATATGCCTGAATCTTACTCCCTAATCACTAAAGAATAATTCTAATCCAAAGGCCTCAAATTGTCTATATTGAGATGAGTAATCACCTCTAAAATTCTTAGGCAGCAGGTATTGACCACTCATCAGGGCGGAAAGGAGGTCAGGTATTCGACCGCCATCTGAATCCCTTTTTTCTGGAAATATGTTGCATAATTATAATCAAAAGCGTAATATAATGGATTTTAGTCAATCCCTCCCCTGCTCTGCTCGAACCACAAGTGCCGGGGGCATGAGCATGAAGACCAGAATTAGGGAAGGGAGGAGAGATGCCGATGTGCCTTTCCTTCAAATAAAACGAAGGGTCTGACCTGATGAAATACAGCCGGAGAGATTTTATAAAAAAAATGACTATGGGCCGCAGTACGGTGATTTTTTTCAACAGCCTTGGTTGCTCACTGGAATTGAATCCGACCGCCGGGGAGGAAAAGCAGGCCTATGCCATTCTCATGGTTGATTATCGAAAATGCACCGGATGCAGAACCTGTGAGGCCGTATGTTCCTCTTACAACCATAAACAGGGAGTAAATGGTGAGTTACTTCGGGGGCTGGGAAATCCCTATTATGCCAATATCAGAGTGCATAATTTCAATCCTGACGTGGACATTCCGGCCGTATGCGCCGTGTACCCTGATGCCCCCTGCATCGAAGCCTGTCCTGTTCCCCCTGATGAAGCAACGGGGCGGAAGGCACTGTACAGGGATGAGAGGACAGGAGCTATAAAAAGTGATCCGGATCGCTGTTTCGGCTGCGGCCGCTGTGCGAAGGCCTGTAGAAACAAAAGGGTCGGGGTGATCAGTCTGAATCCTGAAACCCGAAAACCTGAACGAATGTGCACCTTCTGTAATGGAAATCCGCAGTGTGTTGCCCATTGTCCTTATCAGGCACTATCTTTTCATGCAGGCAGGCTGGATAGGAAATTCTCCGGAATGGCTCCGGCGGAAATAGCGCAGGAGTTAATCCGGCAGTGGTATAAGAGATAATCCTGAGGAGAAGCAACGTGAAAAAAAACCTGTCCGGATATTATGAAACTCTGCTGGAGATTAGCTTAACAGAAAGAAAAATCGAGAAAAAAAGGATCCCCGCCGAAGATCTTGAACATTTTATCGGTGGTCGGGGTCTGGGCTTGAAAATCTTATGGGACAGGATAAAAAAAAAGCCGGGCCTCGATCCTCTGTCTCCAGAAAACCCTCTGATCTTTATGTCCGGTCCATTTTCAGGGTTTCCGATTCCCTCGGCCTCCCGGCTGGTTGTGGTAACGAAATCTCCCTGCACATCGCCCGTTCGGGCAAGCTATCCATTGCCTCAACCATCAGCTATTCAAATATGGGGGGATTTTTCGGGCCTGAAGTCAGGTTTGCCGGCTATGATGGGACCATAGTTACCGGAAGGGCATCATCGCCGGTATACATTACCATAGATGATGACCGGGTTGAGATTCGGGATGCAACTCGTTTCTGGGGTATGAAGACCAATGAATTTGACAGCAGATTTTCTAAAGAACTGGGGGGCAAGAGATTCCAGACTTGCTATATCGGTCCGGCCGGAGAAAACCTGGTGTCCTATGCCAGTATTATCCACACCGCGGCCAGAGCGGCAGGCAGGGGAGTAGGGGCGGTCATGGGTTCCAAGAATCTGAAGGCCATAGCCGTGAAGGGCTCGAAAATGCCGCCCGTTGCCGACCACAAGCGGTTTCTGGCCGCAGCCGATAAGGTGCACGCTCTTTTTAAAAGCCTGCCCGGGTGTATCTTGACCAGAATACGAAGGAACTCAGGGACCGCAGGTGAAATTGAGAAAATGAGCCAGAAAGGAATTATGGCCGTCAAAAATTTTCGGGAAGGAACGTTTCCGGATATTGATAAAATCGGTGCCAACCTCATGGTATCCGATCTTGGAGGTATTTTGAAAGCCATTTCCGATGGGGATGATTACGGTATGGATATCATTTCTGCCGGTAATGTCCTTGGTTTCCTGATGGAGACTTATGAAAAGAAGTATATCGATACACAGTTTCTGGATGGCCTTGATTTAACCTGGGGGAAGGTCGAGGCCATCCTGGCCATGCTTGAGAAGATTGCCGTAAGAGAGGGCATTGGAGACCTTGCCTCAAAAGGGGTAAAAGCGCTGTCGGCCAGGATCGGCCGGGATTCTGAAAAATTTGCCTGCCACGTTAAGGGGCTCGAATTTCCGGCCCATAATATTCATGATAACCCGCATATGGGTGTCGGCTATGCAACTTCAAACAGAGGGCCCTGCCATTTGAGCTCATATGAACCTTTTCCCAGGGCCTCTGCAAACTATCAGCGTCTTATAGAACGTCAAAATTACCAGACTCTCATAGACTCACTCGGTATGTGCATGATGGCTGTGGACAACAGAAAATGGTATATGCCGGGATACGGTACAGATGATCTGGGAAATCTGCTGAGATCAATAACCGGAATCGAATGGGCAGAAGAAAACCTGCTAAAAGCCGGTGAACGGATCTTCAATCTTGAAAAATTATTTAACTACCGGGAAGGCTTCCGGCGTGGAGATGACCGTCTACCGGACCGGTTCTTTGAAGAGCCTCTCACCATCGGGAAAAAGAGGGGGGCTGTATTATCGAAAAAGCAATTCAACAAAATTCTGGATCAGTATTATCAGGCACGCGGCTGGAGCCCTGAAACTACGGAGCCCGGCCAATCCAAACTTGAGGAACTCGGTTTGTTATTTTTATAAAAAGCTAAAAATCTTTTAACAGAGAAAGGAGGAACACACATATGGTTCAGGTAGATATTCCTGCGGCCTTTGCCATGGGGCAATTACTGGCCATGGCAGGGAGAAAAAGCCTTAAGACGGGGCAACCGTCCGTACGTGACCGGTACCTCGTGCTGACCAACTGGTATACGTCTCTTATCCTGGGCTCTACCGGTCTGTTTCTGCTGGTCGGATGGCCTGGCTGGGAGACCATGTATCAATGGGCCTGGGTTGAAAATCCGCAGTTCAAGCCCATGGTGGCCCTGTTTTACATCGTATTTCTCGCTCTGATGGTAGCTCTGGGAAATCTCGGGTTTCTCATGTCCTATCGGCTCATTCGAAGTAATCGGGAGGCTTTAGCCAAAGCTATTCTGGCCCTGTCGGTGATCGGAGCAATTGCCCCCTTCCTGATAGATATCAAGGCCCCTTTCTATATCGGCACGTACCAACAATATCACACAGGCCAGGCTTCGCTTATTTTTCATTCATCGTTCATACTTCCGTGGTTCGGTATTATGCTGTTCTGGGTGATCGGCTCGGTTATCTTCGTCAGGAAGATTTACGCCGAGGATAAATCCATTCAACACCAGGCGGCAGTAAAAATCCTTTAAGGAAAGAGAAGGAGGGAAATACCTATGCCCGTTCAGGTGGAGCTTCCTGCGGCCTTGGCCATGGGTCAGGTACTGGCCATGGCCGGAAAAAAAAGCCTTAAGACAGGACAGAAGGCTGTACGGAACCGTTTTCTCTTGTTGACCAACTGGTATATGTCTCTCATTTTCGGCACTACCGGTTTTTTCCTGCTGGTTGGATGGCCCGGATGGGAGACGATGTATCGATGGGCCTGGGTTGAAAATCCGCAATTTCACACCAGGGCGGCCCTTTTCTCTACATAGGGTTCTTTATGCTGGTCATAATTCTCGGAAATGCCGGATTTCTCATGTCCTACCGGCTCATTCGAAGTAATCGGGACACCATGGCTAAGATTATTCTGGCCTTGTCAGTAATGTTAGTACCTATGCCATATGGTTTTACATAGGGGTAAGCCAATACAAACCGAAACCGGAACTAATATAAGCCAGGAGAAGTCGAGATTCCACCTGCCTTGACCCTGGTTTTGACCTTCATTTGGCTCACCTCCCCATCATATTTTTTACCGGACTGTCGGGCTGTCTGCCCGCTCAGCATGAAAAACCAGGAATCCTGATTCACCACTTGTATCTAGCGCGTTACATAGACCACCAGGATTTTACTCCCGCCTTGATCTTTGTTTTCACCTTCATCTTTTTCACCTCCTTTCGCTCCGGCCTTGAAGTTGAAGGGTTGGTCCTATCCCCCCTGATACAGGTGAGGGATAATCACCATTTCCCCTTTCATAGACAATAGAGGTAAAGAAAAGAGTCTTTTCCTCTCTTTTCTTCCTCACCCTGTCCCCTTTCCCGGAGGGGGCGAGAGATAAAGGAAAAGAGGGCGAGAGATAAAGGAAGACGACCTTCCAGGCCAACAGAACAGGCTGCGTAATTCCCGCGATGTGTCCTTACGCCCTTTATCAAGCCTTACTGGAACTTACCTAAAGTTTTCTTTTGAAGAACACTTTCACAAGTATTTCTCCTCAAGATGCCGCCTATAATCCTCTTCTTCAACCTGGACTCCCTTAAGAGACCCCCTGAGTGATTGAACTATTGGTGTAATTTCGGATGACGGTTTCTTGCCAAGGAGTGTAAAATAATCAGCCACTATTTGAGATATGGATTTACCGGATACTGGTTATTAAAGTCCTGGTGATAATCTTCCGCATTTTCTGATATAATTCACCTGCGCATTTCCGATAGGAGGTATTGCTGCCCAGGACGGCCTTGTACATTATAGAGATGCTTCACGAACAGATAGCCGACTTGGAGGGCAGGCAATCGGCCAGCTTGTAAATTAGAGATGCTTTGCGACCGGCCAAGCCGCCTCACACGGGCTGGATACGGACTATAACTGCCAAGCCACCTTCTTACCCAGGCTGGATTGGGACAATAATGGCCAGCCGTCTTATACCTATACAGGCTGGAGGATCCGGACGGACTATATCCGTAAGAACCGGGAAAATCTATAAAAATCAGGAAAATCTACCTGCGCGATTATGAAACATACGCTGGAACTTACATCCTTTGTCAGGCCTTACTGGAAGCGTTCACTGGCGGCTCTGGCCATGCTCACCGCCGTTGTTTTCATGGACCTTTCCATCCCCCGCCTGGTCCAGAGAATTATCGATCAGGGAATCAGACAGCAGAACCAGTCAGTGGTCATTCATACGGCCCTGGTCATGCTCGGCATATCGGCCCTGAGCACCCTTTTCGCTGTCGGTAACAACTTCCTGTCCGTACAGGTCGGCGAGAGTGTGGCCCGTGATCTTCGCCAGGCGCTTTTTCACAAGATCCAGACCTTTTCATTCGGGAATCTGGACCGGCAGGAAACCGGGCAATTGATGGTTCGCCTCACCAGCGACACGACCGCCCTTCAGCGAATGACTCAGGTTACCCTGCGCATCGGCACCCGCGCCCCGCTCCTCATGATCGGCAGCCTGATCCTCATGTTCAATACCAGCAGGAGTCTGGCCATGACCATACTTCCGCTCCTCCTGATTACTCTGGGGCTGGTTGTATTCTTCATTGCCGGAATGGAGCCCCTCTTCCAATCCCTGCAGCAGAAACTGGACAGGCTCAACACGGTTCTGCAGGAGAACATCGCGGGCATACGTCTGGTCAAGGCCTTTGTGCGAGCCGATTTTGAAGGCCAACGCTTTGAGGCAGCCAACGAGGAGTATACCGGCAACTCAACCAGGGTCATGCAGTTCATGGCCGGTATGTCTCCGGCCCTGACCATCCTGGTGAACATCGGGCTGGTGATCGTCATCTGGGCCGGCGGATTGCAGGCCATCCGGGGAGACCTTTCGGTCGGGCAGATCGTGGCCTTTACCAATTACCTGCTCACTACCATGCTCCCCCTGATTCTCATGACCATGCTGTCGAACGTGTGGGCCGGTGGAATCGCCTCGGCCCGGCGCATCAGCGAGATTCTGGAAACCGTTCCGGAGGTGCGGGACATCCCTGAGCCGCTCCTTCTGCACGATCAGACCGACGGCAGGATTGCCTTTGAAAACGTTACCTTTCACTATCACGGTGATGGAGGTAAACAGGTTCTGGACGGTATCAATCTGGTGGTCGAGCCGGGAAAAACCGTAGCCATTCTGGGCGCAACCGGATCGGGGAAATCAACGCTGATCAACCTGGTTCCCAGATTCTACGAAGCCTCGGCCGGCAAGATTTCCATCGACGGGATCGATATCCGGCAGATCCGGCAGGACTCCCTGCTGGCCAAAATCGGGATCGTACCTCAGGAAACCATCCTGTTTTCAGGGACCGTAGCCGACAACATCCGCTACGGCTGCCCCGAAGCCGTCGATGAGGAGGTCATGGCGGCAGCCAGGGCAGCCCAGGCCCACGACTTTATCATGGAACTTCCTTACGGCTATGACACTCACATCGAGCAGCGAGGGGCCAACCTTTCCGGCGGACAGAAGCAGCGCCTGGCTATTGCCCGCGCCCTGCTGACCCGGCCCAGGATTCTGATCCTTGATGACAGTACCAGTTCGGTGGACACGGAGACCGAGACCAGGATACAGGATGCCCTGAATGCACTCATGCACCGGCACACCTGCCTGGTGGTGGCCCAGCGCATCAGCACGGTTCTGAAGGCGGACAAGATCGTGGTGATAGATAAGGGACGTATCGCAGCCGAAGGCACCCACCGGGAACTGATTGTCTCAAGTCCCATCTATCAGGAAATCTATGAGTCACAGTTGGGGAACGGCTGTCCTGAAGGGCCGGCCTCAACCGGAACCTCCACCGGACCGCAGGGTGACCGGCTATGAGCAGCCGGCAGGCGAGCCACGGAAAAAGGGACATCCGCTCGGCCATGCAGCCGCGAACACCGACCAATCCGGGCAGGATTGAAAAGGCCCGCGATCCCGGCCATGCCTTAATCCGGCTCCTCCCCTATCTCAAGCCGTTCAAAGTCGCCCTGATCATGGTAGGCGGCCTGGTCATCATGTATACCCTCCTCGGGCTTATAGGCCCTTATCTTATGGGCGTGGCCATTGACCGCTTTATCTCCGTGCGCGAGACGGCCGGGCTGGCCCGGATTGCTCTCCTGATGCTGGCCGTATACCTGGCCTATAACCTCTTTCAGGCCATTGCCAACTGGGTTATGGCGGGTATCTCCCAGAGGGCGCTCAAGCAGATGCGCCATGATTTATTCCAACATCTGCAAACCCTGTCGCTGAGCTTCTTTGACAGCCATCCGGCCGGGGAATTGATGAGCCGCCTGACCAACGACATCGAGGCCATCAACCAGGCCGTCTCCCAGAATGTCGTTTCCCTTTTGGCCAGCCTGCTTTCCATGGCCGGCATCCTGACGGCCATGTTTGTGCTGAATGCCTGGCTGGCGCTGGTTACCATTCTCGTGGTTCCACTTATGTTCGGGTTCACCGAATTCGTGGCCCGCTATACCCGTAAGGGTTTCCGGGAACTGCAAAAAGACCTCGGCCGGTTAAATGGAGTGATGGAAGAGGCCATCAGCGGACAGAAAGTGGTCAAGGCCTTCCGGAGGAATGAATCCGTGATTGAAACTTTCCGCAGGCATAATCAGGAGGTCTACGAGGCAGGAGTCTACGCCAATACCTATGCCCTGCTCCTCATGCCGATTACGGGTGTGCTGGGGAATCTCTTTGTCATCCTGCTGGCCGGCTTTGGCGGCTGGCTGGCCTTAAAGAACATGGTCAGCGTGGGAATCATTGCCACCTTTATCAGCTACGGCCAGAATTTCATCCAGCCCCTGCGGCAACTGGCCAATATGTATAATTCCATTCAGGCTGCCCTGGCCGGAGCGGAGAGAGTATTCGAGATCATAGACACCGATCCTGAAGTGCAGGATAGCCCGGATGCCCTTCCGCTTAAAGAGGTTCACGGAGAAGTGTGCTTTGAGGGAGTCAATTTCGGCTATCAGGCTGACAGATCCGTGATCAGGGACATGTCCCTTAAGGCCGGAGCCGGAGAAACCATCGCCCTGGTCGGACCGACCGGGGCCGGCAAGACGACCGTGATTAACCTTCTGACCCGCTTCTACGAGATCACGGGCGGGCAGATCAGCATTGATAGCCGGGATCTTCGGCAGATCAGAAAAGCTGACCTTCGCCGGCACCTGGGACTGGTCCTCCAGGACACCTTCCTGTTTTCCGATACGGTCATGGAGAACATCCGCTACGGACGGCTGGAGGCATCGGATGAAGAGGTCATCGAGGCAGCCATTATGGCTGAGGCCGATCATTTCATCCGGCAACTATCCCACGGCTATCAGACCAGACTCTCCGAGCGGGCCGGCAATTTAAGTCAGGGCCAGAGGCAGCTTCTGGCCATTGCCCGCGCCATTCTGGCCGACCCTGGCCTCTTGATCCTCGACGAGGCCACCAGCAGCGTGGATACCCGCACCGAGATCCGCATCCAGAAGGCGCTGCTTCGTCTCATGGAGGGCCGGACCAGCTTCGTCATCGCCCACCGCCTGAGCACCATCCGGGAGGCCGACCAGGTGCTGGTCATCAACCACGGGGAGATTATCGAACGGGGCAGGCACCAGGAGCTGCTGGACAGGCAGGGCTTCTACCACCATTTGTATATGAGCCAGTTCAAGGGGCAGGCGATTTAAAGATGCTAGGGCATTATCCTTTCTACGCCTTCCAGCCTGTCAAAATCAGCATTATAACTGTAAATCTCTGTAACCCCTCTCTTTATGGCCAAGGAAGCATTGAAAGCATCAACAAAGGAGACCTTCTTTTTTTGTGAATACATATTGAGCGCCTCTCTCAATACATCTCTGTCCTCAAGTTTAAGGCATCTTAGGTCAAGAATTGGCTTTAAAGGCTCTTTTATTTCTTCCCTTGAAACCTGTAGAAGCTTTCCAGAGTAAAAATTATCTCAAAGATAACCAGAGGGGAGGTAATCACTTTTTTTCATTTCTCTCTATTCTCTTTAAGAGGCTTAAAACTTTTTCCGCTTTTTCCTCATCATCCCGGGTAAAATAGCGTAAGAATAAATTGGTATTGGGAAAAAATCAAGTCCTTCCCACGGCCCAAAATCCGCTATTGATTTTTACAGGGTTTCAATTTTTGATGTTTTGAGCATCAAAAAATAAATTTAGGATTCGATTGTATCTGATTGGGTCCTATTTTAATCGATCATGATCATCAGTTCTCTTTGGATACAGATTATTAGACATACCAGTCCATCGAAATGAGCCTTTTTAGATAATCTTTGAAGGTATATAACTGTATTACGTATTGGCAAACTCCCATATCTTTAGCCGGATATCATCAAACAGGTGGCAAAAGCAGCGGTGAATCTTCAAAAAGGTTTGGTTCGAATGAAATACAACCTTTCCAGCTATCTGATAAAGCCTCCAACGCATTGTCTGCACTTGATGTCTATGCCATGCCTTGGTTAAGGTCTTTGATACAAACAGCCGGTAAAGATTATAG